>JAYWHV010000205.1:0-11343 GCA_043777615.1 Burkholderiales bacterium | reverse complement strand
GGTACGCCGTTCACCGCCGACGACGTCGTGTTCAGTTTCAACCGCATCAAGCAGCCGCAGGGCACGATGCAGATCTACGTCGCGGGCATCGGCGAGGTCAAAAAGATCGACGACTTCACCGTCGACTTCATCATGCCGGCGCCGAACCCGATTCTGCTCAGGAACATCATCGATTTCCGCATCATGAGCAAGGCGTGGGCGGAGAAGAACAAGGCGACCAACATTCAGGACTACAAGGCGAAGGAAGACACCTTCGCCTCGCGTAACGCAATGGGCACTGGTCCCTACATGTGGAAGAGCTGGGCGCCTGAGCAGAAAATTGAATTCACCGACAACGCCGGCTGGTGGGGCAAAAAAGACGGCAATGTGACCGCCTACAACTACCTGCCGATCAAGGCCGATGCCACGCGAATTTCTGCGCTGATCGCCGGTGACGTTGATCTGGTGACCGAGGTTCCTCCGCAAGACGTAGAGCGCCTGAAGAAGGACCCCAAACTGCGCGTGATGGAAGGCATTGAAGTGCGCACCATCTTCCTCGGCATGGATCAGTTCAGCGATGAGGCAAAGTACACCAACGTCAAAGGCAAAAATCCGTTCAAGGACAAGCGCGTACGTGAAGCGCTCTCGCTGGCTGTTGACCGCGACGCCATCAAGAAAGCCATCATGCGTGGCCTCTCGGTGCCGGCAGGCATCATGGTGGCTCCTGGCGTGAATGGCCATTCTGCGGACATCGACAAGGCCGAATACAACCCCGAAAAAGCCAAAAAGCTGTTGGCAGAAGCGGGCTATCCGAACGGCTTCGAGTTGACGCTCGACTGTCCGAACAATCGCTACGTCAACGACGAAAAAGTCTGTCAGGCAGTTGTTGCCATGTGGGCCAAAATCGGAATGAAGCCGAAGTTGAATTCAATGAATTTTGCGCCGTACATTGCGAAAATTCAAAACTTCGATTCGAGCGTTTACATGCTCGGCTGGGGCGTGGCAACCTACGACGCGCTATATTCGCTGCAATCGCTGGTTCGCACCAAAACCACGGGCGCTGACGGCAACTTCAACCTCGGCCGCATGAGCGATACCCGTCTTGACGCCATCATCGACCAGTTGAAGACCGAACCCGATGTCACGAAGCGCAACGCCCTCATCCGCCGCGCGCTTGAGCGCACCAAGGAAGAGAGCTATTACGTCACGCTGCATCACCAGATTCGTCCATGGGCGATGAAGAAGGAGGTCACCACGATTCATCGCTCGGATGATCGTCCGGAAGCGCGATTTGCCAGGGTTTCTGGCGGCGGCTCGTAAGCGTTAATGCGGAAGCAAGAAAGGCACCTTCGGGTGCCTTTCTTTCATCGTGATGCGAAGCAGCTTTGGTTTGTCAGGCCCTATGTGTTTGGGCTATAGCCCGCTTTTAGTCATAGTCGACTACTTGCATTTTTTGGCTCTATCCCTCGTGCAGCCGTCTATTCACGCAAAATCTGTTACGTTGGCAGCGCAGCGATAAATGCCGAAACCGCTATGCCAGCGCCAAAGCCTTTTCCCAAACCCCAGCCTTCATCACGCCGACAAAGTTCTTCTCGGGATCAGTCATCAGCAAAATGTCCAGCGTCGGATCGCCGTGGACGACCACCAGATCGGCATGTGCGCCCGGCGCAATCACGCCCAGTTTTCCCGACTGATTGAGCAACTTCGCCGCCACACTGGTCGCGCTTTGCAAGATTTCCACGGGCGATTGCACCGCCGAGCGCAGTCGCCATTCAATGGCCTGTTGCGGATGCATCGCACCTAACAAATCGGTACCGAATGCAATCGGAATGCCCATCGATTTTGCAATCGCGATCGCGCGCGTGCCTGCGTCTTTCACCCGATCAAGTTTGCCGAGCATTTCATCGCTCCATGCCAGGCGTTTGCCCTCTTCTGCCAGCACCGCGTAAGTCGCCAGCGTCGGCACCAGAAACGCGCCTTCGGACTTCATCACCTTCGCCGTCGCTTCATCGAGCAAATTGCCGTGCTCAATCGAGCGCACGCCGCATTGCACGGCGCGCGTGATGGCGCGGGGCGAATACGCGTGCGCCATCACGTAGGTGTTGGCGGCGTACGCCTCTTCGCAGGCGGCGGTGATTTCCTCGAGCGAGTATTGCGTGCCATCAATCGGATCGGTCGGGCTCGCGACGCCGCCACCCGCCATGATCTTGATCTGGTTGGCACCGTGGCGCAGCTCCTCGCGCACCGCACGACGCACCTCCGGCACCCCGTCGGCCAGCGCCGGAAACAGGCCCAACCCGGCGCAGGTACAGATAAATTCCTTAACGCCGCGAGGACGAATGTCGGCATGACCACCCGTTTGCGACAGCGGGCGACCCGCGATAAAAAGTCGTGGCCCGCGCAAGTAGCCGCGCTCGACCGCCAGCTGCACGCCGTAGTCTGCACCGGCCGCGTCGCGAACGGTGGTGAAGCCACGCATGAGCATGCCTTCAAGAACACACTTTGCCTGCGCTGTGATAAGCGAGGGCGGCTGCATCGAAAGCTGCCAGACATCGTGGTGTACGGCCATCACATGAACATGACAATCGATCAGCCCCGGCAGCACGATGCGCCCCTTCAGGTCGACGCTGTCGCTGAGATCGGTCGAAATTTCGCCAACCGACACCGAAACGATGCGTCCGTCGACAATCACGATCGTGCCCTGCGGCTGCACGACCCCCGTCTCACTGTCAAACACCCGCGCGTTGCGCAAAACCTGTCGTGTCATGTAGGCCACCTCGTCGCTTTCAGGAAAAATGTCGCGGTCTTGCAATAAATCGATACCGCAGGCGCCAAGCCTTGGCAAAATCTCGCCCGTTTACTCCGGCAAAACGTTAAAAAGACGTAATTACTCAAAAAACAATGCCAAAAGTTACCCAAGACCTGTTCGAGCGTGCGGCCGGTGGCGACACCGACGCCATGAGCTCGCTCTATGCGGAACTGTATCCCGAAATCAAACGGGTGGCACGGTCGCGTCTCGCTCAGGTCGGTGGCGTGACCGGACTCAACGCGACGGCGCTGGTGCACGAGGGCTTCATGAGGATGGCCGAGCGCGAGGGTTTGCAGGGCAACACGCGCGTGCAGTTTTTTGCCTACGTAGGCAAAGTGTTGCGCTCGATCGTCATCGATTTTGTGCGCGCCCGTGACGCCGAGAAGCGCGGTGGCGGCGCGACATTGTTGACCATGTCGCACGCAGAATCCTCGGCCGACGCCCTGATGTCGGCGGTGGACGTCATTTCGCTGGATCGCGCACTGGAGCGGCTTAAAGCCGTTGACGAGGGCATGTATCACACGGCCGAGCTGCATTTTTTCTGCGGCATGACGATTGTCGAAACCGCGGAAGCACGCGAAATTTCAACCCGAACCGTAAATCGCGAAATCACCAAAGCGCGCGCCTTGCTCGCCGAATGGCTTGATGTTTCGCCCCCGTGAATCAGATTGTCCCTAAGCGGACAACTGACGCACAATTTTTGCCAATCTCGTCTGTCTCAAGGCGATGACACCCGCCGAACCGCCTATTTCCCCACCCGCGCCGCCCGCACCGACGTCTGACGATTCAGCCTTTGATGCGGCTTTCTGGAAGGCGGTTAACGCGGCGTTTGACGAGGCGCTGGAGTGTGACGAAATCAACCGTCCCGCGTTCGTCAAATCGTTGCATGATCGCGATCCACGAGTCGCGCAGGAAGTGCGCAAACTGCTGGGTCGTGCGCAGGCGCAAACGCTTGCCACCAGTTTTGTTCGCCACCCGCCTGCGGGAGCTGCCACCAAGACGTCCTCCGGGCTCACCACTCATTTAGCCCCGGTGCTGGGTGACGGTGGCGAGCGTGGCTTCGATCACCTTCTCCAGCGAGCGCTTCGGGCCGAGCGTTCGCGCACGCAAGAGCGCCGCCACGCTGGCGAGCTCTGCGGCGCGTGGCGTTTGCAGGAAGTCATTGGCGTCGGCGGCATGGGCGAGGTCTGGCTCGCCACCCGCGCGGACGGGCTGTATCAGGCCAAAGCCGCAGTCAAATTTCTGCGCGCTGATGGCGACACCGAGCGCTTTGAGGCGCGATTCGCGCAGGAGCGTTCGCTCCTGGCGCGGCTCAACCATCCCGGCATCGCACGGCTCATTGACGCCGGGCGCTTGTTCGGGCAACCGTTTCTGGTGCTCGAATATGTCGACGGCCAGCCTCTTCTGAATTACGTTGCGGAACACGCGAGCACCGTCGAAGCGCGCGTCGAACTCATTCGCGAAATTGGCGAAGCCGTGTCGTACGCGCATTCGCAGCTCGTCGTTCATCGCGACCTTAAACCGTCGAACGTGCTTGTGACGCCGGGCGGTCACGCCAAACTCCTCGACTTCGGCGTCGCCGGTCTGCTCGATGAGACCGAAAAAGACGAAGCCACCACGTCTGAAGCGACGAAAATGGGTGGCCGCGGGCTGACGGTCGAGTACGCCGCCCCGGAACAAATCAGCGGCGAGGCGACCGGCGTGGCAAGCGATATCTATTCGCTTGGCAGCCTTGCCTATCACTTGTTGTCCGGGCGCCGCGCTCACCTGCCGGAAAAATCGGGCCGTGCCGCGCTCGAATACGCGGTGCTGCACACGACGCCGGAGCGGGTCTCTCACGCAGCCACTCACCACGATCACGCCACCGTCAAGGACAATATTCCAGCGCCGAGCAACGTTCTTCGGCTGGAGGGCGACATTGACGCGATTATTGCCCGCGCCATTCGCATCGACCCGGCGGATCGTTACCGTACGATGGAAGCGTTCGTCGCCGATCTCACGCGCTGGATGGCGCATCGCCCGATTTCGGCACGGCGTGAGGATCGAAGCTATCGAACCCGTCTGTGGCTGCGTAGAAACTGGTTGCCAGTCAGCCTGACTACGTCGTTATTTGTTGCGCTGGTGACCGGTCTTGGCTTCTCTATGTGGCAATACGACCGGGCCCGTGTGGAGGCCGCTCGGGCAGTCAAGACTGCCGACTACCTGGTCGAGCTGCTCCGCAGCGCCGACCCGGACGTGCATGGCGGTCAGTGGCCCACCGTGCTCACGCTGATCGAACAGGCGCAAAAGGACCTCGCGAGCAAGTTTGCCGACGACCCGAGTGTTGAACAACAGGTGGGCGTGCATGTGGCGACGACGCTGCGCCGGTTATCGCGCTTCAAGGAAGCGCTTCCGGTCGCGCGACGCTCGGTGTTGCTCAGCGAAAAACTCTACGGCGATCACGCCGAGGCGACGCGACGCGCGAAGTTTCTGCTGGCAGACATCATGTACTGGATCGACGAGACGGCGGCGGCTTTGCCGCTCGTCGAACAGGCCATCGACAAAGGCCCCCCGCCGTCAGTGCAAACCTGGTGGCGCGAGGCGATTTTGCTGCGCGCCAATATGCTTGCCGAGTTGCGGCGCTTTGCCGAAAGCAACGCAGAGTTTGATAAATACCTGACCCTGGTTCGCGGCGAACCGCTGGAGCAGTGGCTCGTGGCCGAGGCAGAGGTTGACCGTGCGCTCATGTTCAGCCGGGAAGGGCGTCGAGCCGAAGCGCTGGCCGTGCACAAAAAGGTGCGGCCGATACTCGAAAATCCGCCGCCCCATGCCAAGCGGGTGGCGCTCAATGCGTTGACCAACGGCGCGTTCGAGCAAGTTCAGGCGGGCGATCCGACCGGTGTAGAGCTCCTTTTGCGGGATTCGATTCGGCAGTGGGATGAGCTTGCCGGAAAGTTCAACGCCAACAGTCTGGACGCACTGCGCGACCTTGGTTTCTTCTACAACCGCTTCGGCGAGCCCCAGGGCGCGCTGGCGACCTACGAAGAGCGGCTGGCGCGTCTGCGCGCCGCGCCCACCGCCGACGCCGCTGCCGTCGTGTTTGGCGAGCTCGATATGCTCGAAGTACGAACCCGCTACTTGATGCTGGATAAGGCGGCCACCTTGACCGAGGCCAGGCGCTTGGCTGATGCCTTTGCAGCGCTGGACACCGCAAGCGCCACGGCCGATCAAAAGCGACGGTTTCGTCAGCGCGTGGCCTTAGTGGAATTGACGTTCGGAAAAGTCGACGGCACAGCGACCGCGATCGTCGCCGAAACGCCCCCTTCAGCCGATTTCGCGAAGATCGGACGCACCGAAGCTTCGCGCCGATTCATCCTTCAAGCCATGCTGCAGGGCACAGCTGGCCAGAACGCTGAGGCCTGCAAATCAGCGCTGGCAGCGGTCGCCGCCTGGGGCGCGGATAACCGCGGCTATGTGCTCGCCTCCTACAAACTGCGGGCCGCCGTCTTCTGCGTGTTGGCCGGCGACGCAAACGCCGCCACGCTGTCGAAAGACGCCATTGACGCGATCCCCAGGGAACTGCCGGCGGATCACCGCCTGCGGCAGGTCGGCACCTATCTGGTGGAGCTACAGCTGGCGCGGGACACGCCCGAAATTGAGGCGGCTTTGAAAGCGTTTCTCGGAAAAATCGACACTCGGGTGGGTTCTGTGACGAGCACTGAGATTCCGGCGGCGCTGACGGGGCTCGCTTTCTAGACGATTTTTTGGGTCTGTCGCCGCGCGATGTCGCTTTGCGCACTGAAACCACGTCTTTACTAATGAACCTGTGTTCAACCTCGACTGAAACGGGTTTGATGCGGCTATCTCTCCCCTGAATAGCCGCGTCGCCGATGTGCTGCACCCGTATCGCGCCCTGCGACTGGGAGCGCCGTTGGCAAACGCCACCATGCTCCCCGCGTGGCTGGCGCGTACGAAAGCAGTTCCTCCCTGCGCTTCGTGCAACATCTCAAGCCCGCCTTTGGCGGGTTTTTTTTGTTCTGGCGATAGACAGCTTTCCGTTGAAACGACCATTGCATTGGGGTTATCGTCTATTTTTTTACAAAATCGACTATCGGCTTTTTCGTCGCTTAGCCCCAACGGACTGGCATTCCTAGCTAAAAGCTGCCATCTGCAAATACTAAAAATTGACATTAAATTGCGCACATCACCGATAGATCAGCGGTTTATTCTTAAAGTTAGCAATATTGTTAGCTGCAAAGCAATTTCCTTGCTTGTCGTAAAATCATTGCATTGCAACAAGGAATGACTATGCCCGCCACGCCCGCTATATTGAATCGTCAGGTCGACGACGTCCGCATCAAGGACATATTCGAGCTCGCCCCACCCTCGCATCTTCTGCGCGAATTCAAGCCGAGCGAAGCGGTCGAGCAACTGGTGTTTGATACCCGGCGCGACATTCACAAAGTGCTGCACGGCGCGGACGATCGCCTCGTCGTGATTGTCGGCCCCTGCTCGATGCATGACAAAAAAGCCGCGCTCGAATACACCAGGAAGCTGAAAGTTCTGCGCGACGAACTGGCGCACGATCTCATCGTCGTGATGCGCGTGTACTTCGAAAAACCACGCACAACCGTCGGCTGGAAAGGTCTGATCAATGACCCGTTCCTTGACGGCAGCTTCAAGATCAACGACGGGCTGCGTCTCGCGCGCGAACTGCTGCTCGACATCAACGAACTGGGTGTTCCGGCGGCCACCGAATTCCTCGACACCTTAACGCCGCAGTATTACGCCGACCTCATCTCATGGGGCGCGATTGGCGCGCGGACAACCGAGAGCCAGGTACATCGCCAACTCGCCTCGGGAATGAGCTGCCCGATGGGCTTCAAAAACGGCACCGACGGCAACATCAAAATCGCGGTCGACGCGATCAAGGCGGCAGCCGCACCGCACTTTTTCCTCTCCGTCACCAAAGGCGGTCACAGCGCCATCATCTCGACCAACGGCAACGAAGACTGCCACGTCATTCTGCGCGGCGGCAAAGGTCCGAACTACGACGCCGCCAGCGTCGAGGCTTCGGGGCAGGAACTCGCCAAGGCCGGTTTGCCGCAACACATCATGATTGACTTCTCGCACGCAAATTCGAGCAAGCAGCACGACAAGCAAATCGAGGTGTCAGCCGATGTTGGACGTCAGATGGCCGCAGGAGACGAACGCATTTTCGGCGTGATGATCGAGTCGCACTTAAATGCCGGGCGACAGGATCTAATCCCCGGAAAAGAGCTCGCCTACGGTGTGTCCATCACCGACGCCTGCATCGACTGGACAGCAACAGAAGTGGTATTGCGGCAATTGGCAGCGGATGTTCAGAAGCGGCGGCTCGCACAGCCCGAGTAGCGCGGCACGCGTATAGCCGCTAGGTTTTGCGGCCCGACAACGCCGCAAACACGCCAAGCCCGATGAACGAGCATCCCGCGATGGTGCGGCCCGCGCGGCCCGCGCCTTGATGCTTCGAAAGCCACGGCGCAATCGTTCCCGCCGCGATGGCATAAACCGCATCACTGGCCGATGCGATCAAGACGAAGAGCGCGCCCAGGAACATAGCCTGCGTCATGGCGGCGCTGCCAGTGCCGTGTTCAGTCATGAATTGCGGCAGAAATGCGGAAAAGAAAATAATCGTCTTCGGGTTGAACAATGCCACGATAAAGCCATCGCGAAACACCGGCCACATAGGCGCACGTTGCTGCTGTTCGCTGCGCAGGGCCTCGTCGACCGCAGCCCCAGCGCGCTCGTCGACACTCGAACGCAGTGTCCTGACGCCCAGATAAATCAAATACGCAGCACCGGCGTACTTAAAAACCGAGTAAACGATTGCCGAGGTTGAAAACAGGGCCGCAAGTCCGAACGCTGTCGCAAACGCGTTCACCAACGTGCCGCATGACGCGCCCGCGACCGAGACGAGCCCGGAACGACGTCCCTGCGTCAGGCTGCGCGCCACCACGTAGAGCACCACCGGGCCGGGAATGATGGCCAGCAGCAGGCTCGCACCAAAGAAAACGCTGAGAACCGACCACGGGGGAATGAGGCTTGCATCCATCGCTCAAGCATAGCCCTTACACTCGATTTATGCCCTGTATTGAATCAACGTATCAGCGCCCATGGTGGCTGCCCACTGGCCACCTGCAAAGCATCTACGCGCAGTGGTTACCGCGACCGAAAATCGCGTATCGGCGTGAGCGACTGGAACTGGCTGACGGTGATTTCATTGACCTTGACTGGTCGGACGCAGCTGATCGCGACAGCCCGTTGCTCGTGTTCTTTCACGGACTCGAAGGCTCCAGCGATTCGCAATACTGCCGCACAACGATGGCCGCCGCCAACGCGCGTGGCTGGACCGGGATCGTCGCGCATTTTCGCGGGTGCTCCGGCGAACCGAATCGTCTTCCACGCTCCTATCACTCGGGCGACAGTGAGCATTGCGACATTGTCTTGCGCGAGATGCGCTCACGCTTCCCGGCGCGCACTGTGTTCGCAGTCGGTGTGTCTCTGGGCGGCAACGCCCTGACCAAATGGTGCGGCGAGGAAGGCGAGGCCGCAAAGGAATTTGTGAGCGCAGCGGCGTCGGTTTCCAACCCGCTCGATCTGGGCATTTCCGCCGAAGCCATCCTGCATTTCAAGAACTGGATTTTCAACAAATACTTTATGGACGCCATGGGCGAGAGCTACTCGCGCCGCATGGAAGCACACCCGCATTTGCGTGAGAAAGGCTTTCTCGCAAAGCCAAAGAACTTTCCGCAATTCGACGAGCACTACACCGCGCCGATGCACGGCTACACGAGCAGCTGGGACTACTACTACCGCGCTTCATCGCGCGGGTTCATCGCGAAAATTCGAGTCCCGTTTTTGCTGCTGAACGCGATGAACGACCCGTTCGTTCCGGCGTCACTTTTCCCAAACGAGGCAGAGGTCCCCGACAACGTCACGCTCGAACAACCGGTCGACGGTGGCCATGTCGGCTTCGTCACCGGCCCGTTTCCGGGGAGGCTCTCCTGGCTGCCCGAGCGGCTTTGTGAGTTCTTCGCCGCCGGGATCAGGGCAAAATAGCCAATCTTTTCCCGTCGGAGCGGCTCTGCCGCGACCCGATGCAGCGAGCGGAACCAGGGTCGCGGCAGAGCCGGTCCTACCAAAAAATCCTAACAAGAGTCATTCATGCAACTCCCCTCAGAAATTTTCAAGGCCTACGACATCCGTGGCATTGTTGGCAAAACGCTGACCCCGGAAATCGCTTACGCGATTGGGCAGTCACTCGGAACGCTCTCGCTGGAGCGCGGTGCGTCATCCATCGCGGTGGGCCGCGACGGAAGGTTGTCTGGCCCCGAGCTATCTCAGGCATTGCGCGACGGCATCACGTCCACCGGATGCAACGCGATTGATATCGGAATGGCGCCGACGCCTGTGTCGTACTTTGCGGGTTACGCACTCGGCACCGGATCGTGCGTCAGCGTGACCGGCAGCCACAATCCACCCGACTACAACGGCATCAAAATGGTCGTCGCCGGTGAGGCGATTTGGGGTGACACGATTTTGTCGCTGAAAACCCGAGCTGAATCGGGTGATGTGAAAACGGGCAAAGGCACGCAGTCAACCGCCGACATCAACGACGCTTACGTCGCCCGCATCGTCGGTGACGCCAAGCTCTCACGCCCCATGAAAATCGCAGTCGATTGCGGCAACGGCGCGGCAGGTGTCCTCGCTCCGAAAATATTCCGCGCACTGGGCTGTGAAGTCGTAGAAATGTTCTGCGAAATTGATGGCAATTTTCCGAATCACCACCCCGATCCTTCGAAGCTTGAGAACCTTGAAGACCTGATCAAAGTCGTGAAGGAAACCGACGTTGAACTGGGTCTGGCTTTCGACGGCGACGGCGACCGTCTGGGTATCGTCACCAAGTCCGGCGAAGTGATCTTTCCGGACCGGCAGATGATGCTTTTTGCGGGTGATGTGCTTTCGCGCAATCCTGGCGCAACAATTATTTACGACGTGAAATGCACGCGCCTGCTCGACAAGTACATCGTCGACCACGGCGGTGTGCCGCTCATGTGGAAGACTGGCCATTCGCTGGTCAAGGCGAAGCTCAAGGAAACCGGCGCACCGCTCGCGGGCGAGATGAGCGGACACATTTTCTTCAAGGAGCGCTGGTACGGTTTTGATGACGCGATTTATTGCGGCGCACGCTTGCTGGAGATCGTTTCCAAATCCGCCGACGCGAGCAAGGTGCTTGAGGATCTGCCCAACGCGCCGTCAACGCCAGAACTGAATTTGAAATGCGCCGAAGGTGAACATTTCACGTTGATGGAGCAGCTGAAAGCAACCGCCAAATTCCCCACCGCGACCCGCATCGCAACCATTGACGGCATGCGTGTTGAATACGCCGACGGCTTCGGGCTTGCGCGTGCGTCCAACACCACGCCTGTGATCGTGCTCCGCTTTGAGGCAGACACACCCGAAGCGCTGAAGCGAATTCAGGAGGATTTCCGGAGCCAGTTTGCCCGGGTCAACCCCGACCTAGTTCTGCCGTT
>JAYWHV010000204.1:0-3264 GCA_043777615.1 Burkholderiales bacterium | reverse complement strand
AATTCGTCGGACGTTGGCCACGGCAATGGGTTGTGCCCCCATTCGCCAGCAATCGCATGCAAGCCATTCACAATTTGCCCGTTAATGACAACGCCGCCGCCTACACCCGTTCCAAGGATCACTCCGAACACGCTCGCCGCGCCCTGACCCGCGCCATCCACCGCCTCGGAGAGCGCGAAACAATTGGCGTCGTTCGCCATGCGCACCTCACGCTTGAGCCTTGATTCCAGCGCCTGTTTGACCGGCTGACCATTGAGCATGACGGTGTTTGAGCCACGCAGCAAACCGGTTTTCGGCGAAAGCGATCCCGGCGTGCCGATGCCAACGCTTGCCGCCGCGCCCAGCGTTTTTTCTGCGCGCCACACGAGCGCGGCAATGGCTTCGTAAATCGCTTCAGCGTTCTCTTTGGGAGTGGGTACCCGCTCACGCCACACAATCGTGCCATCAGACGCTAGCGCAACGACCTCAATTTTGGTGCCGCCAAGGTCGACGCCGATGCGGAATTTTTCTGTGCTCATGGCCGAAATGCTACCCGCGGCGGCGTGCAATTTCGCGGCAGCGGGCCGCGCTCAAGCAGCTACGCGTGCCCCCGTTGGCAGCGGACAGACCGCGCCGGTACCGGCCAATCCGCAATACCCATCCGGATTTTTCGCGAGGTACTGCTGGTGGTATTCCTCGGCGTAGAAGAAATGCGGCGTGGCTTCACCCGGTTTTCCACCCAAAATTTCCGTCGTGATTTTTCCGAGGCCGCGGGCTGTCAGCGCCGCCTGAAACTGGGCTTTCGTCGCCTCAACCGCTGCGCGCTGCTCCGGCGTGTAGCAATAAATCGCCGAGCGATACTGGCTGCCGGTGTCGTTGCCCTGGCGATTGCCCTGCGTCGGGTCGTGCGCCTCCCAGAACACTTTCAACAATTGCTCGTAGCCGACCTTCGCCGGGTCGTAGACGACCAGCACCATCTCGGTATGGCCAGTGCGCCCGGTGCAGGTCTCCTGGTACGTCGGGTTCTGCGTGAAGCCGCCCGCGTAGCCCACGGCCGTCGAGTAAACGCCCGCTTGCTCCCAGAACTCCCGCTCGGCCCCCCAGAAGCATCCCATGGCAAATTGGGCGAGTTGCATGCCCTCGGGGAACGGAGCGACGATGTCGTTGCCATTGGCGAAATGTTTGCGCGACACCGTAATCGCCTGCGCCCGTCCGGGCAACGCGTCGGCCGCGCTCACCATTGAGGTTGATTTTCCGAAAAATCCCATAAGTCTGCTCCGTCGAAATTGCACTGATGCCTATTAGTATGCGGCCAGAGCGCGAGCTTACAATCGTCGCAACAAAAAAACTGAATATTGACGGGAGCAACCAGATGGACAAACGCGCGGCGACGATTGCCGGTCTCATTGCGGCAGTCTTGAGCCTTTTGCTGGGCATGGGCGTGTTGCAGTTTTTGAACGAAAACGCGTTTGGCCTTCCGCGCCTGTTGGCGACCATCGTGCTCGGGCGCGGCGCGTTCGATCCTGATCTGACGCCGAACCTCACCGCGCTGCTCGTTGGCAGTGGCGTGCATCTCGTACTTGGGCTTGTATTCGCGTTCGTGATTTCGTTCACGCTGCATCGCTGGGGTTTCTGGGTTGGCCTGATTGGCGGCGGCCTGTTCGGACTGGCGCTCTACGCAATCAACACCTACACCATGAGTCGATTTTTCCCGGAGTTCTACCATTACCGAAGCTGGTTTATGGTGGGCCTGCATGTGGTGTTCGGGGCGCTTTGTGGTGGCATCTACGAGTCCCTTGAACGCGATCGCCGCTCGATTTACCGCCGATAGGACGGCGCAGACATCATGAACAAAATTCAGCTCATCATTGCGCTCGTCGTTGCGGCGTTTTCTCTGTTTTCATATTTCGGTTCATCGGCAGTCAATCCGATTACTGGCGAGAAGCAGCACATTGGCGGCCTGTCCCTGAAGGACGAAGTCGCGATGGGGCTGCAATCAGCCCCTCAGATGGCGCAGCAAATGGGCGGTCTGACGCAGGACGCCCGTGCCCGCGCGCTGGTCTCCCAGGTCGGAGCGAAGGTTGTCGCGCAATCGGTTGCGGCTAAATCCGGCTATCCGTTCAAGTTCCACACCCTCGCCGACCCCCGTACGGTCAACGCGTTTGCGCTGCCGGGTGGACAGATATTCATCACCATGTCGTTGCTGTCCAAACTGGAAACCGAGGGCCAGCTCGCGGGCGTACTCGGCCACGAAGTCGGACATGTGCTCGCCCGGCACAGCGCCGAGCACATTGCCAAGGATCAGCTCACGCAAGGGCTTACTGGCGCGTTTGCAATGGGCGCAGGCTCCATGAATGCCGCGCAAATCGGCCAGATGGTGGGGCAGATGACAATGCTCAAATACGGTCGCGATGACGAGCTTGAGGCCGATGCGCTGGGGCTCCGGCTCATGGCAGAAGCGGGCTACGATCCCCGCGCGATGATCCGCGTCATGCAAATCCTCGAAAAAGCATCGGGTGGTTCACGGAACCCTGAATTTCAAAGCTCGCACCCCAGCCCGCCGCATCGCATCGAAGAAATTAATGCCAGGCTGAAAAAGGCCTTCCCGAACGGCATACCAGCCGGACTCATCCCGTAATCCTGTCAGGTCGGGCACGCCTTGCACTTTCTTCGCGACTTTCCGCTCGCAGCGTTTAACACGTTCGGCGTCGCCGCGACTGCCCGGCTATTCGCCACGGTGTCGACGGAAGCTGCTCTCATGGACTGGTGCGCGCGGAGCGGTGCCGCAACGCCGCCTTTTCTGCTCGGCGGCGGAAGCAATTTGTTACTGACGAAAGACATTGAAGCCCCGGTGCTGCAAATCGCGTTGCGGGGCTCGCGAATCGTGTTCGATGAAGGCAGCACCGTGCTGGTGGAGGCGATGGCCGGCGAGCCCTGGCACGCGTTTGTTTTATGGACTTTGTCAAAGGGATTGAGCGGACTGGAAAACCTGTCGCTAATTCCAGGATTTGTCGGCGCAGCACCCGTGCAAAATGTGGGTGCATACGGTGTGGAAACAGCGGATCTCCTTGAAAGCGTCAGCGCGATCGATACCCGCACCGGAGAGCATCGCGAGTTTCGCAATGCCGATTGCCAGTTCGGCTATCGCGACAGCGTGTTCAAGCGCCTGCACAACAGCCAACGCGATCAATATGCGATTCTCAGAGTGCGGTTTCGACTGTCGAGAAATTTCACGCCGCGCATCGACTACGGCGATGTGAAGGCTGAGCTGCAACGAGCCGGCGT
>JAYWHV010000203.1:0-11427 GCA_043777615.1 Burkholderiales bacterium | reverse complement strand
TCGAAACCGTGGGACGTCGTTACGACTGCGGCACCAAGCTCGGCTATCTCGAGGCTACGGTGAAACTTGGGCTTGAGCACACCGAGTTCGGCGACGAGTTTTCGCGGTTCCTGCGGGAACAGCTTTAGGCTGAAAAGACCTGCACATTGGGGCTAAAGGCTATTTTTGTCCCAAGTCGACTTCAGGTTGTTTCTAGCGATTCCATCCGCTAGCCCCATAGCAGCGGTCGTTTCCTGTCAGAAGTGCCAGAAGCTATTGCTTTTAGCGGGACGATGCTCCAAGTCGCCATGACAACGCCCGTGCAGCAAAGCTACGGCAAGTCCAGTTTCTCCGTGATCCGCTGCCTTTGTCCTGATTTTTAAAGTAAACGCGAACGGTTCGCATTTCTGTATACTTCATTAATCGCTTTTAACTGGATGCCTGCAAAGCTGCGGGATCGATTAATGAAACACAACGCTTTTTTCACTGTCAGTTCGTGGGTTCGTTCGGGGCTGGTTGCGCTCACGGCAGTCGCGGCGCTGACGGGCCTTAACGCTCACGCACAAGACAAAGTGCTCAATCTCTATTCGGCGCGACACTACAACACCGACGAGGCGCTGTATTCGAATTTCACCAAAGCCACCGGGATCAAGATCAACCGCATCGATGGCGGTGAAGACGCTTTGCTCGCTCGTATCAAGGCCGAAGGTGCCAACTCACCAGCCGACGTGTTTTTGACGGTCGACGCTGGGCGTTTGTGGCTCGCAGATCAGGAAGGCGTTTTTGCCCCGATCCAGTCGGCACTGCTCAACGAGCGCATTCCCGCGACCTATCGTCTGGCGAGCGGCACGTGGTACGGCTTTTCGACACGCGCACGCGCCATTCTGGTCGACAAGTTGAAAATTAAGGCCGGCGACATCACGACCTACGAAGATCTCGCCGACCCGAAATGGAAGGGCCAGATTTGTACCCGCTCCGGCTCGCACGTGTACATGCTCTCGTTGCTGTCATCGATCATTGAGCACGACGGCGCGGCGAAGGCAGAAGAGTGGGCGAAAGGCGTTAACGCCAATCTGGCGCGTCAACCCAAAGGCGGTGACACCGATCAGATCAAGGCAGTTGCTGCGGGCGAGTGCTCGATTGCGCTGGCAAACACGTACTACATAGCCCGCATGATCAAGTCGGACAAGCCCGACGAACGCGCCATGATGGAGCGCCTGCGCGTAGTCTGGCCGAACAGCGCCGGTCGTGGCGTTCATATGAATGTGTCCGGCGGCGGCGTGCTCAAGAATGCGCCGAACAAGGAAAACGCGATCAAGTTCCTGGAATACCTCGCGAGCGATCAGGCACAGGCGTACTTCGCCAACGGTAACAACGAATGGCCCGTAGTCCCGAGCGCCCGTGTGAAAAACGAAGCGCTGGATTCACTGGGTAAGTTCAATGCGGATCAGGTCAACATCGTAGCGCTCGGCAAACACCAGCGTCAGGCGCAGGAGATTGTGAACCGAGTGGGTTACAAATAGTATGATCACAGTAGTCAATAAAGATGTTTTATTGGCTAATAACAATAGTATTGACTATAAAAGACAAAATTAAGTCTTTAACGTAAATAGTTTTTAAAAGCTATAATTACATCTCTAATCAGTAATAATTGATTCAGGAGATGTTTTTATGGCCATTATGATTAATAAGGTCGATCAGGCGGATCAATCCCAACATACACAAAGCAGCTCCACCGACGAGTGGGAGCATTCCCTCGGCGAACAGTTTCGCGCCATGCGCATCCGTGCGGGGCTTGAGCAGGCCGTGCTCGCCGAACGAGCGGATGTGAGCATCGGTGCCATCAAAAATCTCGAGTCCGGCAAAGGCTCGTCACTTAAAACCCTGATCAAAGTGGCCCGCGCGCTTGGGCGTACTGACTGGCTGGAGTCACTGGCACCGCCCGTCAGCGTGAGCCCCATGCAGATGCTGACTGCTGCACGCCGCAATGCGCCGCGTCAACGGGTGTCCAAACCACGTGCTGTGCGTGAAGCGACTGGCCATCACGCGAACGCGGCCTAGTCCGGATGTATCAGCCGGTTGACGTCATCGAGGTTCGCGCCTGGGGCACGACCGTTGGCGCGGTCACGCTGGAGCCGCGCCTCGGCTACTACGCGTTTGAATACGCGCCGGCTTGGCGTGCGCGCGGTGTTGAGCTTGCGCCGCTCACGATGCCGATTTCACAATCGACGTACGTGTTTCCATCGTTGCCGGAAGCAACCTATCAACGCTTGCCCGCGCTCCTCGCGGATGCCTTACCCGACGATTTTGGTAACGCTCTGATCGACGCGTACCTCTCTCGCGCAGGCGTCGAGCGGAATGCCATCACGCCGCTGGATCGGCTCGCCTACATGGCCGCGCGAGGCATGGGCGCGCTCGAGTTTCGTCCGGCGCGTGGTCCGCGACACACCAAGCCCACGGCCATCGAACTCTCGGAGCTCGTCACCAGCTCGCGGCAAGCACTTGCTGGGAAGTTTGACGGTGATCGCGAGACTGAAGCTGCGATTCTCAACCTGATTCAGGTGGGTACATCGGCGGGCGGTGCACGCGCGAAAGCGGTTGTCGCGTGGAATCCCGTCAGCAACGAAATCCGCTCGGGTCAGCTACCCGCCGCGCCAGGCTTTGATTACTGGCTAGTCAAGCTCGATGGCGTCGGTCGCGACAGCGAACTCGGTACCGGCGGCGCGTATGGACGAATCGAATACGCATACTCACTCATGGCGAAAGCGGCGGGCATCGACATGGCCGAATGTCGCCTGCTCGAAGAAAACGGCCGCGCCCATTTCATGACGCGGCGCTTTGATCGACAGGACGGCGAAAAAGTACACATGCAGACGCTGTGCGCCATGCAGCATCTGGACTACAAGCAGCGCGGCACGCACGACTACAGCCAATATTTCCAGACGATTGCCGCGCTCGGGTTGGGGGCGGATGCGCTCGAGCAGGGCTTCCGGCGCATGGTGTTCAACGTGCTCGCCGCGAACTGCGACGATCACACGAAAAACCTGTCGTTTCTACTTCCGAAAAATGGCAAGTGGAAGCTGTCACCGGCGTACGACGTGACGCACGCATTCAACCCGAAGGGTGAGTGGACGTATCAGCATTTGATGTCAGTGAACGGGCGTTTTCAAGGCATTACGCGTGACGACCTGTTCACAGTCGGGGATCGCTTTTTAGTACCGAGATTTCGTGCAGTGATTCGCGAGGTTTCTGCGGCCGTGGCCCAGTGGGCGGAATTTGCGAAAGTCGCGGACGTGCCCCAGCGTGAAGTCGCTGCAATTTCAGAAGATTTTCCGAAAATCTAGCTTTTCCGTGCCGCCTCAATCAGCGCCACCAGCTTCGCGTGCGCCTCGCGCGGACTCAAATCGTCTGCATCCAGCGCGGCCAGCTCGGCAAGCAAAGGCGACGGGGCTGCCACCGCTTCAACCGGCGCGGCGACAGAGGCAAACATATCCACCTGCTGTGCACTATGCGTTCGCTCTTTCTCTAGCCGCTCCAGCTCGCGTCTTGCGTCGCGAATGACCTCCGCTGGCATACCCGCCAGCTTCGCCACGTCGATCCCGTAACTGCGACTCGCAGGCCCTGCTTTCACCTCGTGCAGAAACACGACCTTGTCGCCATGTTCGACAACGGAGACATGCTGATTCACGCAGGTTGCGAAATCGTTCGCGAGTTCGGTGAGTTCGAAATAATGGGTCGCGAAGAGGGTCAGGCTTTGCGCTTTGTTGATGAGGCGTCGCGCAATGGCGGTGGCGAGCGCGAGACCGTCAAACGTGGAGGTACCGCGACCAATTTCGTCGACGATGACAAGTGAATTCGGCGTAGCGCGTTGCAGAATCGCGGCGGCTTCGGTCATCTCCACCATGAACGTGGATCGACCCGAGGCAAGATCATCACTCGCGCCGATGCGGGTGAGCAGGCGGTCAATCGGGCCGATCGTGGCTTGATTCGCGGCGACGAAGCATCCCGCGTACGCCATGATGACGGCGAGCGCGGCCTGACGCATGTACGTGCTCTTGCCGCCCATGTTCGGGCCAGTGAGGATCACGCAAACGCGTTTGCTGTCGAGACGCAGGTCGTTCGGAATGAATTGATCGACGAGCGATTCGATCACCGGGTGCCGCGCGCCCGAAAGCTCAAGGCAGGGCAGACTCGTGAAATTCGGGCAAGCGAGTTTGAGGGTTTCGGCGCGCTCGGAAAAATTGGTGAGTACGTCTAGTTCCGCGAGCGCGGCGCCGGCGTGACGGAAGGCGTCGAGTGCGGGCGCCAGGAGTTGCAACAGCTCATCAAATAAGCGCTTTTCCATCGCCAGTGCACGATCATTCGCCGCGAGCGCTTTGTCCTCGAACGCTTTGAGCTCGGGCGTGATGTAGCGCTCAACATTCTTGAGTGTTTGCCGCCGCTTGTATTCGACGGGAACCTGACCCGTGTAGCTCTGCGAAATTTCGATATAGAAGCCACTGACGCGGTTGTATTCGACGCGCAGATTCGGGATGCCGGTGCGCTCGCGCTCGGTGGCCTCCATCGCGGTCAAAAATGTGCTGCTGTCGTGCTGAATCGCGCGGAGTTCGTCGAGATCGGCGCTGTAACCACCGGCAATCACGCCACCGTCCCGCACTACAAGCGCGGGCTCGTCCATCACGGCGCGTTGCAGGAGCGTTAGCCACTCGGGTTCGATGGTGATGGCATCACTCAAGCGGTTGAGTGTCTCGTTATGACACTTTGCCAGCGCTTCAGTGATGCGCGGCAGCGTCGCGAGCGTCGTACGCAACCCTGCCAGCTCGCGCGGGCGCACGCTAGCCATCGCAATTCGACTGGCTATACGTTCGATATCGGAAAGACCGCGCAAAAAATCCTGCATCGCTACGAAATTAACGACTTGATCGCGAGCGAGCGCATTGACCGCTTCGTGTCGCGAGCGCGCCAGCGCTTGATCGCGCGGCGGCTCACACAGGAGCGCGCGCAGCAAACGCGAACCGGCCGCCGTTTCGCAGCGGTCGAGCAGGGACAGCAAAGTCGGTTCTGCCGCGCCCGATAGCGTCTGCGCGATTTCCAGATTGCGGAGCGTCGCGGCGTCCATTTCCAGCGATTCGCTGCCGCGTTCGACGTGCACCGTGGACACCGGTAATCGCGTGCCGCCGTTAACCAGCCGGACGAAGGCGAGCCCGGCCCCGACCGCGTTGATCGCGAGCGGAACGCGTTCAACATCGAGGTGCGCAATGGTTGTCGTGCCGAGCGCTTGCGTCAGCTCATCCGTAGCGCGCGCCGGCGTGAACTCGTAATCGGGGCGCGCGCGCAGCATCAAACCGTCGCCGAGTAACTCACGCAGAGCGGTGGCCGTCGTTTCGGCATGCACGATCTCGGCGGGGTCCTTGCGCGCGAGATAGACGGCCAGCTCACTGCGCTGCATGTCGCGCAAAACGAGCGACCCCGAGGATGCATTGATCAGCGCGACACCCGCGCGCGCATTGTCCAGCGTCACGGCCGCCAGAATCGTTTCTTTGCGCGGATCAACCAGTGTAGAGTCGGTTACGGTACCGGGCGTGACGATACGCGCCACCTTGCGCTCTACCGGGCCCTTGGTGAGACCGGGAACGCCAACCTGCTCAACGATAGCCACCGTGATGCCCGCACGCACCAGACGTGCCAGATAGCCATCAATCGAATGAAACGGCACTCCCGCCATTGGAATCGGCGCGCCATCCGACTCGCCACGCGCAGTCAGCGTGATGTCGAGCAGCTTCGCGGCACGCCGCGCGTCATCAAAAAACAGCTCGTAAAAATCCCCCATGCGGTAGAGCACGAGCTTGTCCGGGTGCTCGGCTTTGAGCGCCAGGTACTGAAGCATCATGGGGGTTTGGGTGGACGGCGAAGAGGCGGTTGATTTGTCTTTTGACATGAATGAGTTACGAAGTTTTCAAGAAGTCATTCAGACCGACGGGAAGGCAATTCGGCGTATGCCTTGATCAATCGGATGCACTCGCGCGCAAATGTCTGTTGACGCGCCCTAGATGTACGCCGACATTTTCGGGCATATGCCGGGGAAGGCGGGTAATCCGGCGAAATTGCGCGAACCGGGGGCACCGCCTCCGGCGCGACGGACGACACATCAGGTTGCAGTTTCAGCAATACTGCGGCCAGGTTGTAGATAATTTCCTTGACGCTCAGCGGCGTTGCTGTGGTTGCGCTTGCTGCTGAGCCTGCTGGTTGCGAACGATACACTTGCAAGGCTGCGTCAAAGCAATGTAAATCGCGGTCGTGACACCTCATGCTCGCTCCGCTTAAAGCGCGCCGAGTAAGCAACCGCTTGCAAGTGCACGATAGCATCGTGAGTCTGGCAGCGCATCGCCTGCCATAACTAGCTGCCGCGCACCCACAGTTTCCGCTAATGAACCTCCAAAGAAATTTATTCGACAAGAACCTATGGATCGTAGGCCTAGCGATTGGCGTCTTTATGGCGGGGTTAATGAACGGGGCATCCAGTTATCTAAAGCGCGTGGGCATGATTGATCGCGCTGACTATTCCCTTTTTATCAATACATACTGCGATGATCCGGCGCGCGCGGTCGGGCTTCGAGCCCAACGTTGTTTGTGCATGCGTGATCCGACAGAAGCAGCCGACGGTGAGCCAAAGCTACCCCAGCAAACGCTCTTGAGCAGACGATATCTTTACGAAACTGTAGGCGCTGAGCGAGCACTCAAAGCCGCGAAAGATATTCTTTCTGCTGCACTAATCGGAGCGTCGCTTTGGTTGGTTTTTCGACGGCAGAATCGTGTGACTGGGCTAGCGAGTGCCTGGCCGCTATGGATACTGGTTTTAGCCATCACTCTCGGCTCTGTAGCGTCGGCATTTTTGTGGGGCGGGAAATTTGCGGTGGTCGGGCTGCGATCCTTCACCTTTGTCGCTGTTGCGCTGCTTGGCACCTGGCTTTCGGGAGGAATGCATTGGGTAGCGCGGAGCGTTGCCGCATTGTTGGTGGTGCAGCTCGTGCTGGTCGCTAGCGAATATGCGTTCGGTATACCGCTGAGGTTTTGCCCCAACACCTTTCGAGCGGCAGGGTCACTTGTGCTCCCGAACACGCTGGGCGTGTTTGCGGTCGCTGCCCTGGCCTTCTATGCCGCGTTTTCGCTGAACGCGCGATTTCTCTGGTGGCTAGTCGCGGCGACGGTTGTTCTCGTGCTCGCGTCAGGCTCCGGTACTGGCGTCGCAGCGCTAGGTGCTTGGGGAATCTGGCTCGGAATAGAGCGATACGGCGCACAATGGTCCCGCGCCAAGATGATTGCTACCGTGTTCGTTTTAGCGGCCATTTTGCTCGCGGCATTGCCCTACCTTGTGCAACGACCAACCATTTATGATTCAGTTCTAGGACGAGAGGCCCGCGTCGGCAGTCTTGTTCGCTTGGTTGAACAGGCGACGCCTCAGCAGTTGCTATTTGGCCAGGGCGTAGGTTTTGGCACGAATTCCGGCATGACACTTTTGAAAGATGCGCCTGAAGCCCTGCCGGTTACCTCCACCGGCGAAAAGTTCTCCGCAGACTCGACTGTGACAATAATGTTCACTCAGCTCGGAGTGATCGGTGTATTGCTTTTTTACGCTGTTTTAATCTGGGCCTTCGTCAGAAAGCCCAAGGCCCGTGGATTCTTCATTGTTGCAAGCGTGACCAGCCTTGCGATCAATCTGCCGGAAACGTACCCAGTCAATTTTTTGCTTGGGCTAGCGCTTGCGACCATAGGGGCAGGGGTTGCCTCTCGCGTCCTGACAAGTGAAGCGGGTAGCGGCGCGCTGGTCGAGCGGCAGCGGTCAGAACCCGAGCGAAAAACTGGCAGAATACAGTTGGATGTGGTCAAGATTATTGAGGGAACAACCGTCAGTTGAATTGCCGGTGACGTTGCTTGTCATCGGAAGAATTGTCAACACAGTCATAGGATTGGCGGTGATGCCGATCCTGATCTACAAACTCGGCGGCGATGGTTTTGCTGCGTGGGCTTTACTTTTAGCGCTGGCTGCAGCATTTTCACTCTTTGAGCTGGGGGCGGCGCCCACCTACGTGAAGTTCGTGGCGCCGCTCATTCAAGCGCAGGACTGGCAACGGATCGGTCGCCTCCAAGTAGGCGTGCTGGCGATTCTGCTTGTGACGTTCTTGGCCGGGGCTGTCGTCGTCGCGGTGCTTTGCCAGAAAATCTCAGCCTCTCTTGGGTTACCCGACGCTCCCCTGCTTACAGCGGCAGAGATGATTTTGGTTGTCTTCGCAAGCGCCGCGATGCGGGGATTGCTTCAAATCGGCACGCTTTCGCTCAACGCAGCTCGCCGTTTCGGGGCGCTGGCTGCGGCGTCGTTCATCCAATCGTTTACCTCTAACGTAATTGCGGCAATCGCTGCCATCTGCACGAGTCGTCTGGACATTACGCTCATTGCCTATTGGAGCGCGCAATTGGCGATTCTGGCTGTCGTCTGCTTGATCTCGCGATTATTTGTCCTGCCGCTAGTCAGGCTGGGGCTGCCCAGTCGTGTTGACATTCTGCAGTTGTGTGGCCACGGCTTTAAGGTTCAGGTTTATGACTGGGCTCAGGTCATCAGCTATCAGTACGACAAGTTTGTGATTGCAGCGATGATCGGGTTGCCTGCTGTTCCTCAATACGAAGTTGGGAATCGAAGTGCGCTGGCATTGCGTAGCATTCCCGCAAGCGGAGTCGAGTCGTTCCTTGCCTCCGCGGCAATTCACCAGAAAGACGTCGATCAGCTTTGGAGGGGCTACGAACGAATCACCGGTATTGCAGTTCTAGCAGCGTTTACGTTTTTACTTGCTCCAATCGCGGTCGGGCCTCTATTTTTGGTCGCGTGGATCGGAGAGATCGGTTATCCGGCGCGCTGGCCCTTTTTGTGTCTGGCTCTCGGAGCTGCGTGTTCGGTGGTGGCGCTGCCCGCTGCATCACTCGTGCAATCGATGGGACGTGCCGACTTGCACGCCCGGTCGGCTCTCTTGGCGCTCGGCATTAATATCCCAATGAGCATCGCGCTCGTACAACAGTGGGGTGTTGCCGGTGTAGCGGTCGGAACCGCACTGGCAATGGCTTGCGGGGCGGGATTACTACTGATGGACACGCACAAGGCTTGCGGCAGGCCGGTGGCTGACACTGTCGGAAAGGTCGTTCGGCTCGGGCCGCTCGCACTAATTTGTGCCACCGTCGGTATTTTGAGCTGGATAGCAACAGACTATGCGGTTTCACGATTTGGCCTTAGCGCGATATCGACACCAAGCGCACGCTTGTCGGTCGCCGCGCTCGCAATCGCTACGTACGGACTGTGTGTTGGGCTGATGCTTTTTTACGCACTGCGTCGAGGTATGGT
The DNA here is from genome assembly GCA_043777615.1 of Burkholderiales bacterium. Classification (GTDB taxonomy): domain Bacteria; phylum Pseudomonadota; class Gammaproteobacteria; order Burkholderiales; family Casimicrobiaceae; genus Casimicrobium. Next base: position 2,060 of record JAYWHV010000203.1, on the reverse strand, counting down.
GACACTCCGTCGACAATCGGGACCTTGGCCACAAACGCACTGAAAAAGGCCGCGCGGGTGAAAATAATTGGCGAAGTTCGCGCCGCCTCGACGACTTCAGTGTGCGGTAACAATTGCCAATTGATTAACCGCATAACTCGCATGACGAAGAGTTTTTAGTGCACGAGTCATCGTATTTGCAAAGTCTTCAATAATTCCGCAAAAATCTTCGGCGTCCCAGCAACGATCGAACCCGAATCCATGTAGCTGTCCTCACCGTCAATGCCGGTCACGAGACCGCCTGCTTCCAGAATCATGAGCGCACCGGCCGCCATATCCCACTGGTTTAATTTCATCTCCCAGAAGCCGTCGAAGAAGCCCGCAGCAACATACGCCAGATCCAGCGCCGCTGAGCCCGGACGGCGCAAACCTGCCGTTTTCGGCATCATGTTTTTCAGTTGCGTCACGTAGTCGTCAAACGCCGCACCGTCACGGAACGGGAAGCCGGTGCCGATCAGCGCATCACGCAGTTTGAGCGTCTTCGAAACCCGCATGCGGCGGTTGTTCATGAATGCGCCAGCCCCGCGCGACGCCGTGAACAGGTCGTTGCGATTCGGGTCGTAAATCACGCCTTGCGACAGTTTTCCCTTTTCCTGCAAAGCGATGGACACGCAGTAGGTCGGCATGCCGTGCAAGAAGTTCGTCGTGCCGTCAAGCGGGTCGATGATCCAGATGAAATCGCTGTTCGGGTTCCCACGCGTGGCGCCGCTACCTTCTTCGGCGATGATGCCGTGATTGGGATAGGCGCCAAGCAGCGTATCTACAATCGCGGCTTCGGCATTGCGATCGATCTCGGTCACAAAGTCGCCCGGACCTTTGCTGTCGATGGTCAGGCGGTCAAGATTGCGTGCTCCGAACTGAATGATTTCGGCGGCTTCGCGAGCGGCTTTAACCGCCGTGGTCAACATTGGATGCATGGGGAGACTTCTAAATTGTGGGAAAGAGCGTGAGTCAGAACGACGCCAACATCGTTAGCGCGGAACGGACAGAATCGGATGATTTTAATCCGCTCCAGCGCGTTTCGGTCGTTCTCTCCCATACCTCGCATCCCGGCAACATCGGGGCCGCGGCGCGCGCCATGAAAACCATGGGCTTGACCGATTTGCGGTTGGTCAATCCGCGCGAATATCCCAGCGAAGTGGCGACGGTGCGGGCGACTGGGGCGGTTGATGTGCTCGACGCTGCGCGCGTTTTCAGCAGCTTGAGTGCGGCGATCGCTGACTGCGTTTATGTCGTTGGCAGCTCTGCGCGAGGGAGGGATTTTGTTGGTGAAGTGATGGATGCGCGCACGGCAGCAACCAACCTCGCTTCGACCTCTTCTCAGGGAACCGTCGCGATAGTTTTCGGCTGCGAAACCAGCGGACTGACCAACGAAGAAGTTGCGCTGTGCCAAACGCTCGCCTACGTGCCAACCAACCCTGACTACTCATCGCTTAACCTGGGCAGCGCCGTGCAAGTGTTTGGCTACGAGATCCGGGTCGCGGCGATGGCGTTGCAGGGCTCGACAGGCGGATACAAAGCGTCGGAATTACAACTCGCCACCCAAGCCGAAATCGACGCGATGTACGAGCACATGCGGGTAACGCTCACCGAAATCGGCTTCTTCAGACCCAACTATCCGAGAAAACTGTTCCCACGTTTGCAGCGTTTGTTCAATCGAACGAGGTTGGAGCGGGAAGAGGTAGATATTTTTCGCGGGATGTTTCGGGCAGTGCAGTCGGCCAAAACAGCCGAAAAAACGACCCAAAGCTAGCCGTATTGGCGACGCGAATGTCGCACCACCCTGCGCCGGGTAAGCGTGTCATCGATTTGACGACGCTGCGCCTTTTCGGCGAGCGAAACGTTCATACTGGCGCTAAACAGCAAAGTTGCAATGATCGCGATTGCGGGGATGTGCGCCGGGAAGTCGAAGCAGGCGTGGATGGCGAAAGCGAGGGCTCCAAGATAGCAGGCAAGGGCAGGCGAACGCGGCGCTTCAGCGTCGTAAGAACGCCACAGGTTGCGCCCCACACTCACTGCCG
>JAYWHV010000202.1:0-11465 GCA_043777615.1 Burkholderiales bacterium | reverse complement strand
CTATACGCTCGGTATGGGTGCCCTGTCGACCCACGCCGTTAACCCGTCGCTTTACGCCAGAATGCCCTATGACGCCGTGAAGGATTTCGCGCCGATTTCTCTGGTCGTGGTGACACCGAACGTGCTCGTGACCAACCCGCAAGCACTGCCCGCGGCCGACGTCGCAGCGATTGTTGCCTTTGCGAAATCAAGCGGCGGCAAAGTCAATTGCGCAAGCGGCAGTAACGGCAGTGCCGGGCATCTGGCCTGTGAATTGTTCAAGTTGCAGACAGGCGCGCCCGTTACGCACGTTCCGTACAAAGGTGCCGGCCCCGCCATGACTGACTTGCTCGGCGGGCAGGTGCAGATGATGTTCGACAACATGGCGTCGAGCGCACCGCAAATCAAAGCTGGCAAGTTGAAAGCGTTCGCCGTCACAACGCCGAAGCGCAGCGCCCTTGCGCCGGAATTACCGACCATGGCGGAGATTGGCATCAAGGATTTTGACGTGTTCACCTGGTGGGGCCTGTTCGCGCCAGCGGGCACGCCGCCGGAGATCGTGCAGCGAATCTCAACTGAGACCGCAAAGGCGCTCGCCACGCCCGACTTGCGGGCGAGATGGCTCGCCAGCGGCGCAGAGCCGTCCGCCAGCACGCCCGAGGAGTTCCGGGCATTCATCGCGAAAGAGTTGCCGAAATACGCACGAATCGTCAAAGAAAGCGGCGCAAAAGTGGATTGACGTTAACCGGAAATCGCAAAGTCGCTCAAAAGCGACGCCCAACACAGCACTTTCCGAATAGAATTCAGGCTGCTTATGAAGATTTCACCGCTACCCGTTGTTTTTACTCGGTTTTTCGCCACCGCGTTGTCTGCGCTGGCGACCGCTGCCGCCATCGCGCAGGGTCCGAACCTTCTGTCCAGCGCCGCGCTGATTCTCGACGCCAGTTCTGGTGAACCAATTTACGCCAAGAACGCGAATACCGTGACGCCCATCGCGAGCATCACCAAGCTGATGACGGCGATGATCGTGCTCGACGCGCAGCAGAACATGGACGAGCGGCTGTCGGTTGATCTGAACGATCTCGATTACCTGAAAGCCAGCCGGTCACGGCTTTCAATTGGCAGCGAATTGTCGCGTCGAGAGATGTTGCAACTCGCGCTGATGTCGTCAGAAAACCGGGCTGCGAGTGCATTGGGTCGCCACTTTCCGGGCGGGCTGACCGCCGCGGTTGCCGCGATGAACGCCAAAGCAAAAGCCCTCGGAATGGGGAATACGCATTACGTTGATACCTCCGGCTTGTCGCCAGAGAACGTCTCCACGGCGCGAGATTTGGCTGTGCTCGTGCAAACGGCGCAACGCTATCCGTTGATCCGCCAATACAGCACGCAGTCCGACCAGTACGTGCAAATTCCGACGACCGGCCAGACGCTGCACTACAACAATTCCAACGCTTTGGTGAAATCCGACGGCTGGAACATCACATTGCAAAAGACTGGCTTCATTCGTGAAGCTGGCCGCTGCGTGGTGATGCTCGCGCAAATTGCGCAACGTCCGGTTGTGCTCGTGCTCCTCGATTCCGTTGGTAAATTTTCCCGTCTCGGCGACGCCAATCGCGTCAAGACATGGATGGAAACCGGCGAAGTTCTCGCCATTCCAAAGCCGAAAGCTGTTGCGCGCAAGGCCATCAAGGGCAAACGCGGCAAAGTCGTTATCGCCAAGAAGCGTCGCCGCTAGATCGCGGCCGGGCTAGGCTCGCCGCGAAGTTTCCAGCAACTCTTTGGCAAGACTCGACGTCGCGGCACCCACCTCGTGACCCGAAAGCATTCGCGCTATCTCCGCACCGCGCTCTCTTTTGTTGAGCGCGTTCACGTGAGTCGTCGGGCTCTGCGCGTTGTCGCGGGACACGGTGAAGTGATGATCGGCATGCGCTGCGACCTGCGGCATATGGGTAACGCATAGCACCTGCCGACGCGTGGCCAGAGTTTGCAGCTTGCGTCCCACCTGTGCTGCCACGCGCCCCCCTACGCCGACATCTACCTCGTCAAAGACCAGTGTGGGCACCGCAGCAGCATCCCCGCAGACCACCAGAATCGCGAGCGAAAGGCGAGCGAGTTCACCGCCTGAAGCTACTTTTGCCAGGGGCGCAAAAGGCAAACTCGCGTGCGAGCGAAAATTAAATTCGACCGTCTCAGCCCCCGTGGCTTCGACTTTAGCGCACCGTGCAAGCGCCACCGAAAAGGCCGCATTCGGCAGCGCAAGATCGGGTAGCTCCCTGGTCGCTGCTGCTGCCAGTTTTGTCGCTGCGGCGGCGCGTCGCGCCGAAAGCGTCCCCGCAGCGGCCAACAGCGCTGATTCGGCGGTAGCGCATTCGCGCTCAAGCCCCGCGATGTCTTGTGCCGCAGCCAGCGCGGTGAGTTTGTCCTCAAGACTTTGCCAATGCGCAACCAGATCCTCCGGCCGCACGCGCAGCTTGCGGGCGAGACCGAACAGCATCGACAAGCGCGCCTCAACCTGCTGCAAGCGCTCCGGGTCAAGATTCAATTTACCGGCGTAATGACGAAGCGTTTGTGCCGCTTCTTGAAGTTGCACAGCTGCTGATTCAATCAACAGCCGGGCGTTTGAGAGCGCAGGATCGATCCGTTCAGCACTCGTCAATGCGCTTGTTAACGAGGTCAGCGATTCCGCGACGCCGTCGTCATCGGCAATCGCGGCACGCGTGGATTCCACGGTCTGCAACAACTCTTTGCTGTGACTCAAACGCGACTGCTCCTGCGTGAGTTCAGCCCATTCCAGAGCGTTGAGCTTCGCGGCGCGCAGTTCAATTAAGTCAGCTTCAAGCGCACTGCGCTCGCGGGCAATTGTGTCAGCAGCAGAGCGCGCATGCGCCAGGGCCTCGCGCGCCTGCGATGCATGACGAAACGCCGTTTGCACTGCGAGCACATGCGCTTCTGCTCCTGCATAGCGATCCAGCAGCTCGCGCTGGGTTGTGCCACGCAGCAATGCCTGGTGCTCATGCTGGGCGTGCAGCTCAAGCAGCGTCGCGCCCAGTTCACGCATTTCCGTCACCGATACCGGCCGTCCATTAATCTGTGCCCGGCTCTTTCCCGCCGCGTCAATCACGCGGCGCAAAACGACATGATCGGAGTCGGCCTCGGACTGCGCACAAAGCCATGCGCGCGCCCCCGCGTTAGTCGAGACATCAAACTCTGCCGTGATGTCAGCCTGCTTCTGACCAGCCCGTACGTTGGCGTTCTCGGCCCTTGCTCCGAGCGCCAGCCCCAGGGCGTCGAGGACGATGGATTTGCCCGCCCCGGTTTCGCCCGTGAGCGCGATCATGCCCGACTCAAACTCGATATCGAGGCGGTCAATCAGGACGAAGTTGCGAATCGAGAGCTGCTTCAACATATCCGCAAAAGCCCGCTCACCGCTTCATCGGAGCCAGACCCTCAGGTGTCTCCGTCCAGCCCAGCTTTTCGCGCAGCGTATGGTAGTAGTCGTAGTCGAGTGGGTGCCACAGTCGCACCGTCGCGTCCGCACGCTTGAGCACAACCGAATCGCCTTCATTAAGCGGGATCATGTGATGGCCGTCAATGCTTGCCAGCGCCTCTCGCGCACGGGCAACCGTGATCCGAATCACCGAGTCGTCGGCGACCACAATCGGACGATTGGTCAACGCATGCGGTGCGATAGGCACGATGGTGAAGGCGTTCACAAAGGGGGCCATGATCGGGCCGCCAGCTGACAGTGCATACGCCGTAGAACCTGTGGGTGTCGCCACGATCACGCCATCGGCACGAAATCCGTAAGCGAACCGGTCATTGAGCGAAATTTCCAGATCAACCAGCGAAGTCGCGCCGCCGCGATTGACCACTACGTCGTTTACAGCGAGGTATTCCGGGGAACCCGCCACTGAACTGGTCGCGCTGAGTAATACCCGCCGCTCTTCGCGATACTCGCCCGCGAGCATGCGTGGCAACGTTTCTGGCAAGCTCGCCAGAGACAAATCAGTCAAAAACCCCAATCGACCCTGATTGACGCCAATAATCGGTATACCGTGCGCCGCCACCTGTCGTGCGACCGAGATGAATGTGCCGTCGCCGCCGACGACGACAATGAGCCCGCAGACGGCGCCGATTTCGTCCATTGTCATGGCCGGCGCCGCTACGCGCACCGTTTCGTCCAGTTCGGCGGCGCTGTTTTCGTCAAGCACCGGGCCATAGCCCAGCCCGCGCAGCCGCTCAATCAGACCTACGACCGTGTCGCTCAGATCGCGGGTCGTATCGCGAACGCCATCCCGCTGAGACGGGCGTACGGCAATAGCAACGGGGCAGGGGGAGAGCGCAGAAGGCATGCACCGATTTAATCACACAGGATTTGCCGGGTCGTGCGTGCCCACGTATTTACAATGGGTCGCATGCTCGATTCCCGATCCCGAATTTTGCTGAAAGCGCTTGTTGAGCGCTATATCGCCGACGGCGAGCCGGTGGGATCACGCACGCTGTCGAAGCAGAGCGGGTTGGAACTCTCGCCCGCCACCATCCGCAATGTCATGGCAGATCTGGAAGAGCTGGGCTTCATCACCAGCCCGCACACCTCCGCAGGCCGCATCCCGACACCACGTGGGTATCGTTTTTTCGTCGATACGCTCCTTATCACGCAGCCAATGCAGCAGCTCGCGATGAAGGATGCCGAGTCACAAATTCACGGCCAGCAGCCGCAGGAGCTAATCAGCGCCGCCGCTCGCATGCTGTCTGATTTATCGTCGTTCGCTGGCGTAGTCGCCGCGCCACACAAGACGCCAGCGTTCCGCCACGTCGAATTTGTCCGCCTGAGCGAGCGACGTGTGTTGATGGTGCTGGTGGCCCCTGATGGTGATGTGCAAAACCGCATTCTCAATGCGGATCGCAATTACTCGCCATCGCAACTGGTCGAAGCGGGAAATTTCTTCAACGAACATTTCGCCGGACTACCGCTTGATCAGGTGCGGAGTCGTCTGACTGAAGACTTGAAGCAACTGCGCGAGGACATGGTCGGGCTCATGACCATTGCCGTGGAAACCGGCGGTGAAGTGGCTTCGCAATCGAGTGATGGGCTCATCGTGTCCGGTGAACGCCGCCTGCTGCATTCGCAGGACTTGTCGGGCAGCATGCAAAGCCTGCGCAAATTGTTCGACATGTTTGAACAGCGCACGCAGCTCCTCCATCTGTTTGATCTTGCCAACAAGGCCGACGGCGTACAAATTTTTATCGGCGGCGAGTCGCAAGTCGTGCCGCTCGATGAGTTTTCGCTAGTCACCGCACCCTATCAGGTCAACGGCCAGGTCATCGGTACGCTTGGCGTGATTGGTCCCACGCGTATGGCCTATGATCGGGTGATTCCAATTGTGGATTTGACCGCGAAGCTGCTCTCGTCCGCGATGCAGCGCGAGATGGGCGAGTCTTAGTAAGTATCAGGAAGTTGTTAGTTACATGCAGTCTTCACTCCCCGTTGTCAGTCCCGCGCATGGCCGTTCGCCGCGCATAGGCATCCTGCTGACCAACTTAGGTACGCCCGATGCGCCTACCACGCCCGCAGTGCGTCGCTACCTTGCGGAATTTTTGAGTGATCGCCGCGTCGTAGAGATTCCGCCGCTCGTCTGGAAACTCATTTTGCACGGCATCATCCTGCGTACGCGACCGGCGAAAAGTGCAAAAAAGTATGCGAGCGTGTGGATGCCAGAGGGCTCACCTCTGCTCGTCTGGACACAGCGTCAAGCACAGTATTTGCGTGGCGCGGTGGGTGAGCGCGTGAAGGCATTGGGCCTGCCTGCCGACCTCGTAAAAGTGGAGGTCGGCATGCGCTACGGCAACCCGAGCATTGCCAGCGCATTGGCCAAATTGAAGGCCGACAACTGCGACCGCATTCTCGTGCTGCCGATGTACCCGCAATATGCGGCCAGCACCACGGCCACGGCCTGCGATGCTGTGTTTGCCGCGCTCACACAAGACCGAACGATGCCCGCGCTACGCACCATCAGCAGCTGGCACGACGATCCCAATTTCATCAAGGCGCTGGCCACACGCATCAATGACTATTGGCGAAAACACGGTCGCCCCGACAAACTGGTGATGAGCTTTCACGGGGTGCCGAAAGCGACGCTCATGAAGGGCGACATGTATCACTGCATGTGCCATAAAACCGCGAGATTGCTGGCGCAGGAGTTGGGGCTCACCGAATCGCAATGGATGCTTACTTTTCAGTCGCGTTTCGGGCGTGCCGAATGGTTGCAGCCGTACACCGATGCCACGCTTGCGGCTCTTCCCTCGCAGGGATTCAAACGCGTGCATATCGTCTGCCCCGGCTTTCCCGCTGACTGCCTCGAAACGCTCGAAGAAATCGCGATGGAAGGTAAGGAAATTTTCATGCACGCCGGCGGTGAGCAGTACGAATACATCTCCGCGCTCAATGATCACCCCGCGCTGATTCTGGCTTTGACCGAACTCTCGCTGTTGCATTTGCAGGGGTGGCTCAATCCGCCACCTGCGCCAGCCGCGCTGGCAGAACAGGTGCAGCGCGCCAAAGCGCTGGGAGCCACTGACTGATGGAGCGTCGTGCCGCACTTCAGCGCATCGCTGCGATGAGTTTTGTGGGTGCTGCTGCGGGATGTGCGGAGTTTGGCGAAGGTTACTCGCCCGCGGAAATGCCGCGCTTCGTTCCGATTCAATGGCCGGAAAATCGTCCCAAAACCGCGCTTGTTTTGGGCAGCGGTGGGCCACGTGGCTTTGCCCACATTGGTGTGCTCAAGGTGCTCGAAGCCGCTGGCATTGAGCCTGCTCTCGTGGTGGGCTCAAGCGCCGGCGCGATTGCCGGGGCGCTCTACGCCGCCAAAATCCCGGCGCCGGACATTGAGCGCCGCGCGCTTGATCTGGGTATTACCGAAATTGCCGACCCCGCGTTTTTGCAACCGACCAAATTTATCGGGCGCGCGTTGCAAAACTTTATCAACAGCGTGGTGCAGGAGCGTGCCATCGAAGCATTGCCGCGCAGGTTTTGCGCAGTCGCAGCACCCGTAGGCAAAAGCGAGCTGGTGGCATTCACCTGTGGCAACACCGGCGCCGCCGTTCGTGCTTCGGCGGCGCTCCCGTCAATGTTTCGTCCGGTCTACATCGGTGGCGTCGCGTACGAGGATGGCGACATGGTGTCGCCAGTTCCAATTCAGATTGCACGTGCTTTGGGCGCGACGAGAATTGTCGCGGTTGATGTGTCGGCTTTTCTGGAAGACACGCCGGATCGGGCGCCGGAGAGCTGGCGCACACGGGATGCGGAGCGTCGTGCAATCATTGATTCGGAAGCGAAAGGCGCAGATTTTTTACTGCGCGTCCGGTTGCCCTACTACGCTGGTGCGTCGCGTGAATATCGCGAAAATCTGATTCGGCTGGCGGATAGCCAGACGCGTGGCGCCATTGGCCGCATCGCCGCTGTCTTGCGCGAATAGGATTTGGTTCGACGCCGCTACCTGGCGCTCCATTCACCCGTCGCGCCTACCGCAGACTTCGCTTCATCGCGAAGCCAGTCGCTGGCCTTCGGATCGGTCTTCACGTAGGCATCCAGAAACTTGAGTGTCAGCACTGCGGTTTTCTCTCGAATCACCTGAGCAGTCGCCGCGCTCGTGCTTTCATGGTTCTCGCCGGTGACGCGATTGAGCCATTGGGCTTCTCGCAGGTCACCGCCATTAAAGACCGAGTGATCGCCGCCATCAAATACCACCCTGAACTTGTCGCCTGCTACCTGCGCATCGAACAGCGCCGCGCGATTTTTCGGGTTGCTGCCGGCTCCCAGTACGTCACCATCAAGGGTTCCAGTGACCGTAAGGAAAGGCCTCGTCATTTCGCCGTAGCGTTCCGGCCACGTTCTCTTGAGTCCCTGCGTTGCCGGGCTGAAGGCGATAAAAGCGCGGATCCTGGCGTCCGCCAACGACTTGATCGGCCCGGGATAACGCTCGCCCGCCAACGCCATGGTCGTGCGCGCGCCAAAGCTGTGTCCCGTCATCGCGATCCGCGAAAGATCGGCGCGCCTGACCCAGGCGGGGGCGTCTGTTTTGGATTGCTGCCTGGCGAATTCATCGAGCACAAAGCGCACGTCATCCACGCGACCGAGGAGTTGCTCCGCAGTCGCTCCGCGCATCATCCGTTGTTTCGGCGGGCCATCGCCCGTCCCTCGCCACAACGATTCGTCGCTACCGGGATGTTGCACATGAACGACGAGATAGCCGTTTGCCGACCAGTGCTCGCCCCACGCCTTACCGCCTTCGCGCGAGCCGCCGAGGCCGTGCGAAAAGATAACGAGCGGCACTTTGTCCAAGCCTTCGGGGACGCGTACTTTCAGCGGCAAAGCACGTTCGCGCGCAGCGTCTTTCCATTCGGTGTCCAGCACTTGCGGGGCCGCAATCGCGAGTGTCGCGCCAAGCGCGGCGCACGCTGCAACGAGCATAGAACAAAAGATGCGTTTCATGGATACGAATGTATCCCGCGCAGCGCCGTTCGCCCCGCGCATAATGCAAGCAAACGTAACGGCACGCCTGAAGCTTCAGGCGCAATTGCAATCATGAATACCATCACCCGTCTTCACGCCCGCTTCAACGATGGCAGCGACAGCCCCGAGGCCTTGGTTGAGCGCCAGATTGGCCGCGTGACCGATGCAGCGGGAGAGGGCGCACGAGCCTTCCTTGCGCTTGATCAGGCCGTAGTGAAACACACAGCACACACGTCGCAGCAACGCTTCACGGCGGGCGACTTTCGCCCTCTAGAAGGCATCACGATAGCGATCAAGGATTTGTTTGACGTTAAAGGCGCGGTCACTGGCGCGGGCTCGACGGTGCTCCGCTCGCGTCCGCCTGCAACTGAAGACTGTCCCGCCGTGGCGCGTCTTCGCAATGCCGGTGCGGTCATTTTTGGTCGCAACAACATGGTCGAGTTTGCATATTCCGGCGTTGGCATCAATCCGCACTTCGGCACACCTCGCAACACCTGGGGCCGAACGGCGGACGGCGGCGGACGCGTGCCGGGGGGATCAAGCAGCGGCGGGGGCGTCGCGGTTGCCGACGGCATGGCGGTGGCGGCGCTCGGCTCCGATACCGGGGGCAGCGTGCGTCTGCCCGCCGCGCTCAACGGCGTGTGCGGGTTCAAGCCAACAGCGGTACGCGTGCCCGTTATAGGCGCGATACCGCTTTCGGTCACGCACGATTCAGTCGGCCCGATTGCCCAAACGGTTGCCTGCTGCGCGCGCATCGACGCGGTGCTCGCGGGTGAGGTGTATGTTCCGGGGCCGCGCCGTTCCCTGAAGGGCGTACGCCTTCTGAAGCCCGATTCGCTGATCTGGCGCGGGCTTGATCCGGAAGTTGAAGCAAGCGTTAATGCGGCGGTGGAAAAGCTCCGATCAGCCGGTGCAGAAATCGTCGAATCGACCCTCGCGCCAGTTGATGAAATATTGGGTCGCCCTCCGATGGTCGCAGCGGAAGCGCTTGACTGGCACAACGCCAACATCAATGTAAATGGCGAAGGCTACGATCCGCGCGTGTGGCTTCGCATGCAGGCGGGGCGGGATGTGACCCGCGGGCAATACTCCGCATCGCTTGCCTACCGCCGATTCTGGATTGACCGCATGAACCTGGCGCTCGCTGGCTTCGATGCCGTGATCTGCCCGACGGTTGCCTGCATCGCGCCGGAGATTGCGCCATTGATTGCCGACGACGAGCGCTTTTTCAAGACGAACGCGCGTATTTTGCGCAACACGGCCTGGGTGAATTTCATGGATGGCTGCGCGCTGACGATGCCGTGTCACAAGGCAGGCGACGCGCCGGTTGGATTGCAGCTCGCTGGTGCGCACGGTCAGGATCACGCCATTCTGGCGCTCGGACTGGCTTGTGAAGCGGCGTTGGCGGAGGCTGATTGATGTGATTTTCAGTAAACAGCTTTTTCGTGAAATGACGTTTGCATTAGGGAGATAGGTGATTTATTGATAAAGTCGACTTCCCGTCATTATCCTGTCTAGCCCAAATGCGCAGTCCGTATCAGCTGAAAGCTGAAAGTAAAATCTACGCCGCCATGAGGCCACCCGACCGCAAACCGTCGACAACACCCACAGCCAGCAACCTGCCTTGCAGCGCTTTTCGGGCACGGTGAACACGTACCCAGATGTTCTGTTCGGTCACGCCGAGACGCGCCGTGATGGATGCGGTGCTCTCGCCTTCAATTTCCTTCGCCATGAACACTTCGGCAACACCTGCGGGCAACGCGGCAACGGCGTCGTTCACGTGGTTGAGCAGTTGTGACAGCTCAGCCGCGCGCTGCGGATCACACGCTGCCTGCCCGGTGGCGTCGCGCTCGCGCAACATCGGATGATCCTCGGTCGGCTCCATCTGCTCGCCGTCATCGCCCTCCATCGTGAGCGAAACAAAGCGATAACGATCACGGTAGGCGTCCATGATTTTGTGTTTCAGGATGCCGGTTAGCCAACCGCGAAAAAGCGAACGTCCGCCAAAGGCCGAAGTGCTGTCGACCGAGACCATCGCCGCCAGAAGTGTGTCCTGTACCAGATCATCCGCGAGATCGGCGTCCCCCACCTTTTTCATCGCGAATTTGTACAAATAGTCGCGATGAGTCGCCGCCTCGTGGGCAAACGCCTTCATTTCCGATGCGCCCGCTGTCGCGGCTGCGGCACAATCTGCGGTTGCGGGGAACAGGTATTTGGTGTCGGACAAGTTCACGGTTGGGCTCCTGAAGTGTGCCGGGAATGGCGTGTTTCGATGGGATAAATTTTGTTTGCCCAAAATCGCGCTCTAATCGCGCCAACATATCGTTTTCATAACAATCGAAAAAAATGACTTTGCGTGGTCAGGCCAAAAAAATGTCAGGAAAGCGCCGTCCGTGCGACCAGAAAGCATGGACATGTCGAACGTACTAGTCATCGAAGACAACGCGGAAATCGCGCAGCTCATTCGTTTGCACATGGAGGATCTGGGCCATCACGCTGAATGCGCGCTCGACGGCAAGGCGGGTCTTGCGGCAGCGCAGGCGAAAGCGTTCGACCTGATCGTGCTCGATCTGATGCTGCCCGGCATGAACGGGCTTGAGGTGTGCCGCGCGCTTCGCGCCGACCCGACGCACTACACGCCCATCCTGATGCTCACGGCGAGGGCGGGCGAAATTGATCGTGTCGTCGGCCTCGAAATGGGCGCGGACGATTACCTTGGCAAGCCGTTTTCAATTCCGGAGTTGCAGGCGCGCGCCAAGGCGCTGCTGCGCCGGGCCGAGCGCATGGGAAGTTCTGCGCCCCAGCCGACGGGTGGCGTGCTGAAATTTGAGGGATTGACGCTTGACCCGGTGCGGCGGGAAGTCAAGCTTGCTGACAAGCCAGTCGCGCTCACAGCGAAAGAATTCGACCTGCTGCTGTTCTTCGCGCAAAATCCGGGCCGCGTGTACACCCGCTCGCAGCTATTGAACGCGGT
>JAYWHV010000201.1:0-11495 GCA_043777615.1 Burkholderiales bacterium | reverse complement strand
ACACAAGGTACGAATTGTCCCAGCCATTGCAAACCGGCCAGTATCCGGAGGAAGGATACTCGGCGCTGGACGTATCGACGAGTGTCGCCATCGCCTATGTGCGCGATCACGTCGGCACGACCTCGCAGCGCTCTTACGCGTCATTTGCAACGGAAGCCGCGGCGCAGGCGCTGCGAACGCTGATGGCGGTGGACGCGGCGTGTGACATGCCGACATCGTGGCTGGAACGCCACCGCATCGTGGTGTTACCGATGATCATCAAGGGCGGCGACAAACGGGTGACCGACTCGCGCGACGACGCCGAAGATCTCAAATTCATCCAGCACGAACTCGCCGACCGCACGCAAAAGCGCTCGAGCCGACCGCTGTCCGCTGTCGAAATTCGCGATCATCTGCAGCTGTCGATGGAACCCACCGTTGACAACATACTGATGCTGACCTTCGCCGCCGAAGGCAGCAAGGTCTACAAAAACACCCTGCGTGCCGTGCAATCACTGGCGCTCATTCACAACAAGGTGCGCCGAGCCATCCCTAACTGCGCGACGCTCAGCGCAAAAGTCATTGATGCCAAGACCACGCTCACCGGCCTGGGCGTGCTTCTGGCCTACGCCGTGCACTTGCGTAATCGCGGGCTGGCCGCGCCTCATATCGCCTCGTCGGTCGAGGAGTTTCGCCGTATCGTTCACACCCTGATGGTGCCGGACGATCTGCGTTATCTGCGCGCCAATGCAAAGCGCAAGGACGCGCTGCCCGGCTGGAAGTTTTTCCTCACCCGGCTCTTCAACGTGAAGCCGCTGCTGTACTCGGGCGCGAGTCAGGTGCGCACCGTGGCGCAGATGCGCGGCCATGACCGGACCGTAGAGCGGGCGCTAAAACTAGTCACAAAACATGTCGAACTCGGGCTGTCGGTTTCAACGGTTTGCGTGAGCTTTGCCGGAGACCCGGCCGAGCTGCAAAACCTGCCCGGTTTTGATGACTTGAGCGCGGAATGCAGTCGCCGGCGCGTAGAACTTGTGAGCTCCGTCATGAGCATGACGGGCAGCATGAAGCTCGGACCGCGCGCGCTCTGTGTGTCGTTTGCGTGTGATCGTTTCTTTGACTGATGCCTCAGCTGGTGCGCAGGCCGATGAGTCAAACGGGCAACACTCACAGCGCAATGCGCATGAATCGAGATTCGGTCGACGAGCATGACCCGACCCGGCGATAACATCGTTATGGTCAGATATTTCTGGCCGCCGGATTTGAAGACTGTCCGGATAAAAACAATCAACACTTCGAGGAAGAATCAAAAGTGCAACCCTTTTACAAGAAACTATTGACCGCCGCCTGTGTGTTCGCCTGCGCGCTCTCAACGGCCAGCTACGGCGCGGGCGCAATCGCCATTGACGACGAAGAAGGCGATCACCCGGATGATGTGGGTTACGGCATCGGGTTCGGTAAATCACGCGATGCGGCGGGCGCCGAAGCGATGAAAGTCTGCCGCAAGAATGGCAATAAAAACTGCGCGATCAAAGTGCGCTTTGATGGCTGTGGTGCGTATGCCGCCAGCAAGCGCTATTACGGCGTGGGCTGGGGCAAGACGGTCAAGGAAGCCGAGCGCAAAGCGCTTGAAGCCTGCGCTCGCAGCTCGTGCGAAGTGGTTGTGTCTGACTGCGACGATTAGTTCGCCTTTGCCAGTCAATCGCCGATATTAGCTTTCGGCTGAAATGACCGCTGAACGGGGGCTAGCCCTCCGTTCAGGCCTAAGTCGATAATGGCTCGCTATTGACGCCAGCCCCTTTTCACCGGCGCTTTCAGCTCAAAGCTGATACGTGGATACACACTTCAAACAAGCCCACGACCGCCACAACGCGTCCCAGCTGACGAATCGTCATCGCGCGCCGCGCTCTTACAATCCTTCGCCATGACTACGCAGACTCGAACTCTCCGCCTGATCGGCGCGCCCACGGACATTGGAGCGGGCTCCCGCGGCGCGTCGATGGGGCCAGAAGCCTTGCGCGTAGCCGGTCTCGCCGATGCCCTGACCGCGCGCGGCCTCAATGTGGTCGACGACGGCAATCTCTCGGGCCCACCGAATCCCTGGTTACCGCCGTCCGGTGGCTACCGTCATTTGCCGGAAACGCTGGCCTGGAATGTCGCCGTACGGGAAGCCGTCACACACTCGCTCAACGCCGGTGAATTCCCGGTGCTGCTGGGCGGCGATCATTGCCTCGCCATTGGCTCGATCACGGCGATTGCCGCCCACTGCAAACGGAAAAACAAGCGCCTGCGGGTGCTCTGGCTCGATGCGCACGCAGACTTCAACACGAGCGCGATTACGCCTTCGGGCAATATTCACGGCATGCCGGTGGCCACACTCTTCGGCTTCGGTGCAGGCGCTCTCGTGAACCTGGCCGACCCTGCCCCTGCACTCAGGAAGGACGAGATCATTCAGATCGGCATTCGCAGCGTCGACCCGGATGAGAAGCGCTTCGTACACGAGCAGGGACTCGAGGTGTTCGACATGCGCTCGATTGACGAGCTTGGCATGCGAGTGGTGATGGAGCGAGCGCTGGCGAATGTCGACGAGAACACCCATTTGCACGTGAGCTTTGACGTTGATTTTCTCGACCCGGACATCGCACCCGGTGTCGGCACGACGGTTCCCGGCGGACCAACCTATCGCGAGGCACAGCTGTGTATGGAAATGATTGCCGACACTGGACGCTTGGCGTCACTTGATGTCATGGAATTAAACCCCGCGCTTGACGTGCGCAATCGCACCGCGCATGTCGCCGTGGACCTGATCGAAAGCCTGTTCGGCAAGTCCACATTAATGCGGCAGGTGTAGCGCCGCTGCGACAAAAAAGCAGGATAAATCCAATACTGCGATTGTCATCGCAAACGTGCCGAACATCCGTCTCAACGCCATTACACTCTTCAAGTGCGCGTTATTCCATGCGCATCCACTGATGCTGAAAAAGCGTCGATAAAAATGACAACGACATGGACCGCACATCCTACGATAACGAAGGCTACTCTGCGCTAGACGTCCCGACGACCGCGGCGTTACAGTACATGCGCGACACAGCTGCGGCCGCGGCGCGCCGGGCCGCCGCCAATCGTGAGTTGGCCGAAATATCCCCGGGCGCTGCCCGAATTCTGCTTGTCGTCGACGCTGGCTGTGACATGCCCAGCAACTGGCTCGCCAAACACAACGTCGCTGTAGTGCCCGTCGATATTGCACGCGACGCCGAACAGGTGCGTGATCAGGGCGACGAGCTCGACCGCATGCAGTTCGCTGATCGCCTCGACGGCCCCAAGGAAGAACGTCCGACGCTGCTTGAAATCAGCCCGTCGCGACCCGTGCAGATTCGCGATTACCTGCAAACCTGGATGACCCCGACGATTGATTTCGTGGTGCAAATCACATTCTCAGCCAGCCGCAGCTCAGTGTACTTAAGCTCGCTCGCCGCCAGCCAGTCGCTCATGCTGATTCACAACAAAGTGCGCCGCTCGCTCGGCAGCAGCGGCCCACTTAAGGCCTGGGTCATCGACTCGTTTACCGGCCTTGCGGGCATGGGCGTTATGGTTGCGCATGCGGTTCGCCTGCGCGATGGCGGCATGCCAGCCGGCGAGATCGCCATGACTCTGGAAAACTTCCGCAAACAGGTGCGCACACTCATTGTGCCCAACGATGTTGGATACCTGTTTCGTGCCGTAAACAGCAAGAGCGCGAGCGGCGAGGGCATGTCGCGCTGGAAATACTGGTGGGCGAAGCTCCTCGATCTGCGGCCCGTATTGATCGCCGAACGAGGCACCGGCGGCATGCTCACAAGGGTGAAAAGTTTCGAAGGAGCGTGTGAACGTGCGCTATCGATTGCGACGCGCCACGTGGCTCTTGGCCTGTCAACACCGACTGTTTGTATCAGCGTAGCCGGGGACGGTGAAGCATTGCGGGCGCTACCTGGATTTGGTTTGCTCAACGCCGAATGCAAACTTCACCGCGTCGAGGTTCTGCTGACACCCATGAGCATGATGGGCTGCGTCAAACTCGGACCTGGCGCAATGTCTGTCGCATTCGCCAGCGAACGATTTCACGGCTAAATTCTCATTTCGCAGCAGCGAAAAAAGTCATTCTGCGCGCGCTTCCGGCGACATCCCGCTGCGGGCAAACAGGGCGTTGGTTACTTCTGCCCCGAGGGCTGTAACTGGCCTCCCGGAATGGTACTTTCCAGCGCACTCGGCGACAGCATCGTCGCATCGGTCCGGCATTTGCGCGATGGCATGTTGCTGCCAAGCACCATGCAGCGCTCGTCATTGGCCGATGCGCTCAGTTCATTGGTCGGGGCGACGTAGGGCTTGCAGCCTGACAACGCCGCCGATAGCACCGACACAGCGACTGCCGCACCCAGCGCCTTTGTTGACACATACTTCACAAGCAACCCCTGTAAAAAACGATTAAGCCACTAAATATAGTGCGGGCAACAACGAGCCGTGAGCGCGAGGAATGTTTGGGTCCTTGACGCGATTCAGCGCGGTTCAACGCGATCCGACACGACAAATTTAGCCCCACCAGATCGCTGCCTTATGCCTTATTGCTGGTTGGCACCGCGCAGCGTCGGCAAAACACCTTCAACCGCTGACGGCGGCAGCACCCTGACATCGCTCAGGCAATCGCGCTTGGGCAGATTGCTTCCCGTCACCATGCATCGCTCTTCCTTCGTCGCCACCGCGTCTTTGCCAGCGCCGGCCGCGTTCCGCGGCTCGCTCGCGCATCCGCTCAAACCCGCGAACAAAGTGGCACCGACCACCGTAACAATTGATTTCGTCAACATCGTTTCCATCTCTGCAAGGTGCAAAAAATATTCAGGCGCAAAGTCTATTGCAATCGCCCCGGCCGCGTCTCAGACACTTGTCCAAGTTAACCAGGCCGTACTTGCACATCGCGCCCATTGCTGTACATAATTACAGCATGCAAAACTCGCCGCCCATCACATCAAAAGGTCGCGGTGCCACACTGAACATGGCGGGGCGTTTCGAGTCGCGCGATGCCGAGTGGTTCGATGACGGCTGGGGCGAAGACGAGGCCATTGCGCGCGCAGCGAAGCGCCCAAAAACCGTCATCCATATCGAGCAGGCGCGCTCAATCATTTCGCACAACGAATCGCCCGATCTGCGATTCACGCAATCGATTAACCCGTATCGCGGTTGTGAGCACGGCTGCATTTATTGCTACGCGCGGCCCACGCATTCGTACCTGAATCTATCGCCGGGGATGGATTTCGAAACGCAGCTTTTCGCCAAACGCAATGCCGCTGAATTGCTGCGCAAGGAGCTGGGAAAACGCGGCTACGAAATCTCCGCGATCAACCTCGGTGCGAACACCGATCCGTATCAACCGATCGAGAAAACCGAGCGCATCACCCGCAGCATCATTGAAGTACTCGCCGAGTGCAACCATCCGCTCACCATCGTCACCAAGAACGCGCTAATTTGCCGGGACATTGATCTGCTCGCGCCGCTGGCCGCGAAGAATCTGGTCAATGTGTTCATCTCCATTTCGCAGCTCGACAACGAGCTCACGCGCATCCTCGAGCCACGTGCGTCAACGCCTGCCAACCGGCTGCGCGCGGTGCGAGATCTCTCGGATGCCGGCATTCCAACTTCGGTACTTGTCGCGCCGATCATCCCGTTCATCAACGACGAATACATCGAGCGCGTGCTCGAGGGCGCAGCCGAAGCGGGCGCGCTGTGCGGCAGCTACACCGTGATCCGCTTGCCGTACGAACTGAAAGATTTGTTCAAGGACTGGCTGGCCACGCACTTCCCCGACCGCGCAGAGCATGTCATGAACCGCATTCGCGACATGAACGGCGGCAAGGAAAACGTCAGCGAGTTCGGCGAGCGCATGCGCGGCACGGGCATCTTTGCGGACCTGATCAGGCAACGTTTTCGCAAGGCCTGTACCCGGCTAAATTTATCCGCAGGCAATCTGCCGACACTCGACGTGACACAGTTCAAGCCACCGCGCAAAGACCCCATGCAGGGGCAATTGTTTTAGGCGCCGAAACGACGGCTAAGGCACGATCGCGAGAAACAGGAACACCGCAAACAGCACCAGATGCACCGTGCCCTGCAGCACCGTTGCGCGACCACTCGCGAGCGTGAGCACACTCACCACGAGCGTCAACGCGAGCAGCACCATTTCCTTCGCCGGCAGACCGAGCACCAGCGGGAACCCCAGCACGACCGACAGCGCAGCCACCACCGGAATCGTCAGCCCAATGGTCGCCAGCGCAGACCCCAGCGCCAGATTCAAACTCGTCTGAATTCGGTTGGCACGGGCCGCGCGCGCTGCCGCCACCGTTTCTGGCAGCAGCACCAGCATCGCAATAGCCACGCCCACCACCGCCGCAGGCGCGCCCATCGCCCTGACGCCCGACTGAATCACGGGAGCCATCAATTTAGCCAGTCCGACCACAGCGACCAGACACACCAGCAACAGCACGAGGCTCAGCCACGTTTCACTCACCGAAGGCGGCGCAGCGTGGTCATCCTCAACGCCATTATTGCCGGTACTCAGCGGCAAAAAATAGTCTCGATGACGCACCGTTTGAAAAAACACAAACGCCGCATACAGCACCAGTGACATCACGCCCGCGAACGCCAGTTGCGACACCGAAAAAGTGGGACCTGCGGTCGTCGTCGTAAAGCTCGGCAACACCAGCACAAGCACCGCCAGCGAGATCAACACCGCGAGCGACGGGCTCGTGCTGTCGACACGAAACTCGATCTCATGGTGACGCAAACCACCAAGCAGCAAACAGATTCCAACTACGCCATTGCACACGATCATGATCGCGGCGTACACCGTGTCGCGGGCAATAGCGCTCGCCCCTTCGCCACCCGACAAAATCATCGACACCACCAGCGCCGCCTCAATCACCGTGACCGCCAGCGCCAGCAGCAGCGTCCCGAACGGCTCGCCGACTCGATGGGCCACGACTTCGGCGTGGTGCACCGCCGTCAGCACCGCCCCGATCAACGCCACTGCCACCAGCATCACCGCGAACGGCCCCAGCGTGCGGCCCCAGGCAAACGCGAGCAAAGCCGCTGCCACCACGGGAATCCAGGTGAACCAACTCGGCAGAGAGCGTAAAAGCGCGCGGATCAAAACAACCTCGGTGGAGAAACTTGAGCGGCAAAACTATCACAGTGATGGCAGAGCGCCACGCATCGGGGCGTCGCCGCGACAAACTAAACACCCATAAAAAAGGCACCCGAAGGTGCCTTTCTGCGCGGGAACGAAACACGTTTACTGTTTCTTCGCGACCTTTGTGCCCTTCTTGGCGACTCTGGGGGCTTTGCCCATTTTTGCCTTGGGCGCTGCAACAACCTTGATCTCTACCTCTGCCGTACCGCTCCTGAGCATGCCCAGTTTCGCAGCGGCAGCACGGGACACATCAATGATGCGATCAGGCTGCTTGGGGCCGCGATCATTGATACGCACCGTCACACTCTTCTTCGTCTTCACATTGGTCACACGCACGATCGTGCCAAACGGCAGCGTGTTGCTGGCAGCGGTGAGTGCGGCCGCATTGAAACGCTGACCGCTCGCTGTTTTGCGGCCGTTGAACTTTTTGCCATACCAGGCCGCTTTGCCGGTCACTACATCACCGACAGCAACCGATCCAGCGGGTGCTGCGGCTACGGCTGCGGGAGCCGGAGCGACAGCGGGCGCCGGCGCCGCGACTGGAGCGGTGGCAGCAGGTGCAGGCGCTGCGGCAGCTTTGGCTGTTGGAGCCGGAGCCGTAGCGGGAGTGGCGGGCGCAGCGGGCGTTTGCGCCCAAACAGCGGCGCTAGCTGCGAGCAGGGACAAAACGAGAACTTGGGTAGCTTTCATGGCGGCGAGCAATACAGATCAAAGGGGGACTAAATTCTGGCACGCACGTACAGTAAAAGCGCCGTTCGCCGAAACAAAGCAGGAAACTCTGAGACGCGCTGAGCGCTTAACTCATCACGCGTCTGCGCTGCGGAGTAACCACTGGTGCCACACCCCTCGCTTTTGCTCGTAGCGCATCGCGGCAAAGGCGGGGCTAGTGGACGGAAGCCGCACAAAACTCTGGTTTGAACCCGCCCCAGCGACCGCGACGCGGCGAGCAAAGCTGGACTGCGCTGCGCCCCCGTTAAAGCAGACTTCGGTAATCAACGGATAACGCGCAAAGAACGCCGTAAAGTCGTTCGCCACCTCAGTGTCGCGACGAATCGCAGAATCCAGACTTCCGGGACGCTCACAGAACTGCAACACGTCCCACACCGCAATTCGCGCGAGCAGCAACGCCCGAACCCGATCTGCGTACGGCGCATCCGGCGCAAACCCCAGCAATTCACCCATGATCCGCCAGAACGCGTTCTGCGGATGTGCGTAATACTGCCCCTCCGCGAGCGAGGCCGCGCCCGGCATGCTGCCCAGAACCAGCCGTGTAGCGCGGGCGTCCACGATCGGCAGAAAGCTTCGAATCACCGGGTTCACCACTATTAGCTTATTCCATTTGACATCGATAACGGGACGCTGCCCGCACCCACAATACTTTTCATGTATCAGTACACCGCATTTGACCAGCGCATCGTTGACGAACGTGTCGCGCAATTCCGTGACCAGACCGAACGCCATCTGGCGGGCGAATTGTCGGCTGACGATTTCAAAGTGTTGCGCCTGCAAAACGGGCTCTACATCCAGAAGCATGCGCCCATGCTGCGCGTCGCGATTCCTTACGGACTTGTGAACACGAAGCAGGTTCGCATGTTCGCGCACATCGCTCGCAAGTACGACCGCGACTACGCTCACTTCTCAACCCGGCAAAACATCCAGTTCAACTGGCCCGAGCTGTTGCGCGTGCCGGACATTCTGGCCGATTTGGCGACTGTGCAAATGCACGCCATTCAAACCAGCGGCAACTGCATCCGGAACACCACTACCGACCAGTTCGCGGGCGTCGCGCCGGATGAAGTAGTAAATCCGCTTGTGTGGGCCGAAATCATCCGTCAGTGGAGCACGATCCACCCCGAATTTGCCTACCTGCCGCGCAAATTCAAAATCGCGATCAGCGGATCGACCAAAGACCGCGCGGCGACGCTGGTGCATGACATCGGCCTCCTGGCGCTCAAGGACGATGCCGGCCAGATCGGCTTCCGCGTAATCGTCGGCGGTGGCCTCGGTCGCACGCCCATTGTCGGCACTGCGATTCGCGAGTTCCTGCCCTGGCAACACCTGATCACCTATCTCGAAGCTGTGCTGCGCGTTTACAACCGCCTCGGCCGCCGCGACAATAAATACAAAGCGCGCATCAAGATTCTGGTCAAGGAATCGACACCGGCGCAATTTGCCGAATGGGTCGAAGCCGAATTCGAGGCGACCAAAAATGGCCCGACGCTCTTGTCGCAGCACGAGATCGATGTCGTCTCCGCGCGCTTCACACAGCCGGTCTACAAGTCACTGCCATCGGACGATGCGGCGACGGTCACATTTACTGCCGCCAACAGCGAATTCGCACGCTGGCGGCGTCGCAACGTGCACACGCATCGTGTGAGCGGCTATGCGGCGGTCACGCTGTCACTCAAACGCATCGGTGCGCCTCCAGGCGACATCACCGCCGACGAGCTGGATCGCGTTGCCGCGCTCGCGGATAAGTTCAATCAGGGCGAACTGCGCGTCACCCATGAGCAAAATCTCGTGTTCTCCGACGTTGAAGTGAGCGCGCTGCCCGAGCTGTGGCGCGAGCTAAAGGCGCTCGGAATGGCGACGCCTAACATCGGCCTCATCGGCAACATCATCGCCTGCCCCGGCGGCGATTTTTGCGATCTCGCGAACGCAGTTTCGATCCCGGTCGCTGCGGCTATCCATGAGCGCTTTGAGTCGCTCGACTACCAGTTCGACATCGGTGAGCTGGATCTGAATATCTCGGGCTGCATCAACGCCTGCGGCCATCATCACGTCGGGCATATCGGCATTCTGGGCGTCGATAAGCACGAAGAAGAGTGGTACCAGATCACGATTGGTGGCACTCAGGGCAACAACGCAAAGATCGGCAAGATCATCGGCCCGTCGTTCGCCCGCGCGCAAGTCACCGACGTTATCGAAAACCTCATCACCACTTACTTAAGCCTGCGCGAACGCGATGACGAGCGTTTCGTCGACGTCGTCGCACGCACCGGAATCGAACCTTTCAAGGAGCGCGTTTATGCCGAAGCTAATTAACCGTTACGGCGTCGTTGATGCCAAGACTGGCACCGACGGCTGGATCGAATACACGGGCGACGCGAACGTGATCCCGGCGGGCGCGAAAGTTCTTTTGCCGCTCACCGAATTGCGCGAATTCTCGGGAACCTGGCAGAAGCATGTCGGCACCAACGGCGCGCTAGGCGTCAAGCTCTCGCCAGCCGACGACCCCGCCCTGATCGCCAATGATCTCGAAAAACTCGCGCTGATCGCCATCGAATTTCCGGCCTTCACCGACGGTCGCGGCTACTCCACCGCGACGCTGTTGCGCGAACGTTATCGCTTCATCGGCGAGATGCGCGCGGTCGGCGACGTCCAACGCGACCAGATCTTCTTGATGTCCCGCGCAGGATTTACTACCTTCGCCCTGCGCGACGATCAAAGCGTCGAGAAATCACTCGCCGCTTTCAACGATTTCTCGTCGTATTACCAGCATGCGGCGGATCGCTTTGTGGATCGCTCGGCGTTGCCGCTAGCGGCTTAAAGCTTTTCGCTGAAATCGTTATTTCACGTGGGCTACAGGCGAATAATAGCGATTGTCGACTATGGCGCTAATTGTGCGCCAGCCCGAATGCGGGCGTTGTTTTGAAGAAAAGCTGCTTCTACTGTAAGTTGTGATCGTACGGCGGAGATTAGCAAGACTCAATCAGCCAGTCGCCGACAGCGGCTCCGCACTAGGTATCGCGACTCACCTTTTGGCGAACCTGCGCCAGCAACCCTTCGCAGCCGTCCTCCACCAAGTCCAGCACGCGCTCAAAATCGGCGCGCTCGCCGTAGTACGGATCCGGCACTTCGCGCACGCTTTTGTGCGCATCCCTCTGGCAAAACTCCGTCAGCCGCCGCAGCTTGTGCTGATGAACTTCAGCCATGCGTGCGCGAACCGTCGAATAATTCAGATCGTCCATGACGATCAGCCAGTCGAAGCGCTCGATGTCCGCCGTGGATAACGCCCGCGCGCGCAAACCCGACAGGTCATAGCCGCGCCGCAACGCATGATGCAGCGAACGCGCATCCGGCGGCTCGCCAGGGTGATAGTTGTGTGTCCCCGCCGAATCTATCGCGATGCGCTCAATCAGCCCCGCCGCCCGAGCCCTGTGCCGGAACACTCCTTCCGCCGTCGGACTGCGACAGATGTTGCCCATGCAGATGAAAACGATGCTGGTGTTGTGGGTCATTGTGAAGGTGTGACGTTCTGCAGCGACGATGCGCAACACCGACAGGGCAATGAGACGGT
>JAYWHV010000200.1:0-11538 GCA_043777615.1 Burkholderiales bacterium | reverse complement strand
CACGGCAGCGACGGGCGTTGGCACAGCGTTGATTACGGCATCACCTTCAAATCGCGAACGAACTTATCGGTCCACGCATCGGTAAATTTCACCTTGGTCGTGTCGATCAGTTTGTTCGCAACCATCATGTCCCACGTCTGCTTCATGCGCGCTTCGGTGATGATGCCGATACCGAGTTTCGCTGCGTCACCGCCATCAACAATTCCCATCTCTTTCATCTTTGACAGTCCGTAAGCGAGGAGCTCATCGGTCATCGCAGGATTGTCTTTTTTGATCAGTGCGTTGGCGGGCGCGGGGTTCTTCAGATAGCTCTTCCAGCCTTCCATCGAGGCTTTCACGAACGCCTCAACCATCTTCGGATTGGTGTCGATGGTTTTCTTGAGAACGGTAATCGTCTCGGTGTATGGCGGATAACCGAGATCAGCGAGCAGGAACACTTTGGCATCCTTGATGCCGGCCTTCTGCACCGCCAACGTCTCCGACGTCAGGTAGCCCTGCATCGCAATTTTTTTGTCGGCAACGAACGGTTGCACGTTAAATGTGTAGGGCCGCGTCTGCTCGTCCTTGAAGCCATACTTTGCTTTCGCCCACGGCCACCAGTTGGTCTGGCCGTCGGTTGATACGAGCACTGTTTTCGACTTCAGATCGGCGAAGGTTTTGACGTCGCCGTGCGCAATGACCACAATCGGGTCCTTCTGGAAGAACGTACCGACGCTCACAGCCTGCACGCCCTGCTCCCAGGCTTTGTAGTTCTGGATGTCGAAGCCCATGAAAATATCGACCTGCCCGACGGCTAGCAATTGCAGCCCGTTGATTTGCGGGCCACCCATCTTGATGGTGACATCGAGGCCGTATTTTTTGTACGTGCCTTCAGCCAGGGCTTGATAGAGCCCACCGTGCTCGGCCTGAGCAAACCAGTTGCTCTGAAAAGTGACTTTTTGTTGGGCGGATGCGAAGGTCGAGGCCGACAGCAGTGAGACTGCGAGGGCCGCTTTTTGCATGGTTTTGCGGTCGAACATGGCATCTCCTGATACTGAAAATTACTCGTCGATTATCACCTGTGGGTGCGCTTTCCCAGCCGAAGTGGCGCGAAAAAAAACCGGGAACGATCACGCAGATCGCTCATCATCTTGGAGCTGAAAGCACCGCTGCATTGGGGCTATTACTGATTTTTGTTGAATATTGACTTTAGTCGTTTTGCTTCCCTAACCCACGTGTAGCGGCTTTTTCTTAAAAAAGCTGTATGGGCAAACCATCCCGAACTTGCTTATCATCGGGGCGAGAAAGGATACCCACCATGAATCCACACAAGACTTGGGGCGCGCGCCTTGGAGTGACGGTCTTCTGGTTGTTGTTCGCGCTGCTTTTTGGGGCGACGGGCTGGTTTTTTGGGCTGAAGCCTGTGTCCACGACGCTCGGAAACTGGTGGATGGCGCGCGACTATCAGGCGGTGCAGGGGACTGCCGTCGAGCGCACAGGCAAGGATGCCGAGGGCGAGTTCAAATGGCTGGCGGCGCGCTATGACGTCGGCGGCAAGACCCGCGAGACGAGCCGCATGACTGTGCTTGACGATGAGGCGATTGATGAGCCGGCCAATGACGCAATCCAGACCGCCCTGCGCGCCAATCTCGGCCCGGAAAAGCCGGTGACCGTGTGGGTGAGTCCGCGCGATCCTGAAGTCGCTGTTGTCTCGCGCGATTTGCCGATGAAGCCCGTGTTTGCGAGGCTACCGATGGCCGTCGGATTTATGCTGTTTGCAGTCGCTGGCGTGAGCGGCGCGCTCGGTGCCTTGTTCAGCTTCGGCTATTACCAGAAGCAGTTCGACGTCATCGGTTTGTGGATTTTCGCGGGGCTGTGGTGCGGGTTCATTTTCCCGGTGTTGATGCTGGTGCTTTCGCAGGCCTCGATTGAAACGTTCGCCGTCGTTTTCGTCGGGCTCTTTGTTTTGATCGGAGTCCTGCTGCTTTGGGGTGCCGTCGCCGCGACGATCACCGGCAAAGGCGCAGAAGGCTTTCAGATGACCGGCAGCAAGCGCTCAAAACTTCCGGCCTCCGCGATGGCGACGAGCTATGGTTTCAAAGGCGGGAAACCGGTTACTGGCAAGCCCGTAAGCGGAAAAGTCAAGCGCGGCGGCATGGGTGGTCGCGGCGACGGCTTCGACAAGAGCTAGCTGCGTATATTTCCGGCTAGGAACTGCACGACAGCATCGAACATCCGGCCTTGTAGCGCGCCCAGTCGGGACGCTTCTCGGCGAAGGATTCGCGGCCCGGTTGCTCGTCGTACGGATGGCGCATCACGTCGAGCAGCTCGCTGATTTTTGAGGTTTCGCCGTCGTGCGCAGCGTCGATGGCCTGCTGCGCAAGGTAGTTGCGCAGCACATATTTAGGGTTGGCAGTCTTCATGCGCTTGACGCGGTCTTCGCGGTCGTTCGGCGCCGAGGTTTCGGCCGCCACCAGCGATGAATAATGTCCGAACCAGACGGCGAATTTTTCGCGCTCCGTGACCCATTCGCCGTCGATATAAAACGCATCTCTCAAATCATCGACCGAGTCCGCCGTCGCGAGACGTCGGAAGAAAATCGTCATGTCGATCTCGGACGCGCCCATCAGAGCAAACGCCGCATCCACGATCTCGCCGCCCTGATCCGACCACGATTTGAAGCCGAACTTGTTGGCAAACACGCGCTTGATTTCAACGGCGTAGGTTGATTCAAATTTGGCTAGCGCGCCCTGCAAGGCCTCAGCGGGGATTTCAATCGTCGACAACGCATCGCCGAGCCGCCCGAGATTCCACTGCGCAACGCCGGGCTGACGGCCGTAGGCATATCGCTTGCCGCCCGCGTCAGTGGTGTTCGGTGTCCAACCCGGATCGAAATTGTCGATCCAGCCGTAAGGGCCGTAATCAATCGTAAGCCCAAGGATGGACATGTTGTCCGTGTTCATCACGCCATGCACGAAGCCAACGCGCATCCATTCGGCAACGAGCCGCGCGGTACGCTCACAAACTTCGCCATACCAACGGACAATTCGCTCGCCGTCGGGTAGCGCGAGAAGGTGCGGGAAATAGTGTCGAATCGTGAAGTCGATGAGCTGCTTTAAAAGCGCTGATTCGCCACGCGAAGCGAGCAATTCGAAATGCCCAAAACGAATGAACGTCGGCGCAACGCGGCACACAATCGCACCCGGTTCTGGTGCGGCGTTACCATCGTAAAACATGTCGCGCTCAACATCGTCCCCCGTCAGCACGAGAGAAAGCGCGCGCGTCGTGGGGACGCCGAGATGATGCATCGCTTCCGAGCACAAAAATTCACGAATCGACGAGCGCAACACTGCCCGTCCATCGGCTCGGCGCGAGAAGGGTGTCGGCCCGGCACCTTTCAGCTGCAACTCGTAGCGATCCCGATTCGGCGCGATGACTTCGCCAAGCAATATCGCGCGGCCGTCACCAAGTTGCCCCGCCCAGTTACCGAACTGATGGCCGCCGTAAACCGTGGCATATGTCTCCATGCCGGGCAACGTGCCGTTGCCGGAGAGCGCATTGACCATCGCGGTTGATTGCACGTCAGCTTCGCTCAAACCGAGCATGGAGGCCACCTCCGGCGAATGCGCAATCAGGCGCGGCCCAGCGACCGGCGTTGGATCCACGCGCGACCAGAACGCGCCCTGAACCTGACGCGAATGATTGCGCGGATTCGGGTCGCCAGGGAGTTCGTTTAAGAAGCGGTTGTCGAAGGTGAGCATCGGTGAATTATCTGCGTCTTGCGTAGCGCTCAACATTGTCGTCATGCTCGGCAGAGCCGGGCATCCAGACTGGCGGCCTACAGCACGAGGTTGCCGGTTGCTTAAGGCAACCTTTCTGGATTCCCGAAGCTCCGCTTCGAGAATGACGGCATTGAGGGGCGGACGAAAAACTAAACCAGCAACGAATTAACCCGCTTCACATAAGCCGCCGGATCATCCGGCAGCCCGCCTTCAGCCAGCAATGCCTGATCAAACAGGATGTGGGCCAAGTCATCAAAGTGCGTCGAATCAACAAGTTTTTTCACGAGTGGATGATCAGCGTTCACTTCGAGAATCGGCTTGGTCTCCGGTGCGTCCTGACCCGCCTGCTTGAGCATCCGCGCGAGCTGGGTGGACATGCCGTGATCCTGCACCACGAGGCATGCGGCAGAGTCGACCAGACGCGTCGTAACGCGCACGTCCTCAGCCTTATCTTTCAACGCAGCTTTAAGTTTTTCAAGCGTTGGCTTGAACGATTCGGCAGCCTCTTCTGCGGCTTTCTTCTCAGCTTCGTCCTGCAATTTGCCCAGGTCAACCGCGCCCTTGGCCACGGACTGTAACGGCGTGCCGTCGAACTCATGCAAATAGCCCAGCGCCCATTCGTCCACGCGATCCGTCATCAGCAAAACTTCGATGCCTTTTTTCTTGAAGACCTCAAGCTGCGGGCTGTTTTTCGCGGCGGCGATGGTGTCGGCGGTGATGTAGTAAATCGCCTCCTGACCTTCTTTCATCCGGGCTTTGTAATCAGCGAAACTGACGCTGGCCGTGTCGGTCGTTGAAGACGCAAAACGCAGTAATTTCGAGATCTTTTCTCGGTTTGCGAAGTCCTCGCCCAAACCTTCTTTGAGCACCGCACCGAACTCACCGTAGAACGCGCCGTATTTCGCTTTCTCAGCGTCATCACCGCTGGTCGCCAGGTCTTCGAGCACCGTCAACACGCGACGTGTGTTGCCTTCACGAATCGACTTAACGTCGCGGCTTTCCTGTAGCAATTCACGCGATACGTTGAGCGGCAAATCAGCGGAATCCACCACGCCTTTGACGAAGCGCAAATACATCGGCATCAGCGCCTCGGCATCGTCCATGATGAACACGCGTTTGACGTAGAGCTTGATGCCCGCCTTCTTGTCGCGGTTCCACAGATCCTGCGGGGCTTTTGACGGGATGTAGAGCAGCTGCGTGTATTCAGTCGAGCCCTCAACGCGGTTGTGGCTCCACGCCAGTGGCGCTTCCTGATCGAAAGCGATCTGTTTGTAGAACTCGGTGTATTGCTCGGGTGTGATGTCTTTTTTCGGACGCGACCAGAGGGCGCTGGCTTTATTGACGGTTTCCCACTCACCGGTAGCGACCATGCCGCCCTCTTTGCCGTCCTCGCCCTCTTTCCATTCTTCTTTGCCCATGAGGATTGGCAGCGAAATATGGTCGGAATATTTGTTGATGATGGACTTGACGCGCCAGCCGTTGGCGTAGTCCATCGCGTCGTCGCGCAAGTGCAGGATCACGCTGGTGCCGCGTGCGGCGCGGTTGATGGTTTCGACTTCAAACTCACCCGTACCTGTGCTGACCCAGCGCACGCCCGCGTCCGCCGCAGCGCCCGCTTTGCGTGACTCCACGGTGATCTTGTCGGCCACCATGAAGCCCGAGTAGAAGCCCACGCCGAACTGCCCGATCAGCGAGCCCTGCTCCTTGGCGTCAGCCTTTTGCGAGGCTTCCATTTTGCTCACGAAATCCCGCGTGCCGCTCTTGGCGATGGTGCCCAGATTGTCAATCGCTTCCTGCTCGGTCAGACCGATACCGTTATCGGTGATGGTCAGCGTTTTCGCGTCTTTGTCGAACGAAACTCGAACCTCAAGATTCGGCGTGTCTTCCCACAGCGCGCCATTGGCCAGCGCCTCAAAACGCAGCTTGTCGCAGGCATCTGACGCATTGGAAATCAACTCGCGCAGGAAAATTTCTTTGTTCGAATAGAGCGAATGGGTGACGAGGTGCAGCAGTTGTGCGACTTCGGCTTGAAAAGATAAGGTTTGTTTGCTCATGAGGTTTTGATCTGCGGGCACAATGGCCGCGCATGTGTTGTGGTTTCTCGGTAGACATGAGGGCGCTCCCAAGCGTTTCAAGGCCCTCGCGCGCTATTGTGGCCCCGACAAAAAGGCTATTCGGGCGCGGCCTCGAGCGGCTCTCGCCTGGTAGCACGGTCACTCAGCAGCATGAATAAACCCGCGCCTACGAGCAGGGCTATACCGCCCCACGCGAGACCGTTCGGAATCTCGCCCCAGACTAGAAAACCAATGGCCAGCGCGATCAATAGCCCCATGTAGCGAAACGGCGCGATGAGCGAAATTTCCCCGGAGCGCATCGCACGGATGAGCAAAAAATACCCCGCGCTTAGAAACACCGACGCCGCAGCAAGCAAACCAAGGTGCGACAGATTCAGGGGCTTCCAGCCCTGAATGACCGAAATCAACCCGGCAAGTACCGTCACGGACACGGCTGTGCCGATGGTTATCAAAATCGATGGCATCTCGACATGAATCTTTCGCGTATAGAGGTCGCGACCCGCGTGTAGCAGGGTCCCGAACAAACAAAGCAGTGCGTAGCCGTTGAAGCCGTCGGCCTTGGGTTGCACGATGAGCAGCACCCCCACAAATCCAAGACCGATCACGAACCAGCGCACACGTCCAATCTGCTCGCCCATCCACAGCACAGCGAGCAAAGCGATAAACAGCGGGGTAGCCATATTGATTGCAGTGGCGTTGGCCAGCGGAAGGTGGAACAAGGCTGTGAGAAATACCAGCGTTGCCGCCGCATCAAGCGCCGACCTGATCAGCACCGGACGATGCAAAATCTCCCGCGCCCGCGAACCGGACCCAACAAGCAGCCCCATTGAAGCGGAAATAGCGAGCAGCAGGGCGGTCGCAAACAGTCCACGGATGAAGATCAACTGCGCACCGGCCAGCGACTGACTCACGTACTTCACCAGCGCATCGTTCACCACGAATGACGCCATTGCGCCCGTCATGGCGATGATGCCGCGGCGGTTTGCTGCAGCGCTCGCAGACGGCATCATGGCTTCTTGTTTCTTTCGCGAAGCGCATCCAGCTTTTCCTTGATCTTCGCCTCCATTCCGCGGGCCACGGGATCATAAAAGCGTTGCGCTTTCATGTCATCCGGAAAGTAGGTCTCTCCAGCTGCGAAGCCACCCTCCTCGTTGTGCGCGTAACGATAGCCGTCGCCGTAGCCAAGGTTTTTCATCAGCTTGGTTGGCGCGTTTCTGAGGCGCAGCGGGACGGGTCGCGTGCCGCTTTCGGCTGCGGCCTTACGGGCGGCTTTGTAGGCGGTGTAGACGGCGTTGCTCTTGGCGGCAACAGCCAGAAAAACACACGCCTCGGCGAGTGCAAGCTCTCCTTCTGGCGAGCCCAGTCGCTCAAAAGCGGCAACGGCGGACAGCGTAATTTCGAGCGCGCGGGGGTCCGCCAAACCAATGTCCTCGGAGGCCATACGCACCATGCGGCGGCCAAGGTAGAGCGGGTCAGCGCCGCCTTCGAGAATGCGACAAAACCAGTACAGCGACGCGTCCGGATCAGAGCCACGCACGCTTTTGTGCAGCGCGCTGATGAGGTCGTAAAACTGCTCTCCGCCTTTGTCGAAGCGGGCTCTGGCGCGGGTGATGGAACCCTTGACGACGTCTAACGTGACATGCGCGAGCTTGCTCGCCCGCACCGTCGCGTCCAGCTGCTCGATGGAATTCAGGAATCTGCGCCCGTCACCGTCGGCGTAATCGATCAACAACTGCCTGGCATTGTCATCCAGCGTGTACGCGGCTCCAAGGGCGGCCAACGCGCGAGCCAGCATCACGGTGAGCGCCTCCGCGTCCAGCGGCTCCAGCACGTAAACCTGCGCCCGCGACAGCAGAGCCGAATTCACCTCGAACGACGGGTTCTCGGTGGTCGCGCCGATGAAGGTAAAAAGTCCCGATTCCACATGCGGCAGAAACGCGTCCTGCTGGCTCTTGTTGAAACGGTGCACCTCGTCAACAAACATGATGGTGCGACGACCGAATTGATCGCGGGTGAGCTGCGCGCGCTCAATCGCTTCGCGAATGTCTTTCACGCCCGCCATCACGGCCGACAGGCCAATCATTTCTGCGTCGAACGCCTCGGCCAACAAGCGCGCCAGCGTCGTCTTGCCGACGCCCGGTGGTCCCCAGAAGATCATCGAGTGGGGCACGCCCGCCTTGATTGCGTTTGCCAGTGGTTTCCCGTCGCCCAGCATGTGCTGCTGGCCCACGATTTCAGCGATGGTTTTGGGCCTCAGGCGCTCGGCAAGAGGCGCTTGGGGTTTATCGGCGGCGAGAGACTGCATGACGCAATCGTAACAACTGCCTCCTGCCAATCATCTTTTTCCGGCTTTGTCGCGAATGAATTGATCGACGCGGTCAACGACTTTGCCGTCGCCGCGCAGGACCCGAGTGAATTTTGCGATGATGGAGATGTGATCGATTCCGGGCAAGAGATCGAACTCAACCTGTGCACCCGCTGCTCGCAGCTCACGCGTGAGGTTGATCGAGTTTTTTGGATAGACGCGCTTGTCCGCATCGCCGTGCAACAGAAGAATCGGTGGAATGGACGTCGCGGCTGTCGGTTTGACGTAATTGATCGGCTGCGTCATCGCGAGATCTTTTTCGGTTGAGAACAGCGCGATGACGTTGGGCTCAGTCAGCGGCAGAAAATCGTAGGGGCCGGCAAGACCAATGAGGCCTTTGATTGACGTCGCCGGAACTTTGTGAGCTGCAAGATGGCGATGGTCAAGGGCGAGCATGGCGGCGATGTGTGCGCCAGCGGAATGCCCCATGAGGAAAAGGCGCGAACGATCCCCGCCAAAGCGCTCAATGTTGGCCGCAGTCCACGCCACGACGGCTGCGCCGTCACTAAGGAAGTCGGGGTACATCACCTCCGGAAACACGCGATAGTCGGGAATCACGACGACGTAGCCACGCTGCGTCAACGCGTCAGCGACAAAGAGATATTCGGAGCGCGAGCCTTCCTGCCAGGCTCCTCCGTAAAAAAAGATCACGACAGTTCTGGGCCGGTTCGTTTCGCTGCCGGTCGCGGGCTGGTAGACATCGAGTCGTTGCCGTGGATTATTTCCAGGAAGGTAAGTGACGTCAGCTGTCTTGGTCAGTCCGGTCGTGGGAGTAAGCGCGTTGACCAGCCTCGCGGGCGAACAGGCGGCCAGAGCGCCGGTCACTGCGAGGATCAGGGTGGACATGGCGAATAGTCGTGTTTTGGCAGGCATAAGTTTTCATTTGGCGACGGGTCCAGTCTGGTATCAGTACGAGCGTCGCGATAATTTGGTTTGTCTATGCGAAAAAAGATTCTGAGTCCGTCAACGCGCCATCCTGCGCGCATCCTGGCTCAATGGCCCGACGTGTCGCCACGGCTCCGTAAAATCAGGGGATGAGTCCTTCCCCGTTTGTCCACCTGCGCATGCACAGCGAGTTCTCGATAGTGGACTCGACGCTGCGTATTGGCGACGCGGTTGCACTGGCAGCCAAGGATGATCAGGCAGCGCTGGCAATAACTGACCTCAACAACTTGTTTGGTTTCGTCAAGTTTTACAAGGCCGCGCGTGCCAGGGGTATCAAACCGATTTGTGGCGTTGACGCGTGGGTCGAGCCGGTCGAAGCGAGCCACGAGCCAACCCGGTTGCTGTTGCTGGCTGAATCGCACGCCGGTTATCTCAAATTGTGCAACTGGCTGACTCGCGCATTTCGTGAGAATCAGCAGCGCGGTCGGGCGCTTTTGAAGCGTGAATGGCTATCTGATCCAGCGGAAACCGAAGGCGTGTTTTGTCTATCCGGTGGCTGGTATGGTGAAACCGGCATCGCGTTGAAGCAGGGGCAACACGCAGCCGCTGAACGCGCTGCGAAATTTTGGTCGGACTCATTTCCCGGTCGCTTTGCGATGGAAATTCATCGCGCGGGGTTTGAAAACGAGCATCACTTCGTTGAAAGCAGTATAGCGCTCGCGGGTCAGTTGCGAATTCCAGTCGTCGCGACGCATCCGATGCAGTTCGCGACATGCGAAGACTACAAGGCGCACGAGGCACGCGTATGCATTGCCGAGGGCTACACGCTGGGCGATTCTCGGCGTCCTAAGGTGTTCACAGAAAAGCAATGCTTTGTCACACAGGCCGAGATGGTGGCGAAGTTTTCCGACTTTCCGCAGGCCATCGCTAACACGGTATCGGTGGCAAAGCGTTGCAACCTCGAATTGACACTTGGCAAGAACTATTTGCCAGAGTTTCCAATTCCTGAAGGCGTAACGATTGAGTCGCATTTGACCAACGAGGTGCTGACCGGACTTGAGCGTCGACTTGTCGTGCTTTACCCGGATGTCGCGCAGCGGAATGCCGAGCGAGCGCGGTACGTCGCCCGCTGTGAGTTCGAGATCGGCGTGATCCTGAAGATGGGCTTTCCGGGATACTTCCTGATCGTTGCAGACTTTATCGGTTGGGCCAAGAACAACGGCGTGCCGGTGGGGCCTGGACGCGGCTCAGGTGCCGGTTCGCTTGTCGCGTATTCTCTTGGTATTACCGATCTTGATCCGCTGAAATACAACTTGCTGTTCGAGCGTTTCCTGAATCCTGAGCGGGTTTCGATGCCCGACTTCGATATCGATTTCTGTCAGGACGGACGTGATCGTGTAATTGATTACGTGCGGCAGAAATACGGCAGCGAAAGCGTGGGTCAGATCGCCACATTCGGCACGATGGCGGCGAAGGCGGCGGTGCGCGATTGCGGGCGCGTGCTCGATATGCCCTACACATTCGTTGATGGCGTCGCGAAGTTAATTCCCTTCATGCCTGGCAAGTGGATCACGCTGACCCGACCCGAAGGCAAGCCGGACGCCAACACGATAGTCGCGCGGGATGCCGAACCGCTGCTGGTTGAGCGGGAAAAAAACGAAGAGGACGTGGCGTCGTTGCTGGAGCTCGCCGAGCAGGTAGAGGGCCTGCCGCGAAACGTCGGCATGCACGCGGGTGGCGTGCTCATCGCGCCGGGCAAATTGACCGACTTCTGCCCGATGTATTCGCAGGACGAAGGCTCTCCGATGGTGAGCCAGTTCGATAAGGACGACGTCGAAGCAGTGGGCCTTGTGAAGTTCGACTTTCTGGGTCTCACGACGCTGACGATCCTCGACTGGACGGTGCGTTTCTGTAAGCGACTCGATCCGACCTTTGAGATTGATCTGCAAACACTGCCGCTGGATGATCAGTCGGTGTATCAGCTGTTTCGCGAAGCCAACACCGTCGCGATCTTCCAGTTTGAATCGTCAGGCATGAAGGACTTGCTGGTCAAGTCAAAACCGCAGCGGCTGGAAGATTTGACCGCGCTGAATGCGCTGTACCGTCCAGGGCCAATGGATCTGATTCCAGACTACATCGCACGGCGCAATGGTACGCAACAAGCGGAGTACTACGATGATCGCCTGAAGCCGATGCTGGAGGAAACCTTCGGCATCATGGTGTATCAGGAACAGGTGATGCAGGCCGCGCAGATCATCGGTGCGTATTCGCTCGGTGGCGCGGACTTGCTGCGTCGCGCGATGGGCAAAAAGAAGCCTGAGGAGATGGCGGCGCATCGCGTCACCTTCAACGCGGGTGCGGCAAAAAACGGGCTTGATGAAAAGCAAAGCAACGTGCTTTTCAGCGACATGGAGAAGTTCGCGGGTTACGGCTTTAACAAGTCGCACTCGGC
>JAYWHV010000199.1:0-11589 GCA_043777615.1 Burkholderiales bacterium | reverse complement strand
AATTATTGGAACATCTGGTTTCTTGGTTCCAAGCTCAGGAGTAGATCCAGCGATCGTGGCTGGAAATGTCTATTGGTCTCAGGCGATTTCGAACTGCGACAGACAGGCGCCCATCCGAAAAGCGGGCATGCTGGTCGCGGTTATAGCTGCCGACGAATCGATGCAGGCGCTGGCGACGAGCGTACTTCGAAACTGCCACGGGTTGGAACTTGAGCTGGCCGAGGGCGAGATTGTGAGTGGCGACTGGAACGACTTTGATCCTCGGGTGCCGCCGAAGTACTTGTCGGAGCGCTGATTTTCCCGCAGCGCTGGGATTCGGCAACACTGCAATCAATCTTCGGCGGAACCTGGCTGCGTTCAGGGACTCAAAGCCTTTTGTTCAGGAATCAGTCATGAGAAAGTGCTTTGCGTTCGTCTGCTTGCCGATGGTGATCTTTGCTCATTCCGCACGTGCCGAGCTCGGACTCACAGTGGTATTCGTTCAGCCCGAAAGCTATTCCGACGCCAGCTATTCGAGTTCGTTTGCAAACGCCACCGATCGCGCCGATGTTCAACGCGAGATCGAGCAGCATCTGCAGCGACTGGCCCTGCGCGCCCTGCCGCCGGGCGACTCGCTCAAAATCGAGGTGCTGGACATTGATCTCGCCGGTCGGGTTGAGCCATTTAGCTCGCGCATTGGCAACGATGCGCGAGTTGTTCGCGACATTAGCTGGCCACGCATCGAACTTCGCTACACCTTGAGCCACGGCGACAGCGTGGCGCCGATCCGCGAGGAGCGAATCAGCGATCTGAACTACCTGTCATCCTTCAACCGCTATTCAAGCGGGGATCGGCTGCGCTACGAAAAGGCGATGCTTGATCGCTGGTTCGAGGGGCGCTTCGCAAAGCGCTAGAACCCGGACTGTTCGTCGTGCGTTACGTCCGTTGGTCTGATTGACAGTTTCGTGGCACTTTTAACGTGCCACGACATAGCTTGCTGCTGCGCCGACCGGGTCAGCGCAGTTTCTCTACTTAGTGCCGGTCACCACGACGTCTACTCGACGATCAGGTTGCAGACAGGCTACGAGCGCTGGAGTACGCGTATTGCCGCGGCAATCGCCCGCCTTGGTCACAGGTGTCGTCTCGCCCTTACCAACAGCCGAGATTCTGTTCGCGTCGACACCACCTGCGCTGGTCAGGTAGGCTTTGACCGCTTCGGCGCGCTGCGTTGAGAGTCGCTGGTTGTAGACATTGCTTCCCAGTCGATCAGCATGGCCCTCAACGGTGACTCGGTCAAACTGGGTTCCGCGAAGGTCGGCGGAGAAACGGTCCAGTGCAGCCTTGCCCTCTGGTTTGATTGCAGTTTTGTCAAAAGCAAAGAGTGATTCCGCAGAAAAACTCACGCGACGTGGGGCAACCGGAGCCGGCATCGGCGCAGGTGCTGGAGGCGCGACAGCGACTGGCGGTGGTGCAACATAGACCGGTGGCGGCGGTGTTGGCGCAGGCATCGGTGCCGGAGCGGGCGCCACATACGCCGGCTCAGCCATCATGCGGGGCGCGGGCGCATAGCTGCGACCGAACGGAAAGACGAGGCTTACCGAGACCATGTCTGCATTACCTTTTCGGCCTGCCGTGTCGCTAATGCGATAGCGCTCGCCCTCGGCGCGAATCAGGAACGAAGGATTGACTTCATATTGCAAACCGACGCCAGCCTTGTAGTTGACTTCGCGCTTGCTTGGACTCGGATTGAAACCGTTGATGACAGTGCTGCCGCTATACGTTTCGCCAGTTTTGGCGGCCTGCGCACCTGCGCGTGCGAACACAGAAAAGCGCTCGGTCAATGGAAGCGTGCCAACCAGATCAAGGTTGAAGCCCTGAATTTTCGCCTGTCCGTTAAAGGTGCCCGTCGTGCCAGTTCTGGATGAGAAGCCGAACTTGCCGAGGTTGAAATAACCGCCTTCCAATGCGAAATTCTGATTGAACTGGTAGCCGGCGAACAGCTTGTACGCCGTGTCGTGGTTATCGCGGTTGATGTTGGTCGCGGTTAAGCCCGTGCCAAACAAAGGGCGGGTAATTCGCTCGTCATTGATTTCAGCGCGCGCTTGACCGATGCCGCCGCCAAGGTAGTAGTAAGTGCCGCTGCTCTGCTGAGCCAGCGCCGTGGGAACAGTCACGATGCCAAGGACGGCCAGCGCGACGAGGCGCATTGCGTGTTTCGATTTCATAGATGCTTTCGGAATATTGATTGTTTTTTGCTCGGCAACCAACGTGCGCTGGTTGCATACAGGCTTTCTTTTAAGCGGCAATCAATACCGCGTCTGTGCGATGGCGCACGTTCGCGGCGAACCGTTCATTGGTTCGCAACAGGCGTTTTCCGATGCGCGGCCAGTCAGAAGTGATCGGCTGCGGCGGGCTGGTTGGCGCGTGCCTAAAGCTGGCAGCGCGGTACACAGTACAAGCTCCAAAACCGCGATTTGAACAGTGAGTCAGGCACGAACAACTTATAGCTGCGATGGCTATTTAACAAGGGGTAGCAAAGTTTTTTAGCGGAAGTCGACTTTCGGTGAAAACTGGGCCAAGGCCATAAAGAACTTGTCATTCCACGTAAAGCTGTGACTCATGCGAAAGAGTTATCGGGACGCATATGGGCTAGCAGGCAATTTGACCATTTATTGACTTTAAGCGTTTACTGCTTTTAGCCCAAGCAGAATAAGGCTCACACCAACAAAGCTATAAGAGCGCATTTGCGCTAATCCGACCAGCGCGGCGTGTTCTGCCAGCATGATGGTTTTGTCGGCTTGAACGGTGTCCGCCGGGAACATTGGCAGCGTGGTCGCCAGCGGCAACTCCATCACCTCGATGCCTTCGCACAGCGTGGCGTCGACGCCACTCAACGTCACGCGATCCTGGTTGTCTCACTCGGCGACAAAAAAGCAACCTCTAGGTGACTGTTCGGGGGCTCGTCCAGTCCTCAAACAGCTTCGTCGGAGAGCGAACGGCAAAGCCCGTTTCCTGCGCCAGTTCACTACGAATGCCGTCGTCCGGATCGTCAGGCTTGGCACCTGTCCAAAATTGCGGCCGCTCCGCCTACCACCCCAAACTGAAACTAACCCCCGCCAACCAGGTTCGCCCGGCCGCCGGTTCAAAGTATCGGCGGTTGGCTTCATTCACGATAACGGTGCCGGCGTAGGTTTTGCCACTCAAGTTGTCGCCGCGCAGGAAGGCACTCATTCGGACTTTGCCCCATTGCCGCTGCACGCCGATGCGCGCGCCGAGGAGCGTGACGGCGTTGACCGATTCATCGCCGACGTCGTTAGCGATGATGCGGCCCTGATGCTTCACCTCGGCGGCGATATAGACGCCGCTCGCGTGCGTCCATTTCAGTTCGGTCCACGCGGCGCTGTTCGGCACGCCGGGCAGGCGATTGCCTGCGGCGACGAGCACGGACGGCACGGTGCATGGCGGCGCGCCGCAGGTTTTGAAGCTGTCGCGATAGCGCGCGTCCAGCGTGTTGGCGGCTAGCTCCCATTGCAGGCCTGTAATCCATTCATCAAGCTGCGCGCGGGTGAAGAGCTCGATGCCGCGCCGCTGCGTGCGGCCTGTGTTGGCGAATGCGGAGCGGCCGCCGCTGTTGGAGATGACGACGATTTCGTCCTTCGTTTTGGTGTCGAAGAGCGCGAGCTCGGCGGTGATGCCGTCGCGTCGCCATTTCGCTCCGATCTCCACGCTGTGGCTGCGCGCGGGCAATAACGACAAGTTGAGTCCGGTGGCGGGCACGCTGCCCGGTGGTCGATAGGCAAGCTCGTTTAGCGTGGGTGTTTCGATGCCGCGACCTGCGCTGGCGTAGAGCGAAAGCGCGGGCATGACACGCCAATTCACGCCGACGGACGGCAGCACTGCGCTGTAGCGAACGCTGCCGGTGTCGTCGCCATTTCCGGCGACGATGTACTTGTCGGCACTGACGAGTTTGACGCTGCTCGCGCGAACGCCTGCGTGGATGCTGGCCTCGGGTAACCACGGCAGCACGCGCCATTCGCCCTGCGCGTAGCCATCAGTAGACGTAAGCTTGTTTTTCTCGTCGCGTCGCAGCGCCCCGAGAACGCCAAGATTTGTGCCGATGAAATTCTGATAGCCGCGCCGATTCTCGTTCAACACATCGGAGGAAACGCCCACGACGACATTGCCCCACGCACCGGACTGCACAAAGCGCGCGTCCGCGCCGTAGTAGTTGCGATCAAAATCGATTACGCCGCCGGGGTTTGTGGCCGGGGCTTGCGTAGCCCCCGGGATCGCCTGAAACTGGCGCACAGAGCGCTCGCCCGTGTAGACGACGAGCTCGAACGCTTGCTCGGCATTAAAAGCTTGACGAAAACGCGCGCCGCCCTGAGTCTGCTCAAGGTCCTTTCGTGTGTTGAATTGCAGCGCAAGCGGATTCACCTGCCGCGCGTTGGCTTCGAATTCGCTGCGGGTCAAACCGAGTGGGTCCTGCGCTCCCGGCAGATTGACGTGGTTGCCGAGGATGGTGACGGTAGTCGCTTCGCTCAGTCGAACCTCAAGCTTTGCGTTCGCGCCGAAGCGCGATGCAGAGCTTTGCGGCCTTGGCCCGTCGGTATCAAAACGATCCACCTGTGCGACGTATGCGAGGGCGCCCTCGCGGCCGCTGGCCTTGACGCCAATGCGCAGCGTGTCGTTCGCGCCCGCCGCGACGGTGACGGTCACGGTCGGCGGCGAAACACCCGATTCGGTGAACACCTGAATGACGCCGCCCGCGGCGTTGCCGTACAGAGCCGAGAACGGCCCACGCAACACCTCGATTCGATCCGCACTGCCGAGCGAAAAGTGTGACACCTGCCCCTGTCCGTCAGGCTGACTCGCCGGAATGCCATCCGTGTAGAGCTTGATTCCACGCACCCCAAAGCTCGAACGTGTGCCAAATCCGCGCACCGAGAGTTGCACATCCTGCGCATAGTTGTTGCGATTTTGAGCATGGACACCAGGCACGCGTTGCAGTGATTCGGACAAGTTCACCTGCAGTTGCGCCTCGCCAATCGCTTCTGAATCAACGATGCCAATCGCCATCGGCAGATTCATGGGATCGGAGGCGACACGGGTAGCGGTGATTACAACGGGGGCGACAGTTACCGGCACCGGCCCCCGTACCCGCGATGCTTCAGGCTCGGACGCGGGTGTCTGCGCATGGGCAGTACCCAGCGAGAGCACTGCGGCCAGAAGTAACGTCAGCATGCGCATTCAGGTATCCGTCTTCTCATTTTTCGTTGGTCCCGGGTTCTGACGGTCCGCGGCGGGCATGCTCAATGCAATGAGCATCGCGAAACAGGTCAGCGTAAGATTCGGGGTCTGGTCGCTCGCAGCATTTGTCGCGCCCGCGCCGCGAGTTCACGCAACGATACCGCACAACCGTACCAAGCCTATGGATAACCTTGATCTCGACGTTTTGAAGACCGCACTTGCCTGGACCGAAGCAGGGCGCCGCGCCACGCTCGGCACCGTCGTGCGCACGTGGGGCAGCGCGCCGCGACCGATTGGCGCGATGATGGCAATTCGAGATGATGGCCAGGTGATCGGCTCGGTGTCCGGTGGCTGCATCGAAGACGATTTAATCGCCCAGGTCAAGGACGGAAAGCTTGCCGCGCGGCTGCCAGAATCGGTTACCTATGGCGTCGCTGCGGATCAGGCGCAGCAGTTCGGTTTGCCATGCGGCGGCACCGTGCAAATGGTGCTGGAGCCGATCACACCGCTGTCGGATATTCGCGGGCTGCTGGCCGATCTGGAAGGCCACAAAATCGTCAAGCGCACGCTCGACATGACGACTGCTGTGACGCATCGCAGCACGGCGATTGGCGCAGACATTCTGAGCTTTGATAACAAAACATTGACCACCATTCACGGCCCGAAATATCGCCTGCTCATCATCGGTGCCGGGCAGCTTTCAAAGTATCTGGCGACGATGGCGATTCCGCTGGATTACCAGGTCACGGTCTGCGATCCGCGCGATGAGTATCAGGAGCAGTGGCATGATTTGCCGCAAGTCACCATGACCAAAGAGATGCCTGACGACACCGTGATCGCCATGAATCTGGATCGCAATAGCGCCGTCGTCGCGCTCACGCACGACCCGAAGCTCGATGATCTCGCCTTGATGGAGGCATTGAAATCTCCGGCGTTTTATGTGGGTGCTTTAGGGTCAAAAGGCAACAACGACAAGCGCCGTGCGCGCTTGCTGGAATTTGATGTTACGCCGGAGGAAGTGGGGCATTTGCGCGGGCCCGTGGGGCTTGATATAGGCGCGAAAACGCCGAGCGAAATTGCGGTGTCCATACTCGCTGAAATGACCGCGCTCAAGCGTGGCGTGACGATGACCCGAAGCAAATCGGACGCTGCCGCTCGTGGGGTGTCTAGCGCGGGCTGCAGCGTTTAAACTCCGGACAGTCGACATCAGCCCCAATGTGCGTTAAATGGCCCACATGATCTCCGAAATTCTCAAGGCACCGGCTGGCAACAAATTCGTTCTGTCGAAGCGCGACCCCGCAGATCGCAAAGGCCTCCCTGACGACAAGGCGGCCCGCAATGCGATGACCGCAGAGCTCGGCGAAAAGCTCAATGCGTTACAGGATCGGTTCGCCGCCGAGAAAAAGACGAAGCTGCTGCTGGTGCTTCAAGGCATGGACACGTCTGGCAAGGATGGCACTGTCAAAGCAGTTTTTGATTCAGTCAATCCGTTGGGGATCCGCGTCGCGCCGTTCAAAGCGCCGACTGAGCGTGAACTCGCTCACGACTATCTGTGGCGTGTGCACGCTGAGGTGCCGCAAAAAGGCGAAATCGTAATCTTCAACCGCAGTCACTACGAGGATGTGCTGATCACGCGAGTTCACGGCTGGATCGACGCTGAGGAAGCCGCACGGCGGCTTGCCCACATTAACGACTTTGAGCGCATGCTCACCGAAACCGGAACCGTGATCATCAAATGCATGCTTCACATCAGCAAAGACGAACAGGCAAAACGCCTGGAAGAACGAAGGATTGATCCCGTCAAGCAATACAAATTCAATCTCGGCGACCTTCAAGAGCGTAAGTTCTGGGACAAGTACATGACGGCGTATGAAGACGCAATCCGCGCGACCAGCACGCCGCATGCACCGTGGTATGTCATCCCGGCCAATTCGAATTCGACGCGGAACGCTTACGTTGCGCAGTTGCTCGCTGACGCGCTCGACGCAATTGACCCAAAGTATCCCAAGCCAACACAGGATCTTTCAAAAATCGTAGTGGTCTAGGCGCTCGTCGCACTTTGGCACTCAGCGAATCATCACAATTACGCGATTAGACTTCATCCATTGTGGAGTCGATATGTCTGAATATGATTTTGATCTGTTTGTAGTAGGTGGTGGCAGTGGTGGCGTTCGCGCCGCACGCATGGCGGCGCAGCGAGGCGCGCGCGTCGCACTGGCTGAAGCCGGAGCACTCGGCGGAACATGCGTGAATGTCGGTTGCATTCCCAAGAAGCTCTACAGCTTCGCCGCTCACTATGCCGAGGTGTTTGAAGAGGCGCACGGTTTTGGCTGGCACTTTGAGCCCCCCCGATTTGAGTGGAATCAACTGAAGGCCAATCGAGCCAGAGAGATCACTCGTCTCAATGGCGTCTACCAGAATTTGCTGGTGAATGCGGGCGTCAAGTTAATGGCTGGTTGGGCCAGCCTCGTTGACGCAAACACGGTTCAAATTGCACTGTCCGGTCATTCAGAGCAGGTCACCGCCAAGTACATCCTGATCGCAACTGGCGGTACGCCGAGCGTGCCAGTTTTTCCTGGGCACGAGCTAGTGGTGACGTCAGACGACATGTTTGATCTCGATCCGTTTCCAAAGCGATTGATGGTGGTCGGAGGCGGCTATATCGCCTGCGAATTCGCCTCAATTTTCAATGGCCTGGGCGCGCAGGTGACGCAGCTATATCGAGGAGAGCAAGTGCTGCGCGGGTTTGACGCGGATGTGCG
Organism: Burkholderiales bacterium; assembly: GCA_043777615.1. Lineage (GTDB taxonomy): Bacteria > Pseudomonadota > Gammaproteobacteria > Burkholderiales > Casimicrobiaceae > Casimicrobium. The sequence goes on along the minus strand of JAYWHV010000199.1, from coordinate 3,598 downwards.
GCATTTCGTGGCCTCGGAAATGAAAAAGACGGGCGTTGACTTGCAGTTGAACACGGACGTGAAGCAAATAGCGATGACAACCGATGGGCTGGCTGTCACACTTTTGGATAGCACCGAGATCGTCGTTGACACCGTCCTTTACGCTACGGGTCGGGTCCCGAAAATCGCGGGCATCGGCATCGAAGCGCTGGGCATTGCACAGGATCAAAACGGCGCAATCAAGGTCAACGACCACTACCAGACCAGCGTGCCTTCGGTCTACGCCGTGGGCGACGTCACCGCGCGAATCCAGCTCACGCCGGTCGCACTTGGAGAAGCGATGAAGCTGGTCGATTACCTGTTCGGCGACAACCTCCGCGGAATGAGCTACGAGTTCATCCCCACGGCGGTGTTCACGCATCCGAACATCGGCACCGTCGGTTACACCGAAGCCGGTGCCCGAAAAACGTTTGGTGAGATTACGGTTTTCAAGACTGACTTTAAACCACTGAAACACACGCTCAGTGGCAGCGCGGAACGCGTATTCATGAAGCTGATTGTTGACAAGGCAAGTGATCGCGTTGTCGGGTTGCACATGGTCGGATCCGACGCCGGCGAAATCGTGCAGGGCTTTGCCGTGGCGATGAAGGCAGGCGCTACGAAAGCCGTGTTCGACAGCACCATTGGAATTCACCCGACAGCAGCGGAAGAGTTTGTGACGATGCGGACGGCGGTGAGTTAGCTCACTCTCAAAAAGCAATCCGCGCAAGCGACGCTTCGCGCCCAAGCGTCAGCAACAGCGCATCCACTGCTGGTGCCTGCGCGCTGCCCGTGAGCATGACTCGTAGCGGCATCATGACTTGCGGAGTTTTCACCGCAAATTTCGTCTGCGCTTCTTTCAGCACCGCAGCAATGGCTGCCTTGTTCCATTCGACGGTGCTCAATTGCTCCCTCACCCATTCAATCGCGGGCTTGTTGGCATCGGTCAAATGTTGCTGAAGCAGCGCCAGAGTTTGCGCACCTTGCTCCATCGTTGTGAGCTCTTGGCGCGCCGCCGCTTCCGCTGCCGCGAAATGTTCTTGCTGTTGACCTAGCAACGTGCCCACGGAAGCCGTAACTGCGGCGAGTTGCATCATTACGCGCATCGGGCTCGTAATCGGCGCGATGTAGCAGTACCGCGCCATCTCCGCCATTTTCTTGAGGGTTGGTGCGCGCTCGCGAAGCAGCTCGGCAACTGCCAATACGGAGGGTCCTGCCGCCAACTCGTAGCCCTCTGCGACGAGAAACGGCTGCAACCGCTTCGCCAACGCTTCAGGCGGCATCCGTTTGATGTGCTCGCCATTCAACCACTCAAATTTCTCTGCATCGAAGCGCGCCGGCGACGGTGTCAGTGAATCCAGATTGAACCACTCAACCAGTTGCTGAGGCGAGAATATTTCGTCATTGCCATGTGACCAGCCCAAACGCGCAAGACCCTTGACGATCGCCTCGGGCAGGAAGCCGTTCGCGGCATATTCGTTCAGGCCGGTTGCGCCGTGACGCTTGGAGAGCTTTTCTCCGTCGCTGCCGAGCACGGTCGGCGTATGACCAAACACAGGTGGCGCTTTGCCAAGCGCGCGAAAGATGTTGATCTGACGCGGCGTGTTCATGACGTGTCCGTCGCCGCGTATAACATGCGTAATTGCCATGTCGACATCGTCCACCACGACGCAGAAGTTATATGTTGGTACGCCAACCTCGCCCACCGGCGCGGGGCGGGCAATGACCAAATCGTCCAGCTCGCTGTTGGCAATTTCGATACGTCCCTTCACCGCGTCGTCCCAGGCGACAACACCTTCATCCGGGTTACGAAAACGAATGACAGGCTGCACGCCCTCCGGCTTGACCAGGCCAAGTTTCGCGACATTCTCAGGGCGCCAGCGCCCGTCATAGCGAGGTTTGTCGCCATTCGCTTTCTGCGTTTCGCGCAGAGCGTCAAGCTCCTCGACACTCATGTAGCAGTGATAGGCGCGGCCATCAACCAGCATTTCAGCCACGACTTCGCGGTAGCGCGGCATGCGCTGCATCTGGTAGTACGGACCCTCGTCAATGTCCATCCCGAGCCAGGCCATGTCCCGGAGAATGCCATCGGCGCTTGATTCCGAAGAGCGCTCCAGATCCGTGTCTTCGATCCGCAGGATGAACTGGCCTTTGTGGTGGCGGGCAAAGGCCCACGCGAACAGCGCGGTGCGGATGTTGCCGAGATGCAGCGTACCGGTGGGCGAAGGCGCGAAGCGCGTGCGAACGTTCTTGATGGTTTGTGTCGATTTCATGCTTTGATTTTATTCGGCTGCGGCGCAGCGACGATGCACGAGCTTGAACGGTCCCCGCTTGTGCATTTGCCGCGATTCCCCCGAGCGTTGAGTTCGCAGGTGTGCAGAAGGTCCTCGTGGATACGGTCGAGCGAGGGCGTTGCTGCGTACTGAATGCATTGCGCCATTTTGACGAACCCGATCAAGCAATCGACGGTGACCCCGAAACAAATCGACAATGCGGGCAAACCCCTAGTCATATATATCATCTATATGACTTAAAATTGCGGCGACGCTCGCGAAGGATGCGGGCAAACATTGCGACCGAGCTACATTTGCACTTCAAGGTTTTCAGGAGGACTTTAGTTGTGAAAAATCTACGAGTACGATCTTCATCATTGGCGGCATCAATTGCTGCTGCCCTCATCTCATTGGCTGCCACGTCAGTGCAGGCCGCGGATCTGCGCGTGCAGTGCTATTCCGATGGCAACGAATGCGAAGTCACAGCCGACATCGCCAAACGGTTTGAAGCCGCAAACCCGGGCACCAAAATCATCATCGACAAAGTGCCCTACAAAGCGGTGGTCGAGACGTTGCCGGTGCAACTGGCGGCAGGTGAAGGACCGGACATCGCCCGCGTTACTGACCTGGGTGGTCTCAACAAATACTATCTGGATCTGACGCCGCATTTGAGCGCAGCACGCCAGAAAGCATGGCAGGACAACTTCGCATCCACTCTGAGCTGGTTCCGCTCCGGCCCGGCGGACAAAGGCATCTACGGCATGATGTCGCAGCTAACCGTGACCGGTGCTTACGTGAACAAGACGTTGTTCGAACAGGCTAAAGTGCCAATGCCGGGCCCAACCGCAACGTGGGACGACTGGATCGCAGCGGCCAAAAAAGTGGCCGACGCGACCAAGACCCCTTTCGCGGCGGCGATGGATCGTACGGGTCACCGCTTTGCGCCGCTCGCAGTTGCTTACGGCGCGAAAATTTTTGACGCCAGGGGCGTGCCCGTCATTGACGACGGCTACAAACTGGCTGCTACGAAGTTCGTCGGCTGGCACAAGTCCGGCTTGATGCCCAAAGAAGTCTGGGGCGGCCTTGGCGGCTCGGCCTATCGTGATGCGTTCGAAGAGTTCGCCAACGGTCGCATCGTGATGTATTACTCAGGTTCTTGGCAGGTCAACCGTATGGACAAAAACGTTACCAAGGCGTTCGACTGGGCGGTTGTTCCCGCGCCCTGTGGTCCGGCGGGTTGCACAGCGATGCCAGGCGGCGCGGCATACGTGGGCCTGAAGCGGACCAAAGCACCGGCTGAAGTTGCG
>JAYWHV010000198.1:0-3327 GCA_043777615.1 Burkholderiales bacterium | reverse complement strand
ACTGGGGCGCCAGTCATGCGGCATCCAAAACTCTGGACCGTGTTTCAGCCGATCGAGGAGAGCGGGCATGGAGCAGGCAAGCGCTACCACGATCCTGTGAAAGTGGCAGCCAGCGGAACGGGCGCGCTCATCACCGAACGTGACGGAGACCAGTTTGAAGTCAAGGCCAATGGCAGCTATTCACATCCGGAGAAACGCGGATCTGCCGCCGGAATCGTTCCGAAAGACGTCTACAACAAAGCGCTCGGTGTCGAGCACGCCTACTACGGCCGTGGGCTGGTGCAAATTACCTGGTGGAACAGCTATGCGAGCGCGGGCATCGCGCTCGGCCTTGGGCTGGAGCTTCTGTTCAAACCGGAGCGACTGCTGGAATTTGAGATGTCGTATCAGGTCATGACGCTCGGCATGCTGGACGGCAAGTCGTTTGCGAACGGCAACAAATGCAGCGACTATTTCACCGATGCCAAAACCGATTATGCTGGGGCGCGCGCCATGGTGAATTCTGCGGATCCGCTGGTGTCCATCGTGAACGCGGCCGTCGCCTTCGAGGCGCTTTTGTTGAGCGCGCGCCTGCAACCCCCTAAACCGTAGTCGACCCACAGCATGACCGTCCCGCAGACAACTTCTAGAACACGGACGAGCACTGGAATCCGGTTGCGCCGCTGGATCGTCGTCGCCGTGGCTTTGTGTGCTGGCAGTGCTGCGTTTTCGGCAGCTTCGGCGCCTGGCGCGTCGGCGAAGATCGATGCGGCACTAATCGGCGACTGGGAGGTGCGGCGTGTGCTCATGAACGGCCCCAATGCCCAGTGGTCGATGCGCGAGGACGATCCGCGACTGATGGCTCGAACGCTGCGAATCACCGCTGACACGGTGGACTTTGCGGGCAAACGGAGCTGTGCATTGATGCCGATGGCGGGCGGCCAAAACCTGCCCATGAAGGCTTTGTTTGCGAAAGAAAATCGCGTCAAACGTCCGACGAAGATGAAAGAAATGCTGTACGGGCGATTGCAAAATTATGAAATCGGCAAGCAACGCGCTGATCCGAAATCAGGCTATTCGCAACTGCCACACCCCGTCGGCCGTATCGGGAACCACGAGCTCGCCCAACTGAGCGGTCGCCCGGTGAACTTGCTGCAAACCCGGTGCACCGATCGAGATGGAACGTTTTTTTCGGGCTTCAACTGGATTGCGGTCGTGCCCGGCCCATCGAAGAGCGAAAAATCGGCGACGCTTTTACTGCCCTATCAACCGGATGCATTGATGATTTTGCGCCGCGCTCCGAATTCGCCCGTGCCGGACCGCGACCAGCTTGAATTCTGCAAAAGCGCGCTATCCGCGAGCGACAAGGCGATTTGCGCCAGTCGCCAGCTCTGGCTCATGCACGCCTACACGCTGTCGGCGCAGAAATACGCGGCGTCGAGCCTACCCTCCGTGCAGAGCGAGCTTGAAGCGGGCGTCGCGGAATCGTTGCAAAAACGCGGCGCATGCAGTGGAGATGAGCTCTGCCTGTACGACGTGCTCGACGAGCATATCGGCAAGTTGGTTCAGCGCTGGTAGTCCGCCACCGGTGGGCGAGGGCGTCAGTTGCCCGTAAAATTTGGCGATGACACGCTTCAAATTTCAGCAGCAGCTTTTCAGACTAGAGACGCCAGCATTGGGGTTAGAGCCGCTTTTGGCGAAATATCGACTTTTATACAATTTGCATATCTACCCCTTATGCACTGGTGATTCAGGGGAAAAGCTGATTGCTTTCACGCAACAAGGTTTGCGCTGACATGCGGTCAATCATCACGATCGACGGACCGGTGGCGTCCGGCAAAGGCACGGTTGCGCGGCTCGTCGCTCAGGCTCTTGGTTTTCACCTTCTGGATTCAGGGGCGATTTACCGTGCGCACGCACTAGCTTGTCTTTCAAGAAAAATTGAATTCAATAAAATCAACAGGTTGGAGGAAGAAGCTAAAGCACTTTCTCTTAAATTTGTTGGCGAAACAGTTTGGCTGGATGGCGTCGATGCGACCGCAGAAGTCCGCTCGGAAGCCGCCGGAATGGCTGCCTCCACGCTCTCAGCGATCCCTGAAGTGCGGACTGCGCTGCTGCAACGCCAGCGCGATTTCGCGGTTGCGCCCGGCCTCGTAGCCGACGGGCGGGACATGGGAACAATTGTTTTTCCAGCTGCGGCGCTCAAAATTTACTTGACCGCAACCGCGCACGTTCGGGCCGAACGGCGAGCGGGGCAAATTGCGAAACAACGCATCGCTGAAGATCCGGAAGCACAGGCTAAGCACTTGATTGACAAAGGAAATTCGCCTACAATTGCTGGCTTGCTTGAAACCGTTCAAGCGCAAATCCAGCCTGACGTCGAAGCTCAAATTCGGCGACGCGATTCGCAGGACAAATCCCGCACCGTCGCGCCGTTGAAACCGGCACTTGACGCCATCGTGATTGACAACGCAGACCATAGTCCGTTAGAGACTGTGGACGTCGTTTTGTCACTCTGGAGATTGCGCTTAACGTAACGGGCAACGTTTTTTATCAACCTAACCTCTACTCTCAGACACCATCGTCCGAGCGAGAGCCCACCGAAAGTTACATCCCTAATGTCAGAAGAAAATATTTCCTTCGCCGATCTGTTTGAAGAGAGCCTTGTCCGTAAGGAAATGCGCTTGGGCGAAGTCATCACGGCAGAAGTCGTGCGCGTTGACTACAACGTCGTAGTCGTTAACGCCGGTCTCAAATCCGAGGCCTATGTTCCGATTGAAGAATTCAAAAATGATCGCGGCGAAGTAGAAGTACAAGCCGGCGATTTCATCCAGGTTGCGATCGAAGCCATCGAAAACGGCTTCGGCGAAACCAAGCTTTCGCGCGACAAGGCGAAGCGTCTGGCCTCGTGGTATTTCCTCGAGAACGCCATGAACCAGGGCGACATCGTCTCTGGCATGGTCGTTGGCAAAGTCAAAGGCGGCCTGACCGTCATGACGCACGGCGTTCGCGCCTTCCTGCCAGGTTCGCTCGTTGACATGCGTCCGATCAAGGACACGTCGCCTTACGAAGGCAAAGAGCTCGACTTTAAAGTCATCAAGCTCGACAAAAAGCGTAACAACGTGGTCGTTAGCCGCCGCGCTGTGCTCGAAGTTTCCATGGGTGCCGAGCGCGACAAGTTGCTCTCGACCCTGGCCGAGGGCGCGACCGTCACCGGTACCGTCAAGAACATCACCGACTATGGCGCCTTCGTGGATTTGGGCGGTATCGATGGTTTGCTGCACATCACCGATCTGGCATGGCGTCGCGTCAAGCACCCATCAGAAGTGCTCACCGTCGGTCAGGAAG
>JAYWHV010000197.1:0-11636 GCA_043777615.1 Burkholderiales bacterium | reverse complement strand
TACCGAATACGTTGAAGCGATCTTTCGCCAAATCGCCATAGCCGCCACTGATCGTCACTGTTTTCTTGCCCGCGCCGCCTTCTTGCGTGGTTGCGCCGTACACGTTCAAATCAACGCCCTGATAGTCGCGCCGTGTAATGAAATTGATCACGCCGCCAATGGCATCGGTCCCATAGATCGCAGACGCGCCATCTTTCAATACCTCCACACGCTGAATGGCACCCGCTGGTATGTTGTTCAGGTCAACGCCAGCATTGTCACCCGGTGTAGCGAAGTTTGCGAGACGGCGTCCGTTGAGCAATATGAGAGTGCTGGATACGCCGATGCCGCGGAGGTTTGCGCCATTGAATCCGCGCTGCCCGGAGGTGCCGTCGGTGATACTCGCGCCGTCCGAGAGATTGGCCGTGCTGGCGCTAATGAGCTTCAGCAGTTCGGCAGCCGTAGTAACACCCGCCTTCTCAATGTCATCCTTCTTGATCGTTTGCACCGGCAAAGCCGTCTCGCCTTCGATCCGCTTGATTGACGAACCCGTGATCTCGACTCTTTCGAGCTTGGCAGTGTCGGTTGTCGATTGCGACCAGGCCGAAGTTGACACCGTCAGCGCCATCGTCGCAAGGGCTGCGTGCACCGCAAGGGTGGAAGTTTTAAGAGCTAGTGTGCCTTGGCGATTGCCAAGAACCACACGTTTGACCGTGCGCGTCGACATGGGTGTCTCCTGGAGATTATGTGAGTGAATTGAAGTGTGGGCGGTTCGGGGAAAGCGGGCGAGAGCGCGGATAAAACTTGTCTGTTACCTGAAGTTTTATTTTCATATCACTAGTGTATTGCAAATTTGTTTACATTTAAGGTCGCGTGAAAATTAATTTGCACAGTCAAAATCGCGTTGAATTTTTGCTACGGACGCTGGTTCGGCGCGGGCATTCATGGTGCAGAACCCGCACCGTCCGTGCGCAGCAGCGCTAAATCAGTGCGGCCACTCGATAGTCCTGCGTCACTTCAAACTACTGGCCAAAAAGGTGCGCAATCGCTCGCTCTGAGGGTTCAGCAAGACTTCTCGCGGGCTGCCTTCTTCTTCAATGACACCGCGATGCAGGAAGATCACTTTGTTCGCCACTTCGCGGGCAAAGGCCATCTCATGCGTCACCACGATCATCGTGCGACCATCGGCAGCAACATCGCGCATCACTTTCAAAACCTCCCCGACAAGCTCAGGATCAAGTGCAGAAGTCGGTTCGTCAAAGAGCATCACTTCAGGCTCCATCGCGAGTGCACGAGCGATGGCAACGCGCTGTTGTTCTCCACCAGAAAGATGCGCCGGAAAGTAGTCCTTGCGATGACTCACGCCCACGCGCTGCAGGTAGCGCTCGGCGCGCTCTCGTGCCTCGACTGCGCCCAGCTTCAATACGCGCAGCGGTGCCTCCATCACATTTTCAATCGCTGTCAAATGAGCCCACAGATTGAAATGCTGAAACACCATGCTCATACCACAGCGAAACCGCGCCAGTTGTGCGGCGTCGGTCGCCTCCATATCGCCGGATTTACCTCGCTTTAGCGCCAGCGTTTCGCCGGCCAGCACGATTTTCCCTTGAGTTGGTTGCTCCAATAGATTCAGGCAGCGCAAGAACGTGCTCTTGCCAGAACCCGACGAGCCGATGAGCGCTATGACGTCGCCGGAGCGCGCCTCAACAGTCAAGCCCTTCAACACTTCAACAGCACCGAAGTTTTTAAAGATGCCTTCAGCAAGGAGCTTTTGCGTCACGTTTTCACGTTGATCTGTCATGGCGAAAGGAGCTTTCCACTGCGAATGATTTCGGCACCGGCGATCTTTCCAATTCGCTTTCCGGCGCTCGCCCAGCGCGATGACGACCGCGCGAACAACAACCCGCTTGTCCCCGCCCTCACGGGCGTCTTGTCACCGGAGACTGGATCGACCAACTGCGCAACCGTATCGCCGGCACCTACTTTCTCCCCGAGCGCAACCTGATAAACGATCACTCCGGAAACAGCGGCAATCAGAGGCTCGGTCGCCGCAAGTGGAAGTTGATAGCACACATGCGAAGGCAGTGTCGGCGCCTGGCCTCCGACAATACCTTCTACCTTCAGGAATTCCATGATCGCGATTGCGTCATCGGCGGCCATCGCAGGGAACACATCACGTTCGCCACGCAGCTCGACCGTTGCCGCCAAACAAGATGCGGCAAACCTTGTGCCCGGCATCGCGGCAGCAGCGACGGCCCACGGACGACTGCAGGCTTCATCAAACGGTCCTTCGCCCGATTCTTGCGCGGTCAAACATACTTCCGCACGCAGGAGCTGTGCAAGCGGTTCGGCACGCGCGGCAAGCGAGGGTAGCGTGTACAGATGCATGACGGCTTCGCCATCACAATGAAGATCGAGCACCACATCAGCGTCAATCGCAAGCGACAAAAGTTGCGCCTTGAGTGCCGAGGATTCACTCACGCATTTGTGTACTTCCGCCTCGGCCACCGCCCTCAGCGTGCGTCGAAGCAGCCCGGATTGATCAGTTATTTCCGCTGCATCACTGGCGTCGCGAAGCGCCGCCAACTGGCTCAAGCTCTGTTTCAAGTCCTTTGTAAGATCAGCAAAACCACGGTTAAAGTTTTGCCCATCAGCCAATGCAAACCGACCGTGATGAACGCCCAAGACGTCTTGCGACAAGCCAATTGGGTTCGCCGCTGGCACGAGTACCACCTCGCCAATCAATTCCCCAGCATCTTCGGCGCTGGAAAGGAGCTTGCGCAGCTCATGCGCCACCAAAATTCCGGGCAATTCGTCGGCATGCAACGCTGCTTGAATGTAGGCCTTCGGGCGGGCGCCTGGCTGCCCGAATCGGTAAACGCGTAGCTCGCGCGATGTGCCACTGGGAGAGTGTCTTAGAGGTATGTGTTCAACCAGCATGGGGATAAGTCAAGTCTCAATCAGGAACGGGGTTGAAGATGGCGTAAAAAGCGGCGCTCAAGCAGCTTGAATGCTCCGACCAGAGAAAAGGTCAGCACAAAATAGAAGACTGCAACGGTGCCAAATGCCTCAACCGGAAGCAAATGATTGGCATACACATCGCGCGCGACGCGGGTGAGATCAACCAGCGTCACAGTGGAGGCCAGTGCAGTCGCGTGCATCATCCCGACGACCTCGTTGCCGTATTGCGGCAACGCGCGGCGCAGTGCACCTGGCAGCAAAATACGCGTGTAGACCTGTGCGCTCGACATACCAACACTGCGCGCGGCCTCAATTTCGCCTGAAGGGGTCGCTTTGATTGCTCCGGCAAAGATTTCAGTGGTGTAGGCCGTGGTGTTCAACGTAAACGCGAACCACGCGCAAAACCACGCGTTCTTGAGCAACGCCCAGGCGGCGCTTTCGCGAATCCATTCGAACTGCGCGAGGCCGTAATAGATCACGAAAATTTGCACCAGCAACGGCGTGCCGCGAACGACATACGTAAAAAGCCAGACTGCTCGAGATACGACGCGGTTACTTGAAGCCCGAGCCACAGCTAGCGGTAGCGAGAGCAAAAAGCCGCACGGCAGTGTGATCGCAAGTAAGATCAGACAGACCCGAAGTCCATCAAAAAAGGCGGGCAGAGACGACGCAATGAGGCCCCAGTCAACACCAAGAAACGAAGCCGACAGGCTCATGCAGCGACCCGCCGCAAGCCACGAGAAAAGCGCAACTCAACACGCCAGAGAACGAACAGCGACACGCTCGTTATAGTGAGATAAATCAAGGCGATCGCCGCGTAAAAAGTAAACGGCTCGCGAGTGGCAGCAGTGGCGAGTCCAGCTCGATGCACCATGTCGTCGAGTCCGATGATGGACACCAGTGCCGTGGCTTTGATCATGACCAGCCAGTTGTTGACAAAACCCGGTAGCGCATGGCGAACCATTTGCGGCAGCGTTATGCGCCACAGCGTTCGGGTGAACGACATTCCGTACGCGTAGCCTGCCTCGATCTGGCCGCGCGGCACCGCGAGAATCGCGCCGCGAAACGTCTCCGTTAAATAGGCACCGAATATGAAGCCGACCGTCAATGTGCCTGCGATAAAGGGATCAATATCGACGTAGCTACCGCCCATTTTTTGCACGGCCCAGTTCACAATGGCCTGCCCGCCGTAGAACGTCAGCAACATTAAAACCAGATCGGGTACGCCACGAATGAGTGTGGTGTAGGCATCCGCGACGACGCGCGCAACGCGTGACTTCGATAGCTTCGCCAACGCGCCCAACATGCCGAGGACGCAGGCTACCAGCAGCGATGCCGCCGCTATTTGCAGCGTCAGTGCGAGCCCGCCCAAAATCGCGGGCAGGTAGCCGTGCAGCATCGTATCCATCGTCTACAAATACCGTGACGCAGTTACTTCGTTTGGCCCGACACGTCGAAGTCGAAATACTTGTCAGCCATTTTTTTGTATGTCCCGTTAGCGCGAATACCTTTAAGGGCGACATTTAACTTGTCGCGCAGTACGGCGTCCTCTTTACGGACAGCGATACCCACGCCGCTGCCAGCACCGATATTCACCGAGGGACCGACCTGTTGATACGCTTTACCTTCCGGCTTTTTAAGCAGCGCCTCACCGGAAACAACGCTTGAACCGATACCAATGTCTGCGCGACCAGCCAGCAGCTCAAGGTACACGTCGGTTTCTTTCGCGACTTCGAGCACCTCAATGCCCTTGTAGTTTTCTGCAACGTATTTAGCCCGAGGGCTGTTTCGCAGCACGGCGATCTTCTTGCCCTTGAAGCTTGCCGGAGAGGCGTCCTTGAACATCCCCGACTTCGCAACCCAGCGGCTCGGCACATCGTAGTACGGGTCAGTGAAGTCAACGGCTTTCTTGCGCTCGTCCGTGATCGTCATCGACGCAACAATCATGTCGAATTTTTTTACATTGAGCGCCGGAATCATGCCGTCCCATTCCTGCTGAACCAGAGTGCAGTCCGCCTTCATCTCTGCGCACAGGGCACGAGCCACATCTATGTCAAAGCCACCAAGCTTGCCGTCCGGCGACATGACCGAAAACGGGGGGTAGTTTCCTTCAACTGCGACTCGAATCTTTTTCCATTCCGGGGCTTGGGCGATAGCGCAGGTCGCTAAACTCATCACGATCGTCAGTGCTGCCACTGGCCGCACGACACTTTGGAACAGAGACATATTGGAAACTCCTGAATTCGGGACAATGATCAATGATGAGAATGCGACCTTAACGGGATCGACCGCTCTCAGCACATTGCGGGCAGAGTTGTTTGGCTCACAACACAACACCGCAACTGTATCATTATTTTCATATTTGTTTCCTAAGAAAATTAATTTTCTCTACTGCCAATGGTAACGTTGCGTTTTTGATATCCCGATTGAACGATATCAATGTAAAAATATTTACTACCAACCTGCTCCTCAGCACACCGAACCAGACTAAATCCCCCATGACCCAATCCGACAAGGCACCCGCCTCGGCAGCAACCACCACGCCAGAACTGTCTTTGGCGCGCTCCGAAGTGGGCCAGGCGTTGATGCAATTGCAGGCGCACGGCTCATCTTCGCAACAGTTGATAGCGGACTATCTCCTGCGAAACTCGGTTTCTACGGTGGCCGCAGGTATCGACGAACTGGCGCAGCGCATTGGTACATCGACGGCCACGCTGTCACGGTTCGCACGTGCTGCGGGCTTCCAGCAGTTTGCCCAGCTCAAGTCCGCCCTTGCTGAATCAGTCAAGGCCGTGTTCGCCCCGGTGCAAAAGCTTGCCTCATCGCAGGCCAACGCGACAAACGCTCAACGCAAGAAAAATGCGACCGCCGGCGGTGCCGACGAACTATTCGGCCCTGCCCAAAGTAACCTTCAGCAAACGGCACTCGGGATCGACTCCGATTCACTGCGACGCGTGGCAAATGCCGTGATCAAAGCACGCGCGGTTTACACGGTGGGCTTCGGTCTATCGTCGCACATCGCAGCAATCCTTGCGCTCGATTTGCAGCCGTTTTGCGATCAACTCATCAACCTGGTCGAATTCGGAGGCACCGAGGTCGCAGCCGGGCGATTGATGAACGTCGGGCCAAGAGACGTTGTGCTGGTGCTCTCGGTGCCGCGCTATGCGACCGATGCGGTCAATCTCGCAAACTACGCGCACGATCGCGGCGCCACCGTGATCGCGCTGACCGATTCACCGGCGTCGCCGCTGACGTCCATTGCCCAACACGCCCTCTTTGCGCCGGCACAGCATCCCGTGCTGTCGAGCAGCCTGGTTGGGCTATTGGCTCTGGTCGAGGCGTTAGTCAGCGTCGTGATGCTGTCGAGCCCGAACGGCGTGCAGCAGGCGGCGCGACTCACCGACGCGATTTCGGATTACATGTACGGGGGCCAGTCGCTGAAAGCGCAGAGGATTGCCGTCGGCGTTCAGCCGGAACCGTCTCGCAAGCGATGAATCAAGCAGCTTTTAGCTGAAACGTCCGCTGCATTGGGGCTAGCGAGCATTTTTACCGACAGTCGCTAATCCGCTTTTTATCGCTCTACCCCTTATGAAATAGGGCAAGTGATCAAAAGCCGTTCTGCGCCGACGGGTTGCAGCAGCCGGCGCTTAGGCGCTGCGCATCAACGCCGACAGCGGGCCCGGGCCGTTGCCGTTCGATGCGCGCACGGTCTGCGCCGCCACGTCCATCTCGGCGATGGTGCCCTCGTCTATCGGCAAAGCATGAGCCCGCGCTTTGCGAGACTTCCGCTCGGGGTCGCCCGGCATCAAAATTTCGTCGTGTCCTTCCATGAGGCGCGCTGATTTGACCCATTCAACGAACTCGCGCGTCGATGACTCAAACGCTGTCTGGGTACCGAAGCGTGCGGGATCAAAAACAATCGTCAGCATGTTGTTCCAGACGCCGGCTTTCGGCTGATTTTTCGGGATCGTCACCGCGCCGCCGGTGAGCGCAGCGCCCAACAATTCGCAAACCATCGCCAGCGCGTAGCCCTTGTGCGCAGCCATTGTGGTTAGTGCGCCGATGCGCCCGTTAACTGGCTCGAACAGGACCCCCGGATCGGTAGTCGGGAATCCTTCGTGGTCGATCAGAGCGCCTTCAGGTGTGTGTTTCTGCGCGTTGTAGGCGACGCGCACCTTGCCCTGCGCAATCGCGCTCGTCGCGAAGTCCAGCACGAACGGGCCGCCATCGGCGTCGGGACGCGGGATTCCCACGGTGAAGGGATTGGTCACAAAACGCGCCTCCGCCCCGCCGTAAGGTGCCACCCAGTGCTGCGAAACAGCATTGGTAAAGTGAATTGAAATCAATCCCTCGGCAATCGCCTGCTCCGCCCAATGCCCGACACGCCCCAGATGATGCGAATTGCGCAAACCCATCACGCAAACGCCTGTGTCTTTCGCCCGCTTGATCGCAATCTCCATCGCCTGATGCGTCACGCTCTGGCCAATGCCCCAGTGCGCATCCAGCACCAGCAAGCTGCCGGAATCGGTCACCAACTCAACATCCGTATTGAGCACCAGTTCGCCCGCGCCAATCGAGCGCACGTAGCGCGGAACCATGCCCACCCCATGCGAATCGTGGCCGCTCAGATTCGACAACACGAGATGATCGGCCGTTAGCTTCGCCTCCGTTGCCGACGATCCCGCCGCCAAAAATAAATCGGCCACCCAGCGGTGGAGTGTGTCGGGGTGAATGGTGCGGTCAGTCATGGCACCAGAGTGTAGTTATTTGAGCGGCGTGGGGCGCATTGAGTGTCGTTTCACGAGAATACCAGTGTCGCGAGCCAACATGTGCAGGCGGTTTAGACTCGGTCGATCAATTCAGAAAGCAAAACCGCACCATCATGATCGAAATTCATCACCTTAACGAATCCCGCTCGCGCCGCATCACCTGGATGCTTGAAGAGCTGGGTCAGGATTACCAAATCATCAGCTATCAGCGCGATCCGAAAACGCGCCTCGCACCGCCGGAGCTAAAGGCGATTCATCCGCTCGGAAAAGCACCGGTCATTCGTGACGGAGCGGAGGTATTGATCGAATCCGGAGCGATCATCGAGTATCTGGTTCGCACTTACGGCAACGGTCGGTTTGCGCCTGAGGTGGGGACTTCGGCCTACAACCGCTACATCCAGCTGCTGCATTACGGCGAAGGCTCAGCGATGCTGCCACTGATGTTGAAGCTCTACACTGGCCGCCTTGGCGAGGCTGGCGCCCCTCTGCAACCGCGAATCAACAGCGAGATTCAAAACCACATGGGCTGGCTCGACAGCGAGCTGGTTAACAAGACGTATTTTGTCGGCGACTCGCTTACCGGTGCAGACGTCCAGCTTTCATTCGTGGCGCAACACGCCACTTCGGGCAAAGGCGCGGAAATGTTCCCGAACCTCGCCCGCTTCGCGGCGATGGTCGAAGCTCGGCCAGCCTATCAGCGAGCGATCGCCAAAGGCGGCGCGTAGCCCGATCAGCCGAAAGGTGAACGCGAAGTCGAAGTCATTGGCGTCGATCATCGACCATCGCAGGTTGACGCCATGCTACTTCCGAGCTAGCGCGAGACAAGCCGCGCGCTAGCTCGCCGTCAGCTATTTTGACGTAGCAGCACTCGCCAGGCGAACCCTTGCTGCATCGCGATTGAGCCCGCTCAGAATTGCCTTGAATGACGCTGTGACAATGTTGCTATCCATCCCAACACCGTGCAGCGACGGACCGTCGCCCACACGCATTTCGATGTAGGTAATCGCGGTGGCATTCGCGCCCTGGCCAATGGCGTGCTCGTGGTAATCCATGACTTTTACCGGGGCGTGCAGTTCGCTGGCAATCGCCGCGACGAAGGCGTCAATGGGGCCGTTGCCCATTCCTTTCGCCTTGTGGGTGTCGCCGTCGACGATCACCTCTGCATGCACTTCAACCGCTTCAGGACGCGATGAGTCCTCCGCAAGCTTGTGCCCGATGTACTTGTAAGGCGTGGCTCGCCTGAAATATTCACCATCAAAGATATTCCAGATGTCGTCGGCGGTCATTTCCTTACCGGTGTCGTCCATCACGCGCTGCACCACCTGAGAAAATTCGATCTGCATTCGGCGCGGTAGATCTACGCCGTATTCACTCTGCAGAAGATAGCTGATGCCACCCTTGCCCGATTGCGAATTGACGCGGATAACGGCCTCGTAGCTGCGACCAACATCCATCGGATCGATGGGCAAATACGGCATATCCCAAATTCCGTCAGGATTTGCATCGCGATTCGCGAAAGCCTTCTTGATCGCATCCTGATGCGAGCCCGAGAAGCTCGTGTACACCAGGTCTCCGGCATACGGATGACGTGGATGCACCGGAATCTGGTTACAGTATTCAACTGTTTTCTTGATTTCGTCGATGTCGCTGAAGTCAAGATTCGGATGCACACCCTGCGAGTACATATTCATCGCGACATTGACGATATCGACGTTACCCGTGCGCTCGCCGCTTCCAAACAGGCAACCTTCAACGCGATCCGCCCCGGCCATCAACGCGAGTTCAGCGGATGCTGTGCCAGTGCCGCGATCATTGTGTGGATGCAGTGAGATCAAAATGCAGTCGCGCTTCGCAACATTGCGATGCATCCATTCGATCTGATCGGCGTAGCAATTCGGCGTAGCGTTTTCGACCGTGGTGGGCAAATTTATGATGACTTTGTTCTGCGGGGTTGCGCCGTAAACCTCGACCACCGTATCAACAACACGCTTCGAAAACTCGAGTTCCGTGTTCGAAAACATCTCCGGAGAAAACTCGAAACGCCATTCGGTTTCGGGATACTTCTTCATGAGTTCGCGCACTTTTTTGACGTGCGGAACCGTCAGATCGTTAACTACCTGATCCTGCGTCAAGCCGAACACCACGTTGCGCATGACGGGCGCGACCGCATGATACAGGTGAAAGATCGCGCGTTTCGCTCCTTTGAGCGCCTCGAAGGTGCGCTCAATGAACTCCGCTCGGGCGGGTGAGAGCACCTGAATCCAGACATCATCCGGAATCTGCTGTTGTTCAATCAAATGACGCACAAAATCAAAGTCTGTTTGCGATGCAGAAGGAAATCCAACTTCAATTTCCTTGATGCCGACTTTCACGTTGAGCGCGAACATTTTCTTTTTGCGCTCGACGTCCATCGGCTCGATCAAAGCCTGATTACCGTCGCGCAGATCGGTCGCGAGCCAGATAGGTGCCCTCGTGATCGTTTGATTGGGCCAGGTTCGATCAGGCAACGCAATCGGTTTGAACGCGGCGTACTTTTGACGGGGTTGTTTCAACATGGGCATGGTGAATCTCTCTGACTGGGAATGACGGATGCGGGGATGCGGCGACATCGGCCCGTTTCGGGATCAGAATGTGGCGCAGCGGAGGGGAGTGGGGAAATTTATTTGCGCTGGGAGCGCAGCAGCAGCGAAATCAGCGCGATCGGTGCGAAGGCTGAAACGATGCCAGTCAGCAGAGTCAAAGGCCACGGCGAGCCGACCGGGGAAACCGGGCTCAAAACCATAGGCGCATCAAATTGCTGGGAATGCATCCCCGAAATATAGCGCAGCAATCGAAATCACTCAAGGCCCCAAGACGGGTTTACGGCTTTCCGCTGTCCGGTTCCGACGGTCTGGCGACCACTTCCGGGGTCTCGACAACCGCCGCCGAAGGCTCGGGATATTGTGACTTGTGGGTTGCGCGCCAAAGCCAGACGACGTAACCCGATGCGAGATAAATGATGCACACCGCAAAAATCACCACCTGCGGGTTCATCAGCATCAGGCCGAAACCCACCGCCAACGAGGCTACGGCGGTGAACGACACCGCGCGCCTGCTCATCGCTTTGAAACTGAAAAACTTTGCCGTGGTTACCATCGAAATACCTGCCACCAGCGTCACAGCAAACGCCCACCACGCAACCGCCGAGCCGTCAATACCAAGGTCATCCATCAACAGAACGAAGCCGGCGACCACGGCTGCCGCTGCCGGACTCGGAAGCCCGTTGAAGAATCGTTTGTCAACCACACTGATCTGCACATTGAAACGCGCCAGCCGCAACGCGGCGCAGGCGGCGTAAATAAATCCAGCCGCCAGCGCGATTCTCGGGCTCGGCAATGAACGGAGCGACCACTCATAAACGATCAATGCCGGCGCTGCACCAAAACTCACCATGTCGGCAAGGCTATCCAGCTCTGCGCCAAACGCTGTCTGGGTCTTGGTCATCCGCGCGACACGACCGTCCAGACTATCGAGCACCATCGCCACGAACACACATGCGGCGGCGTAATCGAAGCGCAGATTCATCGCCTGGATGATGCCGAAAAAGCCAAAAAACAGGCAACCCAGCGTAAACAGGCTCGGCAGCGCGAACATTCCACGCCGCCGCAACTTGAGCTTCAACGCGGCGCGGCGCTCACGAATGGTTTGGCGGTTCTCGTCGTTCAAAGGGGGCGCAAGCGATGTGTCATGAGCCGAAGTATAAGTACGCGGCGGCTCAACACGATCAACACCGTCAAATCCATCGACTGCGAGCGGCGAGCGTTAGTGGCGTCAACATGTCGCCTTCCTTTTCACGTTTGGCGACCAGAGTTTCCTTCGCACGGCGAAGTGTTGCCTGCAGTTCCGGGCCTCGCTTGAGCGCAACGGCGACCGCAAGCGCATCGACCA
>JAYWHV010000196.1:0-11664 GCA_043777615.1 Burkholderiales bacterium | reverse complement strand
TTCTGCGCGCTCACACGATTGCAGAAATCCACACATTTCTCGACCAGATGCAGGTCTACCGCATGACTATCGAGCACGAAATGGTCTATCGCGACGACGTACTGGTAGCGCGCCACCGTGGCGTGGCAGCAGGCGGACGTCTCGTCAGCTTTGATTTCACGCCCGTCCAACCAACTGACGATCCGCTGCACATCGGCGTGCACAAGTCAGAAATCCTCTGCTCAGGCTGGCTGGCATCAAAGCTGAGTGACTTGCCCCAGGTGCTACCGCATGATCCTGCTGAACTGACCGGGAGCGGCGTCGAGTTGCTGCACAACGGCATGCGCTGGATTGCGCAGTTGTGGGCGCAACTTGATGGTAGAGAGGCCATTCCGCGCATCGAACTGCGCACCGTGGAGGGTACCGCCGCCGTGCGCAAACACCCCGAAATCGTGACTCAGGACTTTATTGATCGCGCGTTCAGTCGGCTCGTCGACCTTGAGCGCGAACGCGAGATGCCAACACCATGACACTGCTGCCCAGACTTGCGTTGATCGGGGCCGTCGCAGCGATCAGTTTTCCGCTCGCCAACTGGATGACTGAGACATTTCACGTCGATTGCACGCGCAGCACGGCGACAAAATTCGGTTGCGTGGTCGAGAGCAGCAAGCGCGGCGGCACACGTCTTTTCAAGTTCGATGAAACGTCACTGATCAGCGCGCGCACCGATCGTGAAACACACGTAGACCCGCAGGATCACACGGTGAGTTACAGCTATCACCTCGCGCTCGTTCAGCCAAAAGGAACCCTCCGTTCGCTGGGCGGCGATCCGACAGAAATAGAAAAACGCGTCGCCGAAATCAATGCGTTCATCAAAGATCCCGAGCGCGCCTCCGTTCGCTTCACGCACAACAATCGCTCCATGCTAGTGACCCTCGCGGCGCTGATGGTGATCGCGGCAGCGGTTCTCACCCATGACTTTAGCGCCAGACCGTGGCGATCAAAGTGAACTCGATTGAATCCGATCTCACCGCGTTGCGCTGGCCCGCAGCCAACGCCGACCTGAATGCCCAGCTCTCGCGTATCGGCAACTTTGAGCACTATCTGCTGGTGCTGATCGACGGCAAGCTCGCCACCGCGCCTGACCACAAGCAGCGCCTGCTGGCAGCGGTGTTTACGACCGACCAGGCGCGTACTGACTACCTGAACGGTTTGCCGGATGCCGTAAAAATCGCCCTCAACCAGAAAATGATATTGACCTGCAACGGGCGCGAACTGTTCACGCGCCTCGCCGATATGCCACTCGACGGCATCGTTTTCAACTGCCTCGGCCCGGATCAGGCTGTCGCATTTGTTCCCGCGCTCAGCACGCGGGTCTTACAGCAGCTTGATCTAGAAGCGTGCGGCGCTGTCGAGCCTGCGCTCACCGCTACGGCAAACGCGCCCGACAGGACGCAGCCACCCGCATCAAGCAACTCGACACACGACTTCATCGCGCTCACCAAAGCAGCCCTGCCAGATCTGCGCCCCGGCCCGCGCGCCGCGGTCAATGCGCTCTGGCGAGCGGCTTTCTCGCTGGATCAGTGGCTGTTCATCGTCCATCCAAATGCCGCAACAGATCGACAGCCTTTCGTCGACGCGGAGGCGGGCTACGTCTGCCTATTCGCCTTCACCGACGGCGACCAGTTGCACCGTTTTGCCAGAGAAAACAACATGCTCGACGAGCATGGAGGCGCGCTGATGCTCGCCATCTCACCGCAAAACGCCATCGAATGGGGCCGCCGCGAGCGCGAACAGGGCGGCTCACGGCGAATTCACTTCAATTTTGGCGGACCCGGATGGTTCGCGCCACTGTCGGGCCTGCCCGGCATCCATGAATTTATTCAAAAGTCGGCTGAATAGGCAGCAATCCCGTGCCATACAAACTCACCTCGAACTATCATCGCCTTCGCCATACGGTTTTCCTGCTGGCTTGGAGTGCGACGTTTGCCCTTCACGGCGCACCGCAGGGCAAGTTACACGAACTCCGCGCGGCACTGCGTGAACACCTGAAAAATCCCGAATTCAGCCTCGATCGCAAGCCGGAATACGTGGTCACCGATCCGACGTTCATCGAACCGGTGCTGGATCAGGCGTTGAAACACATGGACGTCGCGAAACCGCTATCGCCCGCTGTACTTGCTCAGGCGAAAGCAAGCGCTGCGACCTACTATCGATTGGGTCTGGCCAATCCCGACGGATTGCGAGCGCTCGAGGCGCGCATCGCCGAGCGTTTCGCCCATCCGGTCGTAACCCGACAGCCGTCCCCCGGCAATGCATCGGCAGACGCCGTCGAACTCGACTACGCCTGGATGATCGGACCGCTGTTTTCGAACGCGCGCTACGGTATCGAGATTGATGCCGCGAACGCAAAGTACGCCGAGAATTTTGAAGGCCGTGCGCCATCAACGCGCTTACTCGCGAGTCTGCTCGCCAACGCCGCACGCGCCCACCCGAATGCCGAGCGCTTGAGCGTGACCATCACCTTTCCACGCTCGCGGCTGGGCGATCGTTTACGCGCTACCTACATCCGCGCCGGATTCCCGCATTCGCGCAACGGCTGGGTGATGCTTCAATCGGTGACGTCGCCAACCACGCGCTCGATTTTTCAGGCGCGCGTTAACAACGAAGATTTCTCGCCCTATCTCGACGGGCTCTACAGCTTTTATGTGGACTGCGCGCCAACGCCCAGCACAGCCCGCACGCCGCAGACGAGCGCTACGCCCACAGTGCTGCAAACACAGCAGTGCCTGCGCGATTGATGCTGACATTCTTCTTGAGGTCACCCCGATCACGGAAACCCGTTTGATGCACCGAGGCAAGCTTTCATGTCTGAGTTTGCCTCGCGATTGCGTAAAGCTTGGTAAGACCGCTGGCGTTAGCTCATACCGCCGCGGTCCCGCCCTCTTACTCTTCTTCTAACTTAGACACTCAAGGAGTTCAATATGAGGTTGCATCGTTTACTCATCCTGTCCGGGCTGCTCTTCGGGGTTGCGCCCGCCGTGTCGTTCGCCGAGTGCAAGCCCGCTTGTGGCGACGGCTACGTGTGTAGCGTCACAAAGCAAGGTCCGCCCACCGTGTACGGCTGCACCAAGGAAAAAGCATCGTACGATGTGCGCGCCCCCGGTGGGGTCAAGGCTGTTGGCGGCGGCGGCTCCATCGCGGGCGCGGGCGGCGGAGGCTCATTGCGCAGCGGTACCGCGACAGCGCCCAACAACCCGAAGCTCGGCGATCACGCGGTTGGCAAGAAAGGGCCAGCGACGATCACTTCACCGCGCGACCCTGCGTCCGGGCAGGCAACGGGCAAGTAGAACGTATTGATTCCCGAAAAGACGGTTGATTTTTTGAAGCAACTTTCTGTGTAAAGCCCTATTTCATTGGGGCTTTCTAAATATTTATTGATAAGTCGACTTACGCTTAATAAAGCCTCTAACCCAAATGCAGTGGCGATTTCAACGTTTAGCTGTTTCCCGTTTCAAAGTCATTTACCGATGGAGCCAACGCTCATGAATTCCTTTCTCATCCGCATACTAACTATCCCTTCGGCGTGCGCTCTCGTCGCCTGCGCCTCGCTCGCCGCATCAGAGGCTGCGGCAGCGTCGAGCAAAAGCAGCAGCTCCAGCAGCGCGTCCCGCAGCAGCAGCTCCAGCTCAAGTTCCAGCTCAAGCAAAAGCTACAGCAGTTCAGGCAAACAAGTTGCTAAATCCACCACCAGCGGCAACACCACTCGCCACACCTCAACCAGTGGCCGCTCGTTAGGCAAATCGACAACCACTGGCAATACGACGCGCCACGTCAACGCATCGGGCAAGTCGGTGGGCAAATCTGTTCGTTCGGGCAACACCACGAAAACGTACAACGCATCAGGTCAATTAGTTGGCAAGTCCACCACCAACGGCAATACGACCACGCACCGTAATACGTCCGGCCAGAAAACCGGAACCACCAAGCGCAGCTAGGCGCCACGGTCACGCGCCATGTCAGCGACATCTGTGCATCCGCACTCAGTTGCGAGAAGTACCCCGCACGAACCACTTGTAGTTAGTTTGCAGTTTTATTTCCGACTTAGCCGCAAATGCAGCGCCATCCCCTATGGAGCGGCGCTTCCAGCCAAAAGCTGTTGCAGCTTCGCGGCCGCTGGACCGGCAGTTTTTCCGTAACGTTGAAGCAGTGCGAGCTTGTCTATTTCCTCCGGCTTGACGCAGTTGGCCATAGCCGTAAACGCGTCGAGCCGCGAGTTGGCAATCCACTGACGAAGCTCGGTGTTTTTTGACCAGCGGCGCTGGTTTGCCATGTTGACTGCGAGCATCGTGAGCCAGTGAAATGGCTGATCTGGCATTGGGATCACGGAGCACAGCTCGTTCATTTCAGCTTCGCTCATGCTGCCGCTGTATTTGGCCTCGACATGTGCGATCAGCGCACCGCTAAACGTCGGCTGAAAGGTGCGGACCATCTGCGGCGTAATCTTTTTTCCATCGAAAATCGGCACGATTGGACGCCGCTCGACCGCGCTCGCTGAGCAGTCCACATAGACTCGATACGGATTTGAACCAACGGTGCCGTGTTCGAGGATGATGCGATCCTCCTCGATGCGTTGTACACGGCCCAGACGCACGATATTTTTGATCTGCCGAAGCTCCGCCAGTTCTGCCTGAGAAACCACAGCGCCGTGATACATGGTGGGCTGAACGTTTAAGTCAAAGCGCAAAAGTTGCCCGCTCGCCTCCAGCTCCACAAATAGCGCTTCAATCGATTCTGCCCGCGCAAGCACTTCCATTTGAGTCGCAAACGACCCGTATGACTGCTTAAAAAACTCCTCGCCGGGCTGCACGTTGGCGCGATCCTGAAACCACGAATCTCGCGGCATGATCCAGCAAATATCCTTTGGTGCGACCCCGTTATCGAGCAACCAGAGCGCTGCATCAATCCCGGTCTTGCCCGCGCCCACCACGACGTAGCCCGACGGGGTCTGCTTGAGGCGCGGCAACTCATTCGGCGGCACACACTTCACGCCGGGCGCAATGGCGTACTTAGGCGGATGCGTTGAAGGAACGGACGTATTCAGATAAGACGTGTCGACGACTTTTTTCCGGATGTTAAGGCTCTGCAAATCGCCAGACAGGCGCGACTTCACAACATGGTCTGCTTTGAAGTCCCCAACATAGTCGCTCATCGGAAAATAGCGGACTCGACCCGATGCCAGAAACATTTGCATGAGCTGCTCGTAGTAGCTCACGAGTTCGGCACTGGTAGCCCTGTCGCACATCCCCAGATTTAGCCGCGTTGCGTCACGCACTTCGCTGCCGAGCTTGCGCGAATTAACGCCGTAGTAGGCCGACGGTTGATGCAGGCGCACGAAAGGATATGCATCGTTCCAGTGACCACCTGGCGCATGATGGCGATCAACGATCACCATGCGCGCGTCGGTCTCGTGAAACAGCACATCGGCGAACGCCATACCGACGGCGCCGCTGCCAACGATCAGGTAATCGGATTCAAGATTATTCATTGGGTCCTTCCGTGCAACTCGTCGCGCGATGCTAGCGCGGCGCGCCAATATCGTTTGCGAGATTTGTAATGATCGAAAGCAACACGCCCCGCGCTGCTGCGAGCTCATCAGCCGATAAACCTGCTGCCCCGATGCGATTGACTTCCTCGGCCAGTGGCACCAACTTGCCCTTCAGCGCACGACCTTCTTCGGTCAGAAAAACATGTACGTTTTTCTTGTTCTCCCCCAATTGCCTGCGGACAATCCAGCCGCGTCCTTCCATCGCGCGAACGACCGTGAACGTGGTTGGCTCCATCACGCCGACTTCGTCGCTCAATTGCTTCTGTGTTGGGCCGTCTTTCTCCCAGAGTACGCGCAGGAACGTCCAGTGCCCGAACGGAACATCGTACTCAACGAGCCGCAGCTGCAAAGCGCGCTGAAACGAGCGCGTCGCGTCCTTAACCAGATGTGCAAATCGGTCGTCTGGAACAGCCTCGCGCCAGTGCCGCAGAATGGTGAGCGATTCACTGCCCGATACGCGCTTGCGCTGGCCGCGTTGGGGTGTTTTCTTTATGGCGGGTGCACTCATCAATTGATTATCTCCGCCACGGAACCTGTAACTGAAGTGCTACTTCACTCGCATCACGAGCGGACGTGAGAATCGCCAGGCACGCCTCGGTGGTCGCTCTCGCCCATTCGCCGTCATGTCGCGCCTTCGCGCCTGCTCGTAACGTGGCCCAGATTTCATCAAACACTGCTCCACGCGGCACGTCAGACAACGGCGTTGGGACAAAGTCGTGCGACGTGTTCGAGTAGATCCAGACGCCGCCTGGCGTAAGCCGCAAATCAGCATGATCACAGCTGACGATGATTGGCCCGAAATGCTCGTGCGCTGTGGGCATTGCACCCGGCGTGCAAGCTGGTCCGCCGTAGTTGCGATCGGCCTTCACACTTGCCTCATCCGATTGCGTTTGCGCTATTGACTTCAGGCGTCTCCGTGCACGCCCGTAGGAACCTGCATCGATCGCGACACCGAGCTCGCCAATTCCATCCATCCATTCGTCGCTGTCGAAATGGGCGTAGCCACTGTAGGTCATGCTGGCGAACGCGCCGTTCTCGAACTGCATCAGCGCGCTGTACGCACCTTCGGTTGGGCGCGTCGCGTCCCAACGGCCTGTAAACGCACGCAACGTGCGAAGCATCCCACCGCCCAAGAGGCGAACTACGTCGACCTGGTGAGCGGCCTGACTGTGAACCACGCCTCCGCCGGCTTCCGTTTTAAGCTCCTCAGGACGTCGCGGACGATACAAAAAATCGGTGTAGTTCAGGGCGTGAATCATGCGTACTTCGCCAACGCAGCCGCTGTCGAGGATCTCACGCGCTTTGAGCACCGGTGCGTCGAAGCTGTGGCTTGGCCCGACGATCAGCGCACGGTCAGCAGCCCGCATCGCGTCAATGGCAAGCGTGCAATCGCCAATGGTGATCGCCATTGGCTTTTCGAGCAAGACGTGTTTGCGATGCTTTGCAGCCATGGCAACGTGCTCGCCATGAAACTGATGCGGAGAGGCGATATAGATCATCTCTACGGCATCGTCGGCGCACAACGCTTCCGCGTCCTCGTAAGTCCGCCCCGCGAAGTCTTTCTCAAATTGCACCCTCGCCGCAGCGAGCGGATCGCATGCTGCGACCAGCCGCACGCGAGAATCGCGCTGAAACGTATTGAGCATCAATGTAAACGCACGACCAAGCCCATTCACGCCTATCGCAATCGGCGTAATCGGCGCGGTCGGTGCAGCGCTCACAGATCGAGCACCAGTTGGCCTGCCGCTGCCCGCGAAACACACACCATGATGTAGTCCGCCTTTTCGTCCTCTCTCAGCACCATGTCCCTGTGATCAACATCACCGGAAATAAGCCGCGATCTGCATGACCCACAGGTTCCACTTTCGCACGAGCTACGAACTGCGCACCCGCTGGAACGCAGCGCCTCCAAAAGAGTCTGCTGAGCGCTCACGGAGACTTGCCTGCCAGAGCGCTGTAGCGTCACCGCAAACGCTTTGTTCTCAGAGAACGCCTTTGCGTCCACTCCAAAACTTTCAAAATGAACGGAACCTGAAGGCCAGTGTCCGGACATGTCAGCCACGCTTTCCATCAATCCTTTTGGGCCACAGCAGTAGACATGCACCCCTGTTGGCCTCTCAAATACGGGCCAGAAGTCAAACGCGCTGTTGATATCCCCAGCGTCGTGATGAATCGTGACGACGCCTGGAAACTCCTTTTGCAGAGCGTCAGCGAACGCGGTACTTTCAACATCCCTTGTGCAGTAGAAGAGCCGAAACGAATGTTGATCATTACCCGATTTCAGACTGCGCATCATCGAAAGAATCGGAGTGATACCAATGCCACCCGCAATAAAAATCGACGAACTGGCTCGGGGTGATAATTCAAAATTGTTGCGCGGCGCACTGACCTGAATGATGGCGCCCTCGTGCACTTCATCTGCCATGCTGATGGAGCCGCCACGTCCCCGGCTGTCCCGCTTGATCGCGATCTCATAGCGAGTCGTATCGGCCGCGTCGCTGCACAATGAATAGTTGCGCCGTGCGCCTGTCGGCGTGACAACGGTAAGATGCGATCCGGGTGTAAACACTGGCAACGGCGCGTGATCCGGTGCGACGAGTTCGAAGAGAAAAGTCTCGCGCGCGATCGCTCGCTTGCTGGCGACACGAACCTCAAAGAAAGATTCTGCCTCGGCGTCGTGTGGTGTTTCGTCGTTTGTCATGCCATCCCATGGAAATCCGGGCTTGCGTTTTTGCCAACGCTCATTTATCTTAGATTTCTAAGTATATTTGTGCCTCCTCTGATGATATCTACGCGAGCCGTGCAGCCATGCTGACACATGAAGAAAACGAACTGTTGTGTCGCGTCGAAGGCGGCGCGCCCATGGGGCAACTCATGCGACGACACTGGACACCCATTTGCCTGATTGAAGAAGTCAGCGAACCTGACGGCGCTCCGGTAAAAGCACGCGTGTTGGGCGAAGACCTGGTGGTCTTTCGCGACACCAATGGCGATGTTGGCGTGATGGATGAGTACTGCCCGCACCGTCGCGCGTCACTCGTGTTCGGTCGTAACGAGGATTGTGGTCTGCGCTGCCTGTATCACGGCTGGAAGATGGACGTGAAGGGTAACGTCATCGAGATGGTGTCCGAACCTGCTGCCAGCGTGATGGCGCAAAAAGTAAAGCACAAGGCGTATCCGGTGCACGAATGGGGTGGATTTGTTTGGGCCTACATGGGCGCCGATCATGGCACGCCGACAATGCCCCCGTTCGCGCCGCCAGCGTGGGCACCAACCACCGACACAAAGGTGACGATCGCCAAGGCCATTATCCCCTGCAACTGGGCGCAAATTCTCGAAGGCGCCATTGATTCGGCCCACAGCTCCAGCCTGCATTCGTCCGACATGGTTCCAGCGCGCATAACGACGGCGCAGACGACCGAGACAACGTGGCTGCGCCCTTCCACGGATAAGGCTCCGCGATTGCAGGTTGAGCGGACCTCATATGGCTTTCGCTATGCGGCCATTCGGCGTCCAATTGTGAACGCGGCGACCAATGACTATGTGCGATCAAGCGTCTTTGTGGCCCCGGCAACCACGCTGATTCCGCCCAACAATCTGTACAACGTGGCCAACATTAACGTTCCGGTCGACGATACCAATACGGCGTTTTATTTCATGGCTTGGGGACACCCGACGCAGACGCCGGCTACGGCAACCTGGCGCAAATTTCTCGGACATACAGTGGGGGTTGATCTCGACGCAAGCTATCGCCCGCTGCGCAATCGCGACAACAATTTCTGGCAGGATCGCGCCGCGATGAAAGCGGGCAACTTCACTGGCATCACCGGATTCCCGAATCAGGATATCGCGATGTGGGTCACGATGGGAGCGATTGCTGATCGCACGAATGAGAGGCTCGGCGCGAGCGACCTGGCGATTGTCGAATTTCGCAAATTGATGCTCGACGCGGTGAAATCCTTTCAAGCGGGTAACGCGGTGATCGGAACGGGCGATCTGGCGATACCGAAGTCGGTCTGCGCTTATCAGGCGATCCTTCCGAAAACGACGGACTGGCGAACGTTTGCCGCGGGTTACGTCTGGAACGAGACTGCTCCGTCGCTCGAGCCTTCTTACTCGACATAGATGCCGCGCCAATCGTCCCGAGATTTGAGGCAACTCTGCACCATTGACCGCTCCGTCCTCTGCAAAAACTAACCATGTCCAAACTTAAACTAAGCTTCGCTTGCTGGAATTACGACCGTACTCGCGCCCTGATGGACGGCTCGGTGCAGCCCGACGGAATTGATCTGAATTACCTGAATCTGCCGGTCGAAGAAACGTTTTTCCGCATGGCTCGCCATCGCGAATTTGATGTGGCCGAGATGTCGCTATCGTCGTATTGCGTTTCGCTCAGTCGCCCGGAGAAGCCATTTATTGCGCTACCTGTTTTCCCGTCGCGATTCTTCCGTCATTCGTCAATTTATGTATGCGCCGCTGCGGGCATAAACGAGCCGAAAGACTTGATCGGCAAGCGGATTGCAAGCCCTGAATACCAGATGACTGCGCCCGTATGGATTCGCGGAATATTGCAGGACTTTTACGGCGTCCCAGTTGTGCCACCAGGTGGGCAGCCCTATCTCTATGGCGGCGAAGAAGAAATCGGGCGCGTCGAAAAACTAAAGCTCGAGCTGCCACCCAACATCAAGCTGCAAGCCATCGGTCCGACGCAAACGCTCTCGCAAATGCTGCACGATGGCGACATTGACGCGCTATACACGGCTCGCATGCCCTCCTCATTCAGACGCAACGATGGTAAGGTCAAGCGCCTTTTCGAAAACTACGGAGAGATCGAGCGCGCATATTGGCGAGAAACGAAAATCTTTCCGATCATGCACACCATTGTGATGCGCCGGGACGTGTACGAGGCTAATCGCTGGATCGCACAATCGCTGACCAAGGCATTTTTAGAGTCACAGCGCCGAACATATGACGATCTCGCCGAGACCGCCGCTTTGAAATCCATGCTGCCCTGGCTTGTTCTACATGTTGAAGAAGCCCGCCGCGAGATGGGCGAAGACTGGTGGCCGTACGGACTGGAGCGCAACCGTAAGACACTGGAGACTTTCACGCGCTATCACTTTGAACAAGGTCTTTCCAAACAGCAATTATCACCCGACGATTTGTTTGCGCCCGAGTCACTGGAAGCATTCAAGATTTAACGACGGCAATCTTCTTTGTCTCGTAACCGTCAATTCGACTGGTTTGACGCCCTTGCGAATGGCTTGGGCGTTTTGTTCGCCATGCTGGCGAGCCTGTCGCCACTGGGCTCCATGTTGCAGTATGTGGACCATTGGCTAAAACGCGTTTTGCGGCAACCCGGCGAACTGTAAGCTTCGCTGACACACGCACGACAAAGCGCTAAAACCGGTATCGGGATCGTCATTCGGGCGGTTCAAAAGCAGCACAAACAGCCAAAAGAGCACAAATGAAATCAAAAATTGCATTGCTAGTCGTGATCTTGGCGGCAATCGGGGCGTTCTTCTTCTTCGATCTTGGGCGTTTCTTAAGTCTTGAGGCATTCAAGGCACAGCAGGCAACGCTCGCAGGCTATGTCGCCGACAACCCCTGGCAAAGCGCCCTCGCATTCTTTGCCGCCTACGTCGCCGTGGCTGCGCTATCGCTCCCCGGCGCGGCTCTCATGACATTACTCGGTGGCGCGATTTTTGGGTTTAGTCGCGGCCTGGTGCTGGTGTCGTTTGCTTCCGCCGTGGGTGCCACGCTCGCCTTTTTCTCGTCTCGCTTCTTGCTGCGCGACTGGGTGCAGGGGAAATTCGGCGACCGGTTGAAGCCGATCAATGATGGGGTGGCAAAAGACGGGCCGTTTTATCTGTTTGCGCTTCGCCTGGTTCCGCTGTTTCCGTTCTTCGTGGTGAACCTTGTGATGGGTTTGACGACGATAAAGACCTGGCCGTTCTACTGGGTCAGCCAATTGGGCATGCTGGCGGGCACTGCGGTATTTGTGAATGCGGGCACCCAACTCGCCCAGATCAGTTCACTGAAAGGCATCATCTCGCCGGCGATTTTGGGTTCGTTCG
>JAYWHV010000195.1:0-11688 GCA_043777615.1 Burkholderiales bacterium | reverse complement strand
AAGCGGGTCGCTGAGAATTTTGAGCGACTTGGACTGGTTGGCGACGTGCGGGCGGCGGACGCGGGGGTGCCTGCCCCGTGGTGGGATGGTGTGCCTTTTGACCGAATCCTCATTGATGCGCCGTGCACCGGTTCTGGTGTGGTTCGGCGACACCCTGACGGCAAATGGCTCAAGCGCGACAGCGATGTGGCGCAGCTCGCTGCGCAGCAGAAGCGCCTGATTGATGGCGTGTGGCCGATTTTGAAGCCCGGCGGGCGACTCCTCTACGCCACCTGCTCGGTATTCAAGCCGGAGAACAATTTACAGGTGGATGCCGCGCTGGCGCGACACGCTGATATGCGTCGTATCCGCATCACACTGCCCGGCGATCCGGCAAGCGCGAGCGGTCAATTGTTGCCAGGGGGCAACCGCAAGACTCACAATCACGATGGATACTTTTACGCTTTGCTGGAAAAAATTGCGTCGTGATACGGGTCACTGAAAATCTGTTGCGCTGGGGCTTCAACGCCGGCGTTGTCGTCGTAACGACGCTCGCGTTTTCGTTTCAGGTGTGCGCCGAAGTGATCAACGTGAAAAGCGCTGTCGTGCGAACGCAGGACGACTCGTACGTGATGGACGCGGAGTTCGATTTTTCGCTGACGGCGCCTCTGGAAGAAGCGCTGGTGCGCGGCACGCCGCTCTACTTCGTTTTGGAAACTGAGGTGACGCGCAGTCGTCCGTACTGGTTTGATGAGCGTGTACCTTCCCCGTCTTTTGTGCGCAGGCTCACTTTCGCCGCGCTAACCAACTCGTACCGCGTCGACACTGGGCGCAGCGTCGGCACGCCGAACAGTTATCCAACTCTTGACGAGGCGCTGCGGCAAATACGCCTGGTGCGCGGTCGCTTGCTGCTCGACAAGCGCGAGCTTCGCTCTGGCGAGCGCTATGAGGTGTCGCTCCGCCTGAAACTTGACACGACACAACTGCCGAAGCCCCTGCAGGTGAACACGCTGGTCTCGCGCGAATGGACGCTGTCCTCCGACTGGTACCGCGTGGTGGTCACGCCCTAACGGTATGAAGTCGTGAGCAGTTTTGATTCGGTGCCCGAGGCAGCGGTCGCAGTCGGCCTATCACCACCCCGGTGGATGCGGGCTGCATGGCTGGTGCTCTCGATTGCAGGCATCGTGTTCATCATTGCACTGGCGACTGCATCAAACAATTCGCAGCTCTTCACCCGCTACTACACCGAAATTCTGATTGCCAATGCGGCCATCGTGATTGGGCTTGCAATTCTGGTGATCTACCAGATCGTGCTGCTACTACGCGCGCGTCGCGCGGCCGTATTCGGCTCGAAGCTCACCACGCGCATGATGATGTTTTTCGCGGTGACGGCGGTGTTGCCGGGCGCGCTCGTATATTCGTTATCGGTGCAGTTTTTATCGTCGTCGATTGAAAGCTTTTTCGACACCCGTATCGACAAGGCGCTTGACACTGGACTGCAACTCGGGCGTTCGGCACTGACACAGCCGCTAAAAGAGCTATCGAGGAAGACCGAATCCATCGCGTCCACGCTGTCCGGACTCGACGCATCGGAGGCAAGGGCGAGACTCGGCAATCTGCGCGATCAGGCGGATCTGTCGAGCGTCTCATTGTTGACCGTCAGCGGTACGCTGATCGCGCAAGCGACCGAAAGCGTCGTTGCATTGCCGCCGAACATGCCGACGGCGATGGAGCTGCGGCAGGTACGCTCAATGCAGACAGTAACGTCCGTTGAGCCCGTGGGAGACACCGGTCTGCAACTAAAAGTGATCGCACCGGTGATCGCGGCCGACGGTTCGCCGCTCCGACTGTTGATCGTCACACAACCGGTGCCGGCCGCGCTGCGCGAGCAGACGGAGCGCGTGGAGGCGGGGTTTCGCGACTATCAGGAACTGTCATTTCAACGCACTGCACTGAAGCGTCTCTTCGCGTTCACCCTGACCCTCGCTTTGATGCTTGCGCTGTTGACTGCGTTGGCGCTCGCCTCGGTTTTTTCCGAACGCCTTGCGCAACCGCTGGCGAGACTGGCCGACGGAACGCGCGCTGTTGCCGATGGCGATTTTTCGCGCAGGCAACCCGTTGAAGGCCGGGATGAACTGGCCGTGTTGACGCAGTCATTCAACACCATGACCTCGCAACTCGCGGAAGCGCGGGATCGCGACATGGTGAACCGCCGCGAAGTTGAAACGACCAATCTCTATCTTGAGAGCGTACTCAAGAATCTGAACGCCGGGGTGCTGGTATTCACCGATGATTTTGTACTGCGCGTGGCGAACGCAGCAGCGGCAGTGATCCTGCAGGCGCGCATTGACGAGCGCGTGGGCGAACCTCTGGGGCAATGGGCCAAGACTGAACCAGCGCTCACAACATTCGCCGATATCGTCGCGCGCAATTTCGCAGCGGTAGGGGAGAGCGACTGGCAGCGCGAGCAGGAGCTGATGGTCGGCGGTATCGCTCGCACTTTCATTCTGCGCGGTGCCCGTCGAGTGGTGGCGGACGTCGGTGCGCGCATTGTTGTGTTTGACGATGTCACCGAAGTGTTACAGGCGCAGCGTGACACCGCCTGGGCTGAGGTTGCCCGGCGGCTCGCGCATGAGATCAAGAATCCATTGACCCCGATTCAACTGTCGGCCGAGCGACTGGAGATGAAGCTGGTGCCGAGGCTTGGTGAAGCGGACGCGGCGGTGCTGCGCCGCGGGACGCAAACCATCGTCAATCAGGTCACTGCCATGAAAAACATGGTCAATGATTTTGCGATTTATGCGCGTCGACCTCGACCCGGCAGCCTTCAGGCGGTGGATGTTGAGGCGCTGCTCAAGGAAACCCTGGAACTGTACGCGTCGTACCCGGTGAAACTGACACTGAACTGGCTGGGCGACGAGCGCAATATTCACGGCGAAGCCACGCGTCTGCGCCAGGTCGTGCACAACCTGATGCAAAACGCAGTGGACGCCTGCGTTGATCGCCCCAACGGGCAGGTGACCGTTGATGCACAGGCGCGTGATGCCGCTGGTATACCCGGCGAGCGCGAGCTGGTGCTTCGATTCTGCGACAATGGCGTAGGATTCTCTGACACTGTCAAGCAGCGCGCCTTTGAGCCGTATGTGACGACCAAACCGAAGGGTACGGGCTTAGGCCTTGCCATCGTGAAGAAGATTATCGATGAACACAAAGGCCGCATCACTGTTGAAAACTCGCCACAAGGCGGGGCAGTGGTGACCGTCGTGTTTCCGTTAGAGACACAGGAGAAAATAGCCCCTTGATCGCACCCACCGAAATTATGGTCGTCGACGACGAAATTGGCATCCGCGAGCTGTTGCACGAAATCCTTGAAGACGAGGGTTTTGTCGTTCGTCTGGCCGAGAACGCCGCCGCAGCGCGAGCCATGCGGCTCAAGCACACGCCGTCGCTCATTTTGCTCGACATCTGGATGCCTGATGCGGACGGGGTCACGTTGTTGAAGGAGTGGAAAGCAGCCGGTCTTCTGACGATGCCGGTGGTCATGCTGTCCGGCCACGCAACCATTGAAACTGCGGTGGAAGCGACGCGCATTGGCGCATTTGATTTTCTGGAAAAGCCGATAGGGTTGCAGAAGCTCTTGTCGACGGTGCAACGTGCACTCAAAGTCGGGCACGCCAAGCGCAGCAGCAGCATCAATCTGGGCGAAATCGGGCAGAGTCAGGCGATCACCGACCTTCGGGCACGGCTTGAATCCCTGATCAATGAGCGCCGTACTGTACTGCTTACGGGCGAGGTCGGCGTTGGATTCATCGAATGCGCGCGTGCGCTGCACGAAGCTAATACTCCCTGGCTGACACTCGAGAGCGGTCAGCGCCTGATTAGCTCACCGCTGGAAATTCTTGAAAGCGCGCGCAGTGGAACGCTGTTTTGCCCGGAGGTCGCTCTTTTGTCACGCAGCGAACAGCGCTCGCTGGCTTTCATGATCGGCAAGACAAGCGCTTACGGCGTCCGTATCGTGTGCGCCAGCAGTGAGCCGTTAGGGCAGTTGTCCGGTGAGGGCCGTTTTGACCCGAATCTGTTTGCGCTCTTGTCATCAAGCACTGTGGTCATTCCGCCGCTTCGTTCGCGTCGAGCTGACTTGCCCGGGTTGATTGAACGCTGTGCGTTGGCGTTTTCGGTGGATGCGCCAGCACGGCTCTCAGCTGAGGTTCGCCAACTGCTGGAGTCCGCGCCGTGGCCGGGTAACCTGATTCAGCTACAGAGCGTTTTGTCGAGCCTTCTGCTGTCGAGTAATGACGACATCACGATCGATCACCTGCAAGCCATTCTGGGCGATCTGCGTGATACGTCTGCGCCGGAACGTCCCGCATTGCCGCCAGAATTTTTTGAGCTTCCGCTGCGTGAAGCACGCGAAGCGTTTGAGCGTGTGTATTTCGAGAACCTGCTGGGCCGGGAGTCAAGCAACATGAGTCGGGTCGCGGACAAAGCGGGTCTCGAGCGCACTCACCTGTACCGGAAACTCAAGCAGCTCAATATTCGCTTTCCACGCCGCATTCCGGTCGTCGTTTAGCGCCTTTTCCCTGATTTTGATGGGCGCTTTTACGCGCGCTCCGGGTTGCTATGTCGCGCGCTAGCTGGATTCTGTTTCTTACACCGGTGTTGATCTGGTCGACGACCTTCTACGCGATCACCCTGCAGCTCGGAAGCGTGACGGCACCGACCTACGCAGTGGGTTTGCGCTTTGGCTGCGCTGCTGCACTGCTGTTTGTCTGGCTTGCCGTCCGCCGAGAATCCATGTACTTGTCATCCGGAATGCAAGCCTTGACTGCGATCTCCGGGCTGTGCTCATACGGCATCAGTTACGTGCTGACCTACGTCGCGGAGGAGACCATTCCGTCGGGGCTCGTGGCCATTGCGTTCACACTGATGGTGTTTTTGACACCCGCTTTGGCGCGTCTGACCTACGGCGCACCGATTACCCGGCGCACCTGGCTTGGCGGCAGCCTTGGAGTGCTCGGCGTCGTTCTCTGCTTTCTGCCGGATGTGTGGGGCATTTCCGTATCGAAAGCATTTGTCACGGGCATGGCGGCGATGGCGGTCGCAGCACTGGTGTCAAGCATTGGGGCGGTCTGCTCAATGCATCTCAATTCAAAAAACGTTCCTGTCGTTGCATACACCGCATGGGCGATGGCCTATGGCGCCGTTGCGTCTCTCTCCTACGGGGTGCTATCCGGCCAGACGTTCCAGTTCGATGCGCGAGCTTCATTTTGGGCAGCATTCGCCTACCTAGTCGTGCCAGGCACGATTGTCACTTTCCTGAGTTATCTCACGTTGCTGAAGCGCGAGGGCTCGGCCCGGACAATGTACATCTCCGTGATGGCGCCCATTGGCGCGGTGATCGTTTCCATACTGTGGGAGGATTTTCGTCCGCAAGCGCTTACTCTGCTTGGAATCGTTGTCGCACTTGCGGGAGCTTGGGTGACACTCAAAAGTAAAGAGGCTTGACATCCGGTTTGCCGGGTTGCCGGACAGTCGGGTTTTAGCCTGTGGATAAGTATTCAGCGACGACCAGGTTTCGCGGTAAAATAAGGGGTTAGGCGGCGGTTTCTTCGCTCGTTTTTTTGCCTCGTCTGCAACCTTTCCGGGTTGCCTCACATATTCCCAACGCCTCATGTCATCGTTCTGGTCTCACTGCCTAAGTCACTTCGAAAGGGAACTTTCGTCGCAGCAGTTCGCCACCTGGTTTCGCGTGTTGAGCGCCGAGGAAACCGATTCAACGGTCACCGTCATGGCACCCAATGCGTTCATCAGCAAATGGGTACGTGATCGCTATCTGGCTACGATCGATTCTTTGGCATCGGCCTATTTTCCGGTACCACATACGATTCGGCTGACCGTCGCGGGGAGTGGTCAAAACGCCTTCGTGATCACCGAACCCCCACCGAGCGTTGCCAACATTGTTTTGGAACCTGCGCCGGTTGTCACCGGAGCCAACGGATCCGACTCAACGCACGAACTTATACAGCGATTTCCCGGCAACGTGGCAGCGCCTGCGGCGAGTACTTTTTCCCAAAAGGAATCCACGCTTAACCCAACATTTACCTTTGACACGTTCGTCACCGGAAAGGCCAATCAATTGGCGCGCGCGGCAGCGATGCAGGTAGCCAGCAGCCCCGGTGAGGCCTACAACCCTTTGTTCATTTACGGTGGCGTTGGTCTAGGTAAAACCCACTTGCTGCAGGCGATTGGCAACGAACTGTTGCGCGAACGCCCGCTGGCGCGCGTGCGCTACATCCACGCGGAGCGCTATGTGTCGGATGTGGTGAAGGCCTACCAGAACAAGGCGTGGGACGCATTCAAGCACAGCTACACCTCGCTCGATCTGCTTCTCATTGATGACATCCAGTTCTTCAACAACAAGAGCAGCACGCAGGAGCAGTTCTTCTATCTGTTCAACGCGCTGACCGAGGCGAAAAAGCAGGTCATCATCACCTGCGATACCTATCCAAAAGAAATTGAAGGCATCGAGGATCGCCTGAAGAGCCGCTTCAGCTGGGGCTTGACCGTTCAGGTCGAACCGCCGGAAACCGAGATGCGTGTCGCGATTTTGCTGGCCAAGGCGAAAGAGAGTCGGGTCGAACTGGACGAACAGGTCGCCTTCTTTATCGCCAAACACATCCGCTCCAACGTGCGTGAGCTTGAAGGTGGACTAAAGCGGGTGATTGCCTACGCGGGTTTTCACAATGTCTCTATCACGCCGCAGGTCGCCAAGGAGGCGCTGCGAGACCTGCTCGCGGTGCAGTCGCGTCAGATATCTATCGAGAACATTCAGAAGACGGTCGCCGACTATTACAAGATCAAGGTCAGCGACATGCATTCGAAGAAGCGTTCGCGCATCGTGGCAAGGCCGCGTCAGATGGCGATGGCACTGGCAAAAGAACTGACCCCCATGTCCCTGCCCGAGATCGGACAGAACTTTGGCGGACGCGATCACACGACTGTGCTGCATGCGTGCCGACAGATTGCATCACTGCGTGAGAGCACCCCGCAAATTCAGCATGATTTTTCGTTTTTGCTGCAAGTATTGAGAAGTTGAACCGCGTCTTTATCTGGTGTTATAAACAGTATTTGGATGATCTGGAATAGGTGTTGATAAATAGATAGCGTTTGTGGATAAGTCGCTAAATGTCGTGGGCTAAATTTCTCATCCACAACTCCCGCGCTTTCGTTACAGGTCGCTCAACCAGCCTTTGATCGCATGCAAGTTATTGAATTTACTGTCTTTTTAGAGTTGTTAACAGCGTCCGCCGCACATTGTTAAATAGGATTACGTATATATGCAATTTAAGAACATACCTCGCGATCTGGTGTTGAAACCACTTCAGGCCGTGTCCGGCATCGTCGAGCGTCGACAGACGCTGCCGATTCTGGCCAACGTGTTGTTTGAACACAAAGGCAGCACGCTGACCACGATTGCGACTGATCTTGAGTTGCAGATTTCAGCGAAAGTCCAGGTTCCCGACAGCGGCGATCAGTCAATCACCGTGGCCGCGCGTAAGTTGCAGGATCTTTTGCGCGCATTGCCGGACACGAGCGACGTATCGCTCGATGCCAAGGACGGAAAGATGGCCGTTAAGGCCGGTAAGAGCCGCTTCAGCCTGCAAACGCTGCCCGCGGCTGACTACCCCCGCCTGACAATGAGCCAGGAGCAGCTACAGAGCTTCTCGTTGCCGCAAAAGCTATTGAAGGCCACGCTTCGTCTGGTCGAGTTCGCGATGGCGCAGCAGGACATTCGTTTCTATCTCAACGGCATGCTGTTCGTGCTTGAGAAAGATCAGCTCGTTTGCGTCGCCACCGACGGTCATCGCCTGAGTTATGCCGTGATGCCGGTGGAGGGTAATTTCTCGAAGCAGGAAATCATCGTTCCCAGAAAGACGGTGATTGAGCTTTCGAAGTTGATGACGGACACCGACGAGCCGATCACTATCGACATCCTCGCCAATCAGGTTCGCTTCAGCTTCGGCAACATTGAACTCACGAGCAAAGTGATCGACGGTAAATTCCCCGATTACAACCGCGTGATTCCAACCTCGCACACCAAGCTCATCACCGTTGATCGTCTGTTGTTGTTGAGCACACTGCAACGTGCGGCAATTTTGTCGAACGAACGCTTCCGTGGCGTGCGCGTGAGCCTGTCGAACGGTGCCTTGAAGATCGCCTGTACCAACAACGAGCAGGAAGAAGCCGAAGAAGAACTCGAGGTCGCCTACGAAGGCAACACGGTCGATATCGGCTTCAATATCAACTATCTGCTCGATGCGCTGGCCACCCTCTCATCGAACGAAATCACGATTGCCCTGCAGGACTCAGCCGCGAGCGCTCTGTTCACCGTGCCCGGTCGAACCGATTTCAAATACGTTGTGATGCCGATGCGGATTTAGTTGTCCCAAACTCTTTGTGGGAGCGGTTCTACCGCGACTTTATTCCAAAATCTGAACACGGGACAGCGTCAAACCGGTCCTGCAGTTTCAGAAAAAATTTCAGAAAAATATTTCATGTCCGATACCGAAAAAAAGCCCGCTGCCGCCTCTCCCGAATACAACGAAGATTCGATCCGCATACTCAAAGGTCTCGACGCTGTCCGTAAGCGTCCAGGCATGTACATTGGCGACACCAGCGACGGCTCCGGTCTGCATCACATGGTGTTCGAAGTGCTCGACAATGCAATTGACGAGGCGCTGGCCGGCATTTGCGATGACATCAAGGTCATCATTCACGCCGACAATTCGATTTCTGTTGCCGACAACGGGCGCGGTATTCCTACAGCGATCAAAGAAGACGATGATCTGAAGCGCTCTGCCGCCGAGATCGTGATGACCGAGTTGCACGCGGGCGGCAAGTTTGACCAGAATTCCTACAAAGTCTCAGGCGGCTTGCACGGCGTCGGTGTGTCGGTGGTTAACGCCTTGTCCGATTGGTTGAAGCTCAAAATCTGGCGTGACGGCAAAGTGCACGAGATGGAATTCCGTCGTGGTGAGGCGGTATCACCGTTGAAAATTACCGGTGAAACGCGCAATCGACGCGGTACCGAAGTGCACTTCATGGCCTCAGTAGAAACGTTCACGCTTGTTGAATATCACTTCGAAATTCTGGCTAAACGCATTCGCGAACTCTCATTCCTGAACCACGGCGTTAAGATCGAACTGGTTGATCAGCGTACCGGTAAAAGCGAAAACTTCGCCTATTCCGGCGGCATCAAAAGCTTCGTTGAATACATCAACAAAGCGAAGACGGTTCTGCACAAAAATATCTTTTATT
This sequence comes from Burkholderiales bacterium, assembly GCA_043777615.1. GTDB lineage: Bacteria > Pseudomonadota > Gammaproteobacteria > Burkholderiales > Casimicrobiaceae > Casimicrobium. Next base: position 2,391 of record JAYWHV010000195.1, on the reverse strand, counting down.
GCATGAGCGAAAAAGCGGGTATCACCGTTGAAGTCGCGATGCAGTGGAATGACAGCTACGGCGAAAACCTTCAAGTTTTCACCAACAATATTCCGCAGCGTGACGGCGGTACCCACTTGACCGGCCTGCGCGCCGCGATGACGCGCACCATTACCAAATACATCACTTCGAACGAGCTCGATAAAAAAGCTAAAGTTGAAGTATCGGGCGACGATGCGCGCGAAGGCCTGACCTGCATTTTGTCGGTCAAAGTACCGGATCCCAAATTCAGTTCGCAAACCAAAGACAAACTAGTTTCGTCAGAAGTCCGCCCGGTTGTCGAAGAAATCGTTGCCGAGAAACTGGCCGATTTCCTGCTCGAATATCCGTCCGATGCCAAAATCGTTTGCGGCAAGATTGTGGATGCCGCTCGCGCTCGTGAGGCCGCGCGCAAGGCCCGCGAAATGACGCGTCGGAAGGGCGTGCTCGACTCAATGGGCCTGCCCGGAAAGCTCGCTGACTGTCAGGAAAAAGATCCGGCGCAATGCGAGCTGTATCTGGTGGAGGGTGACTCCGCCGGCGGAACGGCCAAGCAGGGCCGGGATCGTAAGTTCCAGGCGATTCTGCCGCTGCGCGGCAAAGTGCTGAACGTTGAAAAAGCGCGCTTCGATAAAGTCATTTCGAGTGAGCAGATCGTCACGCTCATTACCGCGATGGGAACGGGCTTCGGCAAGGATGATTACAACGTCGAGAAGCTGCGCTATCACCGCATCATCATCATGACCGATGCCGACGTCGACGGCGCACACATCCGCACGCTGCTGCTCACGTTCTTCTATCGCCAGATGACCGATCTCGTAGAGCGCGGCCACATCTACATCGCGCAGCCACCGCTGTACAAGGCAAAGATCGGCAAGGAGGAGCAATACCTCAAGGATGAGCTGGAACTCAAACAATTCCTGCTGCGCATTTCGCTCAAGGGTGCCGAGTTCAAGCCGACGGCTGACGGTGCTGCATTGTCCGAGACCGCACTCGCCGATCTGGCGCGGCAATATCTGGTGGCCGACGCCGTGATCGAGCGGAACTCGCGCACCATTGATCGCCGCGCGCTCGACGCCTTGCTGCTTGGCGCAACCGTGTCGCTGACGGATGAAGCCTCATCGATCGCCGGTGCCGCCTCGATGCAGGCCATCATCACGGATCCGGAACTTGCGGTCGAACCGTTCTACGACGAGAAGGCCGAAGAATGGTTGCTGCTGCTCAAGCGCACGCACAACAAGCGCACGACGCAGACGATCCTCGCCGCCGGTTTCTTGGACAGCGGTGACTACCAGCAGATCAAGAAAGCTGCCGAGCTCCAATCGATGGTCGGCGTTGGTGCGGTCGTCTCACGCATCGACGGCAAAGGCAACCGCGAAGAAGCCACAATGACCGGCTTCAAGCAGGCCCTCGACTGGCTGCTCGACAAAGCCCGCGCCAATCTCACCATCCAGCGCTACAAAGGCCTCGGTGAGATGAACGCCGAACAACTGTGGGACACCACGATGGATCCGAAAGTGCGTCGCCTACTCAAAGTGCAGATCGAAGACGCGATTGCAGCCGATGAGATTTTCACCACGTTGATGGGTGAAGAAGTCGAGCCGCGTCGCGCGTTTATTGAGGGGAATGCTTTGGGTGTGCGGAATTTGGATGTGTAGTTCTTTGAGTTGACCAGGCAAGCATGGATACGTCGCTCGTGGTGGACATCGAACTCTTGCCGACAATCTCACTTGTACCCACACGAGCTGTGATGGGTATGCGGTGTTCGGTGTCAGACGCGTGTTCGAAAAACCTCGACTTCGTTTTAGCTTGTGGTCTCGGCGAATCCATAGAAACGGAGGAAGGCCTTTCTCTAATACAGACCAACTAGTCGATTTCTTTGAACTTGTCCGATGACCATAGTGATCGTGCAAAGGAGCTTGGTGCAGTAGGATTTCTGCGCTATACGCAGGGGCGAAGCACCACCGAGGCATCGTGCACAGCATCCGTTGCGATCAAGACCGAACCGTTTGATGAATTGGTTGGGTACATAAAGACCCAAGGTCTTCCGGCAAGAGTGGTTCTCGCTGTTGACGGATTGCGCCGAGACTTGGGCAAAGGCGCTGATCGTTGGAATGTTGCCGAGCGCAAGTACCTTCCAATTTACCGAGTTGCATTTGATATGCCGTTTGCGAGTCGGTTAGATGCCCCTTAGCCACGTAGGGTGGATAGTCCGCCAACGATGAGTGACGAAATATCCAGCGAGGTAGGGTGCGCATCAAAATGCGCACCGTGGTCGCGCTCCACCCAAGATTGATTTGACGAACCAACGGTGCGCGTTCTGGCCCACGCCCTACGGCTAGTTTCGTCGCGGCATTTAACGGAATAGCGACC
>JAYWHV010000194.1:0-11905 GCA_043777615.1 Burkholderiales bacterium | reverse complement strand
ACGAGGTAACGTTGGGAAAATGCGGGAAATAAGCCCGAAGCTCGCAAGCGTTGTGACCCGGTTGTCACCAAAACTGCGAGCGCGGTTGGAAAAAGCTTGTTCAAGCCTAGCCGGTCACACCAAAAGTTTTTGGGCACCGGTTGCAACGCTCCTTGAACAACCGAAATTTTAGTATAGTGGCCTGCGGTTTACAACTTGGTGCCGGTGGACTTGATGATTGGCGCCCAATCGGCGATCTGGCTCGCTACCAAGGCTGCGTATTCCGTCTGCGTCATCTTGCTGTAAACAATGCCGTTTTCCTCAAGCTTCTTGAGCACAGTCGGCATCGTCAACACTTCGGCAAGCGCGGCGTAGAGCTTGTCGGTGACTTCTTTCGGCAAACCCGCCGGGCCGGAAACGCCAAAATAATTGTCGATACGCAGCTTTGGGTAGCCCGCTTCGGCTGTAGTTTGAACATCCGGCAACAACGGTGAGCGTTTGGCCGAGGTCACCGCCAGCGCTTTCACCTGTCCGCCTTTCACCAGCGGCACAAACGCCGTGATGACGTCAATGCCTACCGGAATTTGCCCGCCGAGCAAGTCGGTGGTCATCGGCGCGCCGCCTTTGTACGCGACGTGCTGCATTTTGCCTTTGGCCATCGCGTTGAAAAACTCGCCGCTAATATGGCCAATGCTCGCCGGGCCGCCGCTACCAAACGGGATACCGTCCTTGCTCGTTGCCTGTTTGGCGAGATCGGCCAGCGAGTTGATGCCCGCCTTCGGGCTCGCCATAAAAAGCACGGGCGCCGAACCCGCATAAAAAATGTGCGTGAACTGCTTGACCGGATCGTACGGCTGCTTGTCGAGCACAAACGGGCCGATCGACAACGGTGTCGAGTTCGCCATCATCAGCGTATAGCCGTCCGGCGCGGCCTGCACCGTAGCAATTCCGCCTACGCTGCCGCCTGCACCGGGGCGGTTGTCGACGACCACGGGCTGGCCAAGCTTCTGGCCCAGCGGTTCGGCGATCGTTCTCGCTACGATGTCGCTGGCACCACCGGGCGCAAAGGTGACGATCAGCTTGATGGGCTTGTCGGGGTAGGCGGCGATTGCTGTGGCCGATCCGGTCACAAGTAGCAGCGCGGCGATAACTCGCATACATGTATTCACAAAGTTCTCACTAAATTGTTGTCGTAGCAGTTCCGCTGATGCAAGAGCCTTGCCAGAGCATCGCCCGCCGCGGTTCGTTTACGCTTGCGAGATTACGACTTTTGTGCGCTTCATGCCTGATTTCTGGACTTCTACGGGCTATAAGCTCCTTGCTCGCTCTGGCGATGCGCTCATCGTGACGGACGACTTCTTACGGTCACTTTTTCTCCGGCCCGAGGTGGCACCGATTGCCGAGTCCTGTCCGGCGGAAATGAAACTGCACGAAGCGTTGCTTGCCGCGCCACGAAAGGCCGTCGCTGCCGCCGAACTGCTCACCGTCGCCGACCCTGACGCTCAAGCCAACTATCGCGTTTTGCTCAAGTTCCGTGACCGCCTGATCGCGGCACCTACGCTGGAGGCCGCATACACAGGTCTGTTCAAGGGCGAGGGTGTGGACGTGCCGCCGCTCTTTGTGTTTCAGCTGACGCAGATTTTTTTGCGCCACATTCTCGGCGAGGACGCCGATCCGCTCGAGGCGCGCGTGGCGGAATGCCTGTTCCGGGTGCAAAAAATCAGCGTTCTGGAAGATGGCGCGGTGATGGCGGCAGATGAGGAAACCATCGAGATGTTCTCGGAAACGGGCGGTTTCGGCTCGCTCGGCGAATTGCTCAAAAAACAGAATACGGCGACGCGATCCATCGATCTCGATGTGCTATCGCCCGAAAACGCCGCCATCTATTGGGAGCGCGATGAGCGGCATGATCTAGCCGTGAGCTTCAATCGTGGACAACCCGCGCTGGATGCGCTGATGCGGGTACTGGAGAAATGGGTGGCGCATTTTCTCGGTGTCGAGGTCACCATTGCGCATCGACGCGAGATTGAAGACAAGCAATGGGTCTGGCACGTGGGGCTGGACGCCACAGCCAGTGGCGTGTTGAACGATCTCTACAACAACGACACCGTCGATGAAGCCCGTATGAACCGACTGCTCTGCCTGTTCGAACTCCGCTTCAAGAATCCTGCCGACATGCGGCCAGCCATTGCTGGGCGACCGGTTTATCTGGCGATGGCGATGGATTCCGAGAACAAGTTGAAACTGAAACCTCAGAATCTTCTGCTTAATCTTCCGCTGAACCGCGCCTGATCCGCCGTAGCTGCGGGTTTTAGGCAGATTACCTAAAGTTATGTTGCGCCGCACAAAAATGTCTGGGCAGGCATACAATCCGCGCTCTTGAACATGAAGATGAACCTCACATGAGTTCACACGCGGCAGGCAGCCACCCCGGCAAAAATGTCAGGGGGGCGCAGCTGGCGGCGCTGTCCCTCGGCGCTGTTGGTGTCGTTTATGGGGATATTGGAACGTCCCCGCTGTACACGCTGAAAGAGGTTTTTTTCAACGCGAGTCACAGCATTCCGCTGACCGAAGCCAATGTGCTCGGGCTGTTGTCGTTGATTTTCTGGGTGCTCACGATCGTCGTGGCGATCAAGTACGCGTTCGTTATTTTGCGTGCTGACAATCAGGGCGAAGGCGGCACGATGGTGCTGCTGGCGCTCGCGCTGCGCGCGGTCAACGAGGTGGCAAAGCGCCGATATCTGACGTTGCTCGGTATTTTCGGTGTGGCACTGTTCTTCGGCGACTCCATCATCACGCCCGCCGTGTCGGTGCTCGGTGCGATGGAAGGTCTCATCGAAATCAATCCGAAACTGCAACCATTCGTGGTGCCCGTTGCGCTGGTCATTCTGGCGGGCTTGTTTTATGTGCAGGCGAGCGGAACGGCGCGCGTGAGCAAGTGGTTCGGGCCGATCATGGCGCTCTGGTTTTTCATGCTGGGCGCACTCGGGATGTACCACCTGTCATCGAACCCGGCTGTGCTGGCCGCGATCAATCCGGCCTATGCGTTGTCGTTTTTGTCGCATAACCCGAAGCTTGCACTGGTCGTGCTCGGCTCAGCGGTACTTGCGGTGACCGGCGCCGAGGCTGTGTACGCCGACATGGGGCACTTTGGCCGCAAGCCGATTCGTGTCGCCTGGTTCAGCTGGGTGATGCCGTCGCTGGTGCTCAATTACTTCGGTCAGGGCGCGCTGATCCTTAAGACGTGTGCCGGAGAGACAGCCTGCAAGATGCACCCGTTCTACGATCAGGTGCCGCATGCCATGCTGATCCCGATGGTCGCCTTTGCCGGTATCGCGACGGTCATCGCTTCGCAGGCCGTCATCTCTGGCGCGTTCTCAATTGGCCGACAGGCGATTCAGCTCGGCTTTTTGCCACGCATGAAAGTGGTGCATACGTCGCACCGAAGCGAGGGCCAGATCTATTTGCCGGCCATCAACTGGACGCTGTTCATTCTCGTGTGTGTCGTGGTCGTCACCTTTCAGAGCACGTCAAATCTGGCTGCGGCGTATGGTCTCGCGGTAACCGGCGCCATGCTGATCGACACGATTCTGTTCGCGGTCGTCGCGATTGGTTTGTGGAAATGGAACAAGTTCGGCGCTGCGGCGCTGGTCGGGCTGTTTCTGATTGTCGATCTGGCGCTGCTGGCGTCCACAGCGATCAAGGTTCCGGATGGCGGCTGGTTGCCGCTGCTGGTGGCGTTTCTGGTGCTGGTCTTTATGACGACTTGGAAGCGCGGACGCAACCTGATGGCCGAGCAGCGGCGTCAGATCGCGCTGCCGCTGGCACCGATGATCGAAGCGCTAGCCCGCGACGCCGCCAGGGTCCAGGGAACCGCGGTGTTCATGACCTCGACGCCGGACGAAATGCCCGCCGCGATGCTGCATAACCTGAAGCACAACAAAGTGCTGCACGAGAAAAACATCGTTCTTCACGTTCACTTCGATGACGTGCCGCTCGTAACGCGTGCCAGACGCGTTCAGCTGGAAGACCTTGGTAACGGTTTCTACAAAATGGTGGTGAATTACGGCTTCATGAACGCGCCGGACATCCCGAAAGCGCTGACCATCGCCGCAAAAGACCACGGTATGGAATTCGAGATGATGGACACCTCGTTCTTCGTGTCGCGCGAAGTGCTGGTGCCGAACCCCTGTCAGCGGATTTCAGTCTGGCGACAACGGCTGTTCAGCCTGATGGCGAGGAATGCGCAGTCAGCAACGGCGTACTTTCAGATTCCGACCAATCGCGTGCTGGAGCTGGGTGCGCAGGTTAAGTTTTAGGTACAGCTTTTTTCTGTAACCCGCGTTTGATCTGGGCATAGGCAATGGTTTAGTCGTTTATCGACTTTTAGCGTTTTATAGCGCTGAGCCCAAATGAAATAAGAGTTTCAGTGAAAAGCTGAACGCCATGGGGCGGATAATCAACAGAGTTCTGCTGCGTTTGGCCGTGTGCATTTACCCCTGCGCAAACGGCTGAACCATGGGCATATCCGCCCGGCAATGCCTACGAGGGCTTCGTAAGCGTCGCCAAAATCTCTTTGGCAATCACAGCGCCGTCTGATTTCGGTGCGATTGTTATCAGCGCGTTGAGTTTTTGTCTGGCCTCAGGCGCGCGGTTGTTTTTAATGAGTAAACGTGCCGCCGAGTTGTAGTTCAACCCGCACTTGGGCACCGCGACAATGCCTTTGTCGAAAGTGGCCAGCGCAGTCCCGACATCGCCTTGGGTCGCATACATCTGGCCAAACCCTTCCCACAAGTCGCAGCTTTTCGGCAGGCGCGTGAGGCCGTCGTTGTAAACCTTGATCGCCTCGTCAAATCGTCCGAGCCCGACTTGCGTGCCGGCAAAGTTCACAAAATCTCGCTCCTCGCGAAGCGGTTTTGCAGCATATAAACGACGCCAAATGGCGTCAGCCTGTGCGTAGTCCCTCTTGAGATACGAAACATATCCGTTGAAGTCTTCGAGCCATGGTCGGCCGCCGTCCCGCACAAGCAATGTGTTGGCACGGTTAGCCCACTCGAGTGCCTCCTCGTATTCGCCTTTTTGAGCAAGTTGGCGTGCAAGGTTGCCATACACGAAGTTGTTTTCGACACCTGCCGCAATGGCTTTGCGAAAGACGGCGATCCCTTCGTCAACATAGCGACGTTCGGGTCGGAGCATTTGTACGTAACCTAATTGATTCATGCGGATGTACGAATCGGGGTGCAGCGCGGCATACCGATCAATCAACGCGACGGCGCGTGCCTCCTCAAACTCGCACTTCACGATGTAAAAGGCCTCGATCAGTGCAGTGTTGCTCGCAAGATTGTCGGGTGAAGCCTTCGCTTCGCTCAGCGCCTGGGCCGCGGCTGGACAGTCGCCTGTATTGGTCGCGCCTGTAAGGCGCTGCCGCAGCGCCCGCGCCTTGACGGTGCCCGGCAAGCGCATGCTCTGAGCCTGTGTGTACAACGCTGCGGCCTCCGCGTAATTGCGCCGCACGCTTTGCAGGTCGGCGGCGTTAATAACGGCCACGCCATTGGTATTGTCCAGCGCCATCGCTTCAGCGAACGCGGCCTGGGCTTCATCAGTCTTGCCCTGGCGCAGCAGCGCGCTACCGTAGGCGTCGTAAGCGACCGACATCACGGCAGGGCTGGGCCGAGCAGCGGCGATCTGCATTTTGATGAGGTGTTTGGACAGCGCCCGCAAATCCTCCGGCGTTTTGGCTTGTGCGCCGAGGTAACCGGCGAGTACGGCGGGCTGCGTCACCTCAAGCACACCGTTGGCCAGTGCGCCCACAAGCTGCTGCCAATCGCTCATCGGACCGGAGACAATGGTTGGCGGACGGCCCGCCACGCGCACCTTCATCGTGGCGTTGTCGCCGTTCAAAATGATTTCACCGTCTACCGCAATTTCATTGCCCGTCATGTAGCGCAGGTAGCGAAACACCGATTGCAGCGTGAACTTGGCTTCGGGAATCGCCACGTCGGCCCGGTTTTCGGCCCATGCGCCTTTGAGTTCGCCCGCTTCCAGATTCGTCACCAGGTCCCGGCGGATGATGAGCTCATCAAACACGGCTTTTGCCACCACTTGCCCGGTGATGCCCCGTTCAGCAAGCGATTCGGGCACATCAAACGCCGCGACAGTCATGGTTTGCCGATACGCTTCACGATAGCACGCCACCGCCGCGACAATCACGACGACGAGGATGCTCGTCGCAATGAGCGCGTTGCGGAACAGGATCAGCCGCTTGTTCACCCACTCGTACTTGGTGGCATGGCTGATGAGTGCCAACTCGTGGCGCACGTCATGCAGCGTTTCTGCGAGACCTTCAACGCGCACCACGGGCGTGGCCGGCGCCGCGGGCAGGATCGGGACGGGCGGAGTAGCGCCCTGCCCAGTGGTCCGCACGGTGTCCAGCGAAGGCTGGGCATGGGTCGCCGCAACGTCGACGGGCGGATCGGGTGGTAATGCCGTAGGATTTTCGCCCGATGGAGGATGTGGGTTCACGCCGCCGCCTGTTTTTTACTGACCAGTGAGCGTACAGGATCGTGCGTAGTGGCGCTGCCGCATTTTGCGATCAGCACAGTGCGGAGATACCGACGATAAGGCGGGGTATCGGCAAGGGCCCTGTATGGCCGGTGCGAGCCTCGTCGGATCGGGGCTTGCGGCGCTCCTACAGACTGCGCATTCCAAAATACAAACGCGTCATCGTGGTGACGCCGCAGGCCGCCGCGAAGCCATACGCCAGCCACACAAAATGCTGCGGCCACAGGCACATCGCACAAAAAAGCAGAATCGTCTCCGTCCCTTCGGTGAGTCCGCCGAGGTAGTAGAAGCCTTTGTTCGGGTAAGCCGGACTGAGCATTCCGCGTTTGGCGGCGGCGACGGCGAAAGCGAGAAATGTCGTGGCTGTGCCGATGAAGCTGGCGAGCAACACGGCTGCCGCTAGCGCGTTGACGGCTGGTTCGGCCAGCGCGAAGCCAAGCGGCACGGCTGCGTAGAACAAAAAATCGCAGACGGTGTCGAGGAATGCGCCACGTTCGGTGGGGCCGACGGTGCCCGTGCGCGCCATCGTGCCGTCGACGCCGTCAAGAAAGCGATTCAACAAAATCAGTACAAGCGCCGAGACATAACAATGCATCGCAATCAACGGTGCGGCGGCGAGCCCGATCAGCGCGCCAGTTACCGTCACGAAATTGGGCGACAAATTCAGGCGTTGACAGGCCTTGGCTACAAGGCGATGAGGCGCTGTAAACAGCGGTAGAGTGAAGCGATCCAGCATCACAGGAGTTTACGAGAGCAAGGGGACACAGAAGTCGTAGGGCAGGCACTGCCTGCCTCCTCATCCCTCGCGAAGAGCCAAATCTGAATGTCGGCTCGCGCCGAGGCTCACAAGGCGGGCAGTGCCCGCCCTGCCCAAACGACTCAAATGGCGACACACTTGGCGCTCTGCTAGATTCGAGACATGAATTCCCCGCTTGCCCTCGTCGTCATCGTGCTCGCTGCCAGCGTGCTGTCGGTGGGGATTTGTCGGCGTTTGGGTCTGCCGTCGCTGCTTGGATATCTGGTGGTCGGCATGCTGCTCGGGCCGCAGGCGTTCAAGCTGATCCCGGATTCCGAGCAAGCGCGCTCGATTGCCGAATACGGCATCGTGTTTTTGATGTTCTCGATCGGGCTCGAATTTTCGTTGCCGCAATTCCGCTCGATGCGGCGGCTGGTGCTGGGTCTGGGAACGGCGCAGTTTGTGTTGTCGCTCCTGCTGTTTGCACTTTTGGCGTTGGCGCTTTCGCAAACGCTCGCCTCATCCATCGTGCTCGGTGCGGCGCTGGCGATGTCGTCCACCGCCATTGGCATCAAACTTCTGGCGGAGAGAAACGAGCTGTCTTCGCCCGTCGCCAAACCGGTTATCGGAGTCCTGCTGTTTCAGGATCTGGCGGTGGTACCGCTGTTGATCCTGTTGCCTGCGCTCGGCGTCGGTGCCGGAATGACCGCGATGGAAATTGGCTGGATCGCGCTCAAAGTCGTGGTGCTGCTCGGGCTGTTGCTTGGCTTCGGGCAGCCCGTGCTGCGAGCGTGGTTCCGCATCGTGGCGCAGCGCAAAACGAGCGAGCTATTCATGCTCAACGTGTTGCTGGTGACGTTGTTTTTGGCATGGCTCTGTCATCTGGCTGGCTTGCCGCACGCGCTGGGCGCGTTCGTCGCGGGCATGCTGATCGCGGAGACCGAATACAAGCATCAGGTGGAAGACGACATCCGGCCTTTCCGCGACGTGTTGCTCGGCATGTTTTTCATTTCGGTCGGCATGCAGCTTGACGGCCCGTTTGTGGCGTCGCAATTGGGCTGGGTGCTGTTGACGCTTGTCCTTCTGCTCGTCGGCAAGGCGCTGATTTTGCAGCCACTCTCGCGCCGGTTTGGGATGAAAACGGCGGACGCGAATATCGTGGCATCGCTGTTGGCCTCTGCGGGTGAGTTCGGATTCGTGATCCTGACGCTGGGGATGACCACGGGCGCGCTTGATGCTCGCGCCGCGCAGATCGCCATTGCCGCGATGCTGATTTCGATGCTCGCCGCGCCATTCCTGCCACGACTGGCGGATCGCATGAACAAGCGAATCACGGCCAGCGACTTCCTCGCGCGCTCTGCCGACATTTTCAAAATAGCCACCGAGAGCATGGAGCGGCAGGATCATGTGATCATTTGCGGCTACGGTCGCAGCGGGCAGTTTCTGGCGCGTTTGCTGGAGTCGGAGCACGTGCGCTTCGTCGCGCTGGACAATGATCCAGAACGAGTCCGGGAGGCGATGGGAAGCTCCGGCAGTGGCAATGTCGTATTCGGCGACGCCCAGCGCAGGGAGGCGCTGATCGCTGCGGGCGCCGAGCGCGCCAGCGCGCTGGTGGTGTCGTTTGCCGATGTGGACGCCGCACTAAAAATCATCGCTTCCGCCAAGGCGATTCGCCCGGAACTCCCCATCGTGGTGCGCACAACCGATGATGAGCCGATTGATCGGCTGCTCGCGGCCGGCGCAACTGAGGTCGTGCCGGAAGTACTGGAAGGCTCGCTTATGCTGGCCTCGCACTCGCTCTTGCTGCTGGGCACACCGTTGTCCCAGGTGCTTCGGCGCATCCGCGCGGTGCGCGAAGAGCGCTACAGTTTGTTTCAGGGCTTTTATCGCGGTGCCAGCGACGGCAACGAAAGCGAGGATGACGCACGCGTGTTGCACACGGTTCACCTTGCCGCGTCGGCGAACGCCATTGGACGCCCATGGGGCGAAATCGCGGCCAGTTTTCGCGGTAGCGATGTCGAGATTACGCACGTTAGACGTGGTGGCGCACGATTGACGCGACCGGAGGATGACTTCGTATTTGAGGCTGGTGACGCCGTAGTCTTGCTGGGTACGCAAACGGGCGTTGCATCGCTTGAACTGCACCTGATTGGGTGACATCAGAACATCGGATTAGGGATTTCCCGAAGTAGCCAGTACCGCGCAGGTCATTTCTAAATTCCGTATCATGGCATGCCGTTTGCGTATGCAAGCGATCCGAATCTCTGGTGTAATCGCCGGTGAACGCACCAAAACAGTAACGATGCCCCCGCACGGGTGATCCGAACAAATCACGTTCAAAACACTTTTTCTTGAAGGAGACTGCTTAAATGATTAACACACGACTCAAAGTCGCATTCAGTGCCATGCTGGCCGCGACCGCGTTGACTGCCCTGCCCGCACATGCCGGCAAAACACTCGACGCGATCAAGGCTAAAGGCCAAATCGTCTGCGGCGTGAATACTGGCCTGGCTGGTTTTTCGCAGGCCGACGCCGCTGGCAACTGGACCGGCATTGACGCTGACACCTGTAAAGCCATCGCAGCTGCCGTCCTCGGCGACGCGACCAAAATCAAATGGGTGCCACTGAATGCACAGCAGCGTTTCGCCGCCCTGCAATCAGGTGAGATCGACGTCCTCGCGCGTAACACGACGTTTTCGCTGACCCGTGACGCATCGCTCGGCCTGCATCAAACAGCAGTGACCTACTACGACGGTCAAGGCTTCATGGTCACGACCAAATCGAAGATCAAGGATGCCAAGCAACTCAAAGGTCAGACCGTTTGCGTGCAATCGGGAACGACCACTGAGAAAAACCTGACCGACTTCTCGAAAGCCAACGGCCTCGGCATCAAGCCAGTCGTGTTCGAAAAAGTGGAAGCTGCAACCGGCGCGTACTTCGCGGGTCGCTGCATCGCCTACACGACAGACGCATCGGGCCTGGCCTCGGTTCGTAACAAAGAAGCGAAGGTTCCGGATGACCACGTGATCCTGCCACAGCTGATCTCCAAAGAGCCACTGGGCCCGATGGTTCGCCGTGGTGACGACGAGTGGTTCGCCATCGTCAAGTGGGTGATCTATGGTCTCCTCGAAGCTGAAGAGTATGGCATCACACAAGCCAACGTCGATCAGATGAAAACCAGCCAGGATCCAGTGGTTCAACGCATCCTCGGCACCACCGAAGATACGGGCAAGCTGCTTGGACTGGACAAAGAGTGGATGGCACGCGCTCTGAAAGCTTCGGGCAATTACGGCGAAATGTTCGAGCGCAACGTCGGCCCGAAATCGCCACTGAAATTGCCACGCGGTGCTAACAACCTTTGGAACAAAGGCGGATTAATGTACGCCTACCCTGTGAGATAAGACTTGCTGCGCGGACGCATTGCGTCGTTGCCTGCCAGCTCGCGTACCTGAAGTACGCGTCGCCGGCAGGCGCCTAGCACTGCATGCCGCTCGCTGCGTCTGAACCTTGGTTCAATTTTCGTAGCAAAAGTCCCCTCTTTCCTAGCGGGAGAGGGTTAGGGTGAGGGGGTTAGTGAGAATTCACAAGCCTCTTCCCTCTAACAAGAAGAAACCGACGTACTAACAATTCAGCGGGGAAAAACGCATGGCCGAAGCCAAAGTCGCACCACGAACGCCACCGACCAAGCGAGACTGGTCGTGGCGAAGTCAGGCTTTTCGCGGGTTGATGTACCAAATCCTCGCCGTCGTGCTGATTGGCGGTGCCGTGTGGTTTCTGGCACACAACACCGCCGAGAACATGCGCATTCGCGGCATCAAAAGTGGCTTCGATTTTCTCTCCGCACCCGCCGGTTTCGACATCGGCGAATCGCTCTTTCCTTTTGACTCGAACAACCCGTACTGGAAAGCCTTCCTCATCGGCATTACCAACACGCTGCGGGTCGCGATCATTGGCATCATTCTGACGACCATCCTCGGAACGATGATCGGCGTGGGGCGTTTCTCGCGCAACGGTCTCGTGCGCGGCCTGTGTCAGGCGTATGTGGAATTCTTCCGTAACGTGCCAGTGCTGCTTCAGTTGTTGATGTGGTACCTGCTATTTACCGAGCTGCTGCCCGACATTGCGGACGCGAAGCAGGTAGGCGGGTTTTTCCTGAGTAAAGGGGGCCTTTCGTTCCCTGAGCCCGTCTGGGCTGCGGGCCATGTCTGGGCGATTGGCGGCTTGGTTGTCGGGCTAGTAGCAGCGTGGTTTTATCGTCGCTGGGCGCAGGGCAAATTTGAAGCAACGGGCCAGCTGCGCAGCATGGTTTGGGTGCCGATTGCGATCATGATCGCGTTCGGTATCGTCGGCTGGTTGATCGGCGGTGCTCCAGCGCAATTTAATCTTCCCAAAAAGGGTGAATTCTCGGTCGAAGGCGGCGGTTCACTCACGCCTGAATTTTTAGCGGTACTGCTGGGTTTGACTCTCTACACGGCGGCGTTCGTGGCGGAGGTCGTGCGCTCCGGCATTTCGTCCGTCGCCCGTGGACAGGGCGAAGCGTCACAAGCGCTGGGACTGTCTAAAAATCAGGAAATGCAGAAGGTATTGTTGCCGCAAGCGTTACGCGTGATCATCCCGCCGATGACCAGC
>JAYWHV010000193.1:0-3423 GCA_043777615.1 Burkholderiales bacterium | reverse complement strand
ACTTCGGTTGACGAGTTGATGTACGTGTTCATTGTTCGCAGTCGCGCCGTCTCCACACCCGATCCGGTGAAATACGCAGTAACGGATTGCGTCGGATTGCCAAAACCATCGGTGTAACAGTAGGCACTGCTACTGCGCTGAACTGTTACTCCATCCAGCAAATCGAACACACGCTCTTCCTTCAAACGCAAGAAAGGAAATACTGGCTTTACCACGTCACCCCGGAACGGCAACAAGCTCTTACCTGCAACCGGAAAGGTCAGAGCCGTGTCCAGCAAATCTGCAGGGCAAACTTGGCTGTTCCAAGCAGCCTCACATTGCTCGCCTAACGCACCGTTGCCGACATCGCCTAAACCGATGCAACCGTAATCCATACGCGTACTCGACACAAAAACACCACCAGCGGAAGGGTGGTCTTGCTCTGCAGGGGTAGTGTCCAATGGTGCTGTCGCAAAACAGCCCTGGGACCATTTTGAGTCGGCGTGACAAGCGAGCAGCAACGCATTGTTTGTAGGGTTGGTTACGTCAAGGACGAGGCCACCAGGACGCACAAAGCGGTCCACGGAAGCGGGCATGCCAATAAACGGGAAATCCTGTCTGTAGGTCGTTTGCATGATGACGGTTTGCGCGGGCGTGGTGGCGGACATAAGGGTATGGTTGTCATCAAACGAGGTTACCTCGCGAAAACCCAGAAAGCCTCTGCCACCAAGTTGAACTTTGGCTCCTGAATAGCGAAAACGAGTTCTATTGACACTCATCGTATCGCCAAAAGTTGGTGAGCTAGTGGTCATCTCGGCGACCACGTACATTGGTGAGAGCATGTCTAGCACGGGCGACCCACGCCCGAATTGAGTCACGTTGGGATTGGCAGGAGCGGGATCAATTCTCGAATTGACATCGCGGATATAGACCGCTCGATTGGTCAGTGGCGCATAGCGAATGTTGGTCTTGGCACCAAAGCCATCAGTGATTTCGGTGATTACGTCCCGAGGCTGATATGGTGACGTAGCCAGTGCGTACAAAATCTGCGTATTGGGTGCCACTGGCGTAGCACCCCGGTAAATCATGATCAGATCGCTTGTGCCATCTCCGTTAATGTCGGTGTAAAGATTTTGGTAATAACCTTGCGACAGTGCTTGATTGCACTGCGTGGCGGTGAGCCAAGTTGTTGCAGGGCAAAGTCCGCCTCCAACATTCCCTACCGTAACGAGCGTCCCTTTCGCGGTGCCGTCGTGGCGCCATTCCAACAAGCGCGTGGTGGCTGTGCTGTCACCATAATACATCACATCCACTCGGCCGTTGCCATTCGTCTCTGTAAATGCGGTGTTCTGCACATTCCATTCTTGACTAGGCAAGGAGCCTGCACGGGTGATTTCTAGCCCTAATGCTTCAGAAAAACCCGTACCGGTGTTCTGCAATAGGCGCCACGATGTCGATGGGGCTGGCAGCTTGTACACCAAGTCTGGCAATCCGTCACCAGTAAAATCAGCAACTTGCGGCGGCTGAATCAACCCCGTGGTTGCCGCTGGGCGAATCGTCGACGAGGCATCTACCCACAACTGACGAAACACAGCAGTTTCCTGGCCGTTGTTGTTTTCAAAACCGCTAAAGCGCATGACGTGGAAACTTCGGCGACCGGTAGCCGTACCACCCTCAAACTCTTGGATAAAGGCGAAAAGATCGGCTAAGCCATCCCCATCAAAATCTTCGAGGAATCGCTGATATTGGCCGTTGAATTTTTCCAACTTGCACACACGGCCAGTTGTGGCATTCTGGGTCGCGCAAAAGCTGCTCGACAAAAACTCGAATCGCACGGGAATTTCATCGGTCAGTTTTGGGCCTTCACGTAAGCGCTGCCAGCGTCGCAGCTTGTGATCTGCGCCAAGCACCACGTTGTTGGTGTTCGGGCGTCTATAGAGCATGTCGAGCACCCCATCGCCGCTGAAATCGCCGACGAGGGTGTCATCAAATGCAGCAACTTGTGTTTGTTGAATACCTGTTCCGTCTGCGAACACTCTTCCCAATGACGCTACAGGCCGCCCAAGCGAGCGAAAAACACGCCAAAATCGTCCGTCCGCCAGCTCGATAGCCATGACCACATCGTCGCGACCATCACCGTCCATATCAATCAGATCAAAGTCCGTAAAAGCGGTGTTTGGCAATAAACTCAGCGGCGTTTGCGAAGGCTGTTGGAACTGGAAAACCGATGCGCCTGGCGTGCCAGTCCACGAACCAAAAACTGCAAATAGCTTCTTGTTGGCATCGACATAAACGATGTCCTGCATACCGTCTGCATCTAAATCACCGACCGACACATCAATTATTGGCGCGCCACTCACCGTGGTGCCAACTTGCGCACTTGCCAAAACTGGAACGCCGTTGGTCGCCTGCGACCAAGCAAAGGTCGTGGGCTTTGAGCAGACCGTGGTCAGGGTTTCATCTCGGCATTCCGTGATCGAAGTCAACAAACGCACGCCTGAACCGGAAACGCTGTCTGCATAGCTCATCCTATAGGAACGCAACTGCACGGCGGCACCACTTGCATCGAGCTCACTGACGCGAATCTTTTTCAATTCTTGAGTCTGCGCCTCGCGATTACCCGCCATCCAGCTAATGCGCCACTGGCTGTTCGCGCGTCTGTCGTAGTCAAAGTTAACAAAAGCATAGTGGGCTTGGGTCGATCCGGTTTGCCCTGGCAAGTTGATTCGCGCGCCTGAAGAAATACGGCTGAGTACTTGCTCGACGCCCGGCACGGTTGTGCCGTCTGGTTGAGCAACCAAAGCAACCGGATTCTCGAGGTAGCTGTAGTCGACAATATTGCCCATATTGTCGACTGTTCGATTCATGGCCCATTGCACGATTGCACAAGCGACGCCCGTGGTTCCGCCGCAAAGAATTCGCTCTAGTTTGGAATCCGCCGTTCGTCCGTAAAAGCTGGTGGAGCCATCGCGCCGATGCACTTCGAAATAGTCTGGGCCGGTGTATTCGACGGGGTTGCTGCTGTTGTTTCCGCCGCGCGAAAAGACGCGGGTGTAGGGGTCTGCTTCGAGGCGGTATTCAGTGCCGCTCGAACCCGTTACTCCAACAACTGGTTCCAATCGATGAGCGCCAATACAGAAGTTGGATTTATCGGAGAAATCGACTCCACTGAAGTTGATGTCAATAACAGAGCATCTGAGCACGGCCTCTGAAGAATCAATTCTCCATCCAACCCCAAGCGGCGCTGATGATGCGCCATCACTGTTATAACTAATTTGCGTGACATTGGACTGAATTGTGCTTATTCCAAACGTGATATTCAAAGCGCCGTCACTTGGTGACGCAACCTGAAGTTTAATTGAGGACACAGAGTCTGAAGTTGAATCTGCAGCACTAGCCCAAGATGCGGTCGCGGTTAGAACAAGTATCGCGCCAATCCGAAAT
>JAYWHV010000192.1:0-3429 GCA_043777615.1 Burkholderiales bacterium | reverse complement strand
CGCGGCTCCAGCGAACGCCGCTGTGAGACCCATAAACACGACGAATCGATTGACAGATGAAATCATGAAATGGGCGCTTTCGCGCGTCGGTGGTTAATCCTCGTATTTTGCCGCGCAATAAACCGCGCCGTCTACTTTCCAGCCCGCAGGCAGGGTCATTTTTGCCAACTGAGACTCCGTGAGATAGCGATGATTGATGGTCGTCTGGTTGAACAGGCGAATCACTTTGACCGTGTCTGCCGGGCACGTGCTCGCAGCGGTCAGGTCCTGAGCGCGCATCGCGATGCCCTCGTCAAGCGCCCATGTCTGCGCTTTCAGGAGCGCACAATCGCCCGCGTTGGTGCTGTAGAAATGGGTATTGATCGTCGCGCCATCGTTAGCCCAGAAGCGGCACATCGGAGCGCCGACTGGCGCGTCGGTGCGATGTGTCGCCATGCGCAGGCCGGTGCGAGCCCAACTGGCTGGCAGCGTATCAAGCAAGGCGATTTCGCCCGCACGTCCGGTCATGAAGTATTTTTTCGAAGCGGCGGAATAGAACTCAACGACTTCGAGTTCATCGCGTGAGCCCCAGCCCAAAGTCTTCCTGATCGTCACGCGATCATCGGTGCCGCCGGGTACGCTCGTGACCGCGTTGAACGCCACTCGATCCGCCTGATCGCGCGACAAATGCGCGTTCAAAAACATGAACGTCCAGCCGAACACTTCGGGCGCGTCCTGGATGCGGAATCCGTGCGGCATCCCCTCGATCGTCACAAAATATTTCGAGCCACCAAGCGCCTCGATCATCTGCGATGAGCGACTGATTGGCGCCACCACGTCAGCGGTGCCGCCAATTCCCAGATAAGGCACGCGGACGCTGCGAACACCACCATTGCTGTCGCCAAAGGCTGGCAGAAATGATTGGCCCGAATACGGAACGTAGCCAACGACCGCTTTGTAGCGGTTATCCCGCACGATGACGCGCTCGGCACCGGACCAGCTCGCTGTGATCTTGGCACCCTGCACGAGCATCATTGCCATCCCCCCAAGCGACGCGCCGAAGCCGACAATCTTGTCTTGGTCCACCGCGTTCGCGTACTCGGGCTTTCCCAGGATGTAGTCCAGCCCCTGTTTCAACCCGAGCGGCCGTATCGCTTCCATCTCGGCGACTTCAGCATATTTCGAAAACACATAAATGTAGTCACTCACGTCTTCCAGCTTGATGCGCGAATAGCGAGCATCCGCATGAAACGGCGCAAACACGACGTAGCCTTCCGCGGCCAGACGCGCCATCACCTGAACGTAATCGTCACCCAGCGGTGATCCCGCAAGTCCATGGCTCATGACCATCAGAGGCCACTTGCCGTCGGTCACCTCGGGGTTTGTCGCAATCAAAGGCGCTTCGGCACCACGCTGCATCTTCAAAACCTTGACGCCCGACGGCAGCACATAGTCGGCGCGGGTGTTAGTCGCAGTCGTTGGATAGCAGGTAATGGCGGCGTATTGCAACTGCTTTCCACCCTGCTTTTCGAACACGTCGATCTCGCTGACTTTCGGCACGGCGACCTGATAAGTGAGCGCATTCGCGGGGCTGACCAGCAACTCGGTCACGTAATGCGAGCCATCGGAGAGCGGCGTCCCCTCCCAGTAGTCGGACGCCGCCGCGCCAGCGCGAATACGCGAGAAGTCCTGCTCCACGTTGCTGCAGCCGACGGGATACTTGCCGTTTGCCGAGGGAATGATGCCGGAGCTGGCATGGACGGCGGCGCTCATGAACGCACTGGCTGCAAGCAGGCCTAGGATCAGGCTTCTGCTGAACCTCTTTGAACGCAATCCGGCACAGCGGAGGAGGGAAAAATCTGGATTATTCATTGCCCAAGTTTGAGGTTTTGTCCGCTCGGCGGCTGTAGGACGAAGACGATATCGTCTGTCGGTAACGTCGCAGGTGATGCCGAGGTGCACAAATTACGATGTGGCGCGCTGCCGGATGACCTGTGAAATCAGCATCGGCAACACCACAACGAGCCCGAGGGCCAACATTTGCAATCCCGGCGCAATCATCACCAGTGCTCCTGCAAATGCGAGCGCGCGCTCCCAGCCTTTCATCTCGACAAGCAGATAGCGTGAAAGTGCCGCAGCGAGCAACAATATGCTGCAAATACATGCCGTGAACACCACCGCGAACGCGCTCCAGGTGAATCCTTTTGTCACCAGCAGCAACGCTGGGGAGAAGACAAACACGAACGGCACGAGCGCTTTGCCCAGCCCCAGACGGAACGCCGTGTTGCCGGTTTTGAAGGGATCGGAGTTGGCCATGCCTGCCGCCGCATAAGCCGCCAGAGCGACGGGCGGCGTGATGTCGGCCAGCACGCCGTAATAAAACACGAAGAAATGCGCGACGATGGGTTCCACGCCCATTTGAACGAGCGCGGGCGCGGCCACGGTGACCATGATGATGTAGTTGGCCGTGGTCGGGATGCCGCAGCCCATGAGAATGCAGACAAAGCCCGTCATGAACAGCGCGCAGAGCAGCATCAGTGCCTGCTTGGTGATGAGCCACGCCGGCAGGACGGTAAACAAAAAATCCGCCATGGATCCGGCTGCGGCGTTCACGATGTAGCTCACTTTGAAGCCAACGCCGGTCATGGTGACGACGCCAATCACAAGTCCGACTGTGCCAGCCGCCGCGCCTACCGCGAGCGCGTATTTCGCTCCGGTGGCAAATGCGTCAATCAACTCGGCGCGCGTGAACCGTGCGGGCAAGTTGAGCACCTTAATCGCGGCGACGAACGCGACCGCGGCAACACCAAACAGCACCACACCATAAGTTTCCAGTTGCCCCGAAATCACGAGGGCCAGCACGGCATGCAGCGCCAGCATGATGGCGAGTCCCTTCGCGCTGTTGCGCTTTTCGCTCGTCGTCATGCCAACGATGATGCAGCTCGTAATTCCGGCGAACGCGGAAACATAAGGCGTGAATCCGCTCATCAAGGTGCCGACAAGCAGCACCAGCGGAATGAGCGTCGGCCAGCGCTTGCGGAAACTCTCTTTCACGCTCGGCAATTCGTCGGCCGTCAAGCCGCGTAGTCCGGTGCGTTTCGCCTCGAAATGCACTTGCCAGAACACGCCGAAAAAATGCATGAAGGCCGGCACGATGGCGGCGATGACAATGGTCGAATAGGGCAGGCCCAAAAACTCGATCATCAGAAACGCAGCTGCCCCCATGATCGGTGGTGTGATCTGGCCGCCGGTAGACGCGGCGGCTTCGACTGCACCCGCAAAATGACGCGGATAACCGACCCGAATCATCGCCGGAATCGTGAGCGATCCGACCGTCACCGCGTTGGCCACCGATGAGCCCGAAAGCATTCCAAACATTGCCGAGGCAAACACGCTGACCTTCGCGGGGCCGCCCGCATATTTGCCTGCGAACGAAGAGGCGACATCAAG
>JAYWHV010000191.1:0-12260 GCA_043777615.1 Burkholderiales bacterium | reverse complement strand
AATCGCCTCGAATGCTCGCTGAATCGGCATCATTGCGAAGGGAATATTGAAGATAAGACTCGCCAGCAGCAGCCCCGAGAACGAGAACGCCAACGTTTGTCCCGTCCACTGCTGATAGAGACTTCCGAGCGGTGAAGCGCCGCCCATCGAAACGAGCAGGTAATAGCCGAGAACAGTAGGCGGCAGCACCAGCGGAAGGGCGAGAGCGGCCTCAACAAGCGGCTTGAGGCGATGCGTCGTCGTCGCCAGCCAGCGCGCGACGGCAATGCTTATCGGAATCAAAATCAAGGCCGTTGCCAGTGACAGATAAGCCGATAGCCGCAGGGCGCTCCAATCCATGTGCCAGCCCTTGATCTACCTGGCTGGCTCGGCGGGCAGCGCAAACCCAAAGCGCCCGAAGATATCGCGTGCAGTTTTCGTCTGCATGTAACCGTAGAACTCCCGAGCGGCGTCGCTGGCTTTTTTCGTGAGCACCATGCGCTGGCGCAGCGGCGCGTGCATCGAATCAGGAATCAGAGCGTAGTGCCCTGCGTTGGCGAAGGCTGGCGCGAGCGCCAGCGAATACGCGAATATGCCGCCCTCGGTGGAGCCGGACACGGCGAACTGCGCGGCTTGCGAGACATTCTCTCCATACACAAGTCTTCGTTCAATCTGACTCCAGACGTCGGCCCGCTTGAGTGCTTCCCTGGCGGCACGGCCATAGGGCGCATGCTCCGGATTGGCAATGGCAAATTTCTTCAGCCGACCGTCAGCCAATGCCCGTCGCAGGTCGATCATCTGGTCATCAACCATCAGCGCAGAGTTGTTCGGCGCAAAAAGCACGATGCGTCCAATGGCGTAAAGCGCGCCACGATCAGCCGTCAGATTTTTGTCCGCCAGCCTGAAGACGAACTCTTCGTCAGCCGACATGAAAATTTCAAACGGCGCGTTCTGAACGATCTGCTGGTAGAAATTACCGGAGGACCCATAGGTAATTCGCACCGATTTTCCCGTCTGCTTCTGAAAAGCAGCAGCTATTTCGTCAAGGGCGAACTTGAGGTCGGAGGCAGCGGCAATCGTCGGTCCGGTCTGAGCGTAGGAGCAAACGGAGGCAAGCGTCAGACAGACCAGCGCTAACCAGCGTGACAGCATGCCCGCGCCGCTCCTCATCGCCCGCTTATCGATATATACGTGGAAACATATCGCCAAGTATAGCGGCGCAACTACTCGCGAAGCATCGAACGAATGCGCTCAACGTCTTTGGCAATGGCCTTCGCAGCCCGCTCTTCCACAGTGCGGTAGCGCTTCAACACTTCAGCGCCAAACGCGGAGAGCTCAGCGCCGCCGCCACTCGGCCCGCCTTTGACACTGATCACGAGTGGCGCCTTGAAGTGCTCATTCATGATCGACACCAGATCCCAGCAGCGCTTGTACGACATGCCGAGCTCTCGCGCCGCAGCGGAAATCGACCCCGTTGCCTGAATTGCCGAGAGGAGATCAGCCTTGCCCGGCCCCATCGCGATGACTGATCCTGCATATACCCGCAGACGCAGTTCGCGTGGGCTGGCGACCATGGCGTCGGCGGCGACACCGGCAGCGGCGGACTGCGAGACGGTTTTCTTACGGGATGTAGCCAAGAGCCAGTCTGCGTGAGCGGAGAAATTGATCGCGTGAATATATGCCTCACCCAGTATTTTGAGCGCAACGTGCAGTGCCAGGCCGGACGAGTAATAATCGACTGAAAGCCACAGAGCTGCAATCAAACAAGGATGGACATGACTGGCACCCCGGTAACGATAAACAAGCACTTCGACGTCTGGCCCAAACGTCTGCCAAAGAATGTGAGCACGCCTGACACGACGCTGTGGGCGAATCTTGACATCACCGTCAGGCGCTACCCGGATAGGCCGGCGTTTGTGTTTTGCGACCGCGTGTTGACGTTTCGCGAGCTGAATGCGAGCGTTGAGGCGCTGGCGGGCTGGTTGCAAAAAGTCGCGGGCGTTGCCAAGGGTGATCGCGTCGCGCTCTGCATGCAGAACTCGCCGCAATTCGTGATTGGCTACTACGCGATTCTGCGCGCTGACGCAGTGGTGGTGCCAGTCAACCCGATGAACAAAGCCGCTGAGCTCACTCACTACATCACCGACCCGGCGGCGCGCGTCGCCATCGTCGGTAGCGACCTTGCCGCACTGTGGGTAACCGCCAATCAGGAAGTCGTTGCCGCAAAGCCTGACGGTGGCCTGCAGCATCTGCTCGTCACGCGTTACTGCGACGAAATGACCGATGCCCGCCTGCCCAACAGCGGCATACCGGATGCGTGGCGCGGCTGGCTCGATATGCCAGCAGACCTGCCCGCGTATGGAACGCATTGGCGTGACGCCATGGCCGCCAGGCACAAAGCGGTCGCACCCACCGCTGGCCCTGATGATCTGGCCGTGTTGCCGTACACCTCAGGCACGACGGGTCTGCCCAAGGGCTGCATGCACACGCATCGCACGATCATGCACAACGTGGTTTCGGGCGCGCTCTGGGGCGATGGCTCGGTTGAGTCGGTGAGCCTTGCCGTGGTTCCGATGTTTCACATCACCGGCATGCTCTATGGGCTGCACCTGCCGATTTATCTGGGTTCGTGCGCGGTCATCATGCCGCGCTGGGATCGCGACCTGGCGGGGCGGCTGATCTCGAAATATCGCGTGAACAACTGGACCATGGTGCCGACCATGATCATCGATCTGCTCGGCAGCCCTAACGTGGGCGATTACGACCTGACGAGCCTCGTGTACATCGGCGGTGGCGGCGCGGCCATGCCGCAAGCCGTCGCCGAGAATCTTTGGCAGAAATTTGGCCTGCGCTTTGTCGAGGGCTACGGCCTCACCGAGACCGCTGCCCCGTCGCATTCCAACCCGCCCGATAGCCCGAAGCAGCAATGCCTGGGCGTGCCCTACGTCGGCGTCGATTCGCGCGTGGTGAACCCCGACACACTGGCGCCGTGCGACATCGGCGAGTCTGGCGAAATCCTGATCCATGGCCCGCAAGTCTTCAAGGGCTACTGGCAAAACCGCGCCGCGACCGAGGCCGCCTTCGTCGAAATCGATTGCAAATCCTTCTTCCGCTCGGGTGACATGGGCCGCGTCGATGAAGACGGCTATTTCTTTATGACTGATCGCCTGAAACGGATGATTAACGCGAGCGGATTCAAGGTCTGGCCGGCCGAGGTCGAAGCCCTCTTCTTCCGCCATCCAGCAGTGCAGGAAGCCTGCATCATCTCAACCAAAGACGCTTATCGCGGGGAATCGGTCAAGGCCGTCATCGTGCTGCGCGGCAACGCCAAACACACCACCGAACAGGAAATCGTCGACTGGGCGCACGCCAACATGGCGGCCTATAAGGCACCGCGCGTGGTGGAGTTTGTCGATGCCCTGCCCAAGAGCGGGTCTGGCAAGGTGATGTGGCGGGCGCTGCAGGAGCGGGAAGCGGAAAAATAGCCGCCATCAGCTTTTTGGTGAAACGTCCAATTCAATTGGGCTTCGCCATCAAAAATCTAAAACTCAACTTTTGCCTTGAATAACGTTTAGCCCCATAGCGGAGGTCGTTTCAGCTTAAAGCTGTAGGGCAGAATCTACCGAATATTTGCCTGAAACTGCTGATACTGCGTGTTTGTCGGATCGATGGCGAGTGCTTTTTCGATGTTGGCGCGGGCCTCAGGCGCGCTCTTTTGCGCGGCGTAGCAGCTCGCGAGTCCGAAGAAAGCGGCGGCTGAGTGCCCGCGCTTCAGCGAATCGGCAAACGCCGCCTTGGCCGCCTCGCTGTTGCCTTTCGCCAGCAGCGCGAAGCCCAGCGTGTTGCGCACTTGCCAGTCCTCGGCAAACACCGGCGCGGCGAACTGCGCATCGACGATCGCCTCGTCATAGCGTCCCGTCTGCAGGAAAACCTGCGAACGCTGACGGCGCACAGCCGCAATCTCCTGTACCGCCGGGCCAAGCGTCAAAGCCTGTTGCAACGAAGCCAGGGCGCCGGTTGTATCGCCAAGGCTCAGCAGCGCCGTTCCACGATTTAACGACAGCGACGCACTCTTCTGGCCACGCGCCGTTGCGCCGTCAAACGCGGCAATCGCCTCGGCATAACGACCGCGGGCGAGCAGCACCGCGCCGGCGTTGAGCAGCCCTTCGCCGCCATCGCCAAACCCCGTCGAGCGCTGATAGTCGCGGATCGCGCGGTTGTCTTCGCCCGCCAGCTGATAGGCCTGCCCGCGGTTCAAATAGGCGCGGGATTTGCCAACCACGAGCTCAGGCGGCAATTTGCGGATTGCGTCATCCCAAACGGAGATTTCGCTACGAAACGAAGCAATACGGTCCGTGGTTTGCCAGATCATGATCGCGCCGACCGCACCTGCACACGCAAATAACGTCGTCGACGACATGCGCCCCGAGAGTTGTCCGACACCCAGATAAATCAGTCCCGGCACCGCAATCGCCCACAAATAGCTGCGGTAGAGCACAAACGGATCCTGCACCCACACCGTCGAGAACTCGGTGACAAACAAAACCGTCGGCAGAAACAGGCAAAAGCCCAAGAGCGCGCGGGCATCGCGATAACGCAGCATGAGCGTCACACTGCCCACGAACATCGCGGCGTAGCCAGCCACGCCCAGCACATGCGGCACGCTCAGTAACTGCGTTGGAAACGTCGTTCGCATGTCGACCGACATCATCTGCGTCGACGGCAAGAACCAGCGACAGGCGTACTCAAAATAGAGCCACATCTGGTTGATGATCGACAGCGGATACACCTGTTTCTCGATGCCGGGTGCATTCACGGCGAGCTGCCCGACGTAAGCGAGCGATGTTTCGTCAAACACCTGACCGATGATCGCGCCGTAGCGCGAATACAAAAGCCACACCGCAATGGCCGCCAAAATGACGCCTATTGTCATGATCGCCGCCACCTGCATTGCGGGTGGACGGCGTATCAGTACAACGAGCGCGACAATCGCTGCGGGCAAGGCAAGCGCATATTCCTTGGACAACATCGCCGCAACGTAAGCCAGCAAAACGATCAGCCAGAAGAACGGCCGCCCGGTCGCCAGCGCGCGCAACACCGCCCACAGCGCGATCAGGCTGAACAGCGTCGCCATCACAATCGAGCGCTGGGTGAGATAGGCCACGGCGTAGACAGCGGTCGGATTGAGCGCGTACCAGGCCACCCCGATCAACAACGCCCAATGATTCGCAATGCGTGGCTGGTCGGCAGCTTCTGTGCCGGAAGGTACTTGAACCGCCGCCAGACTCACCACCAGCTGCCGGTAAAACACATAGAGCATCGCCACCACACCGAGGTGCAACGCAATATTGACCAGTCGCTGCAACCACCAGGCGTCGCCCACTATTTTTTGTAACCAGACAATCGTGCTGTACGAAAGCACCCGCGGCTTGAACGAGAACCCCGCACCGTACTCGGCCGAGAGCTGACCGCTCGTGATGATGGCGTCGTCAAACACCAGCACGTTGCCGAGCGACGGCAAGTACAGGAGCCCAGTCACCACAATGAGGGCAAACAGACACAGGTTCAGAGGCGTCCGCAGTGACGCAGCAGAGAAAGTCTTCAAATGGGAAGGCAGCGAAATCGGATAACCGGGCATGTTAGCGTGCGCGCGGGGTCGGCTTGCTGCACTGCGCAAGCGCTGGCCGCCGGTAAAACACCCGCCACACCGCCCGCGCCCTTCGCCCTTGCCCCCGGTAAACTCATTCACATTAACATCGACGAGCCGATTGCGCGCGCCTCCAAAGCGAGCGGCAGCGAAATCCCCAGCGCGCGCACCATCGCCCGTGAGCTGTGCATTGCGCTCGACCTGCCGCCGCCCAATCTGGCTGTGGACGACAACCGCGCGAACGACTATGTGTTTGAGCGCAGCGTGCTGTTTCAGCATGGCGACGGCAGCAGCACCACCAAATTCATCGACTGCTACCGGCGCGGCGCATTCGTCCTCGAAAACAAAAAAATTGCGTGCTGACGTCGAAAGCAAGAGCTTTAACGACGCCATGCTTCGCGCGCACGGGCAGGCCGTGGCGTATGTCCGCCAGCTCCCGTCGAACGAAGGCCGTCCACCGTTCGTCGTGGTCGTTGACGTCGGCAACGTCATCGAGCTCTACTCAGAGTTCAGCCAGACCGGCGGCGCGTACATCCCGTTCCCCGATCCGCGCAGCTACCGCATTCCCCTAGCAGCCCTTGCGGCTCCTGACATTCGGGCCCGTCTGCACGCCGTTTGGCTGGAGCCGCTGTCGCTCGACCCGTCGCGGGCGTCGGCAGGCGTCACGCGCGAGGTATCCGAAAAGCTCGCTATCGTCGCCAAATCGTTAGAGGCCGCGGGTCACAGCTCGGAAGCCGTCGCCGGATTTCTGACACGTCGCCTGTTTTCGATGTTTGCCGAGGACGTGGAACTGTGGTCATTTAGCGCTTACCTCGACTTAAGCATAAATGCACAGCTAAGCCCTTATTCAGCCGCGATTTCAGCTAAAAGCTGATGCACCTTGGCGTACGTCAGTCTGTCTGATAATGTCGGGATTCTGCGAATAGTTTTGGATGTAAGCGAAACATGTTCAAGCACCCTGGGCGGTTGATCGGAAGGCTCTTCATCATCGCGGTGATTGGCGTCGCCGTGGCGATCATCGTCAACAACGCTATTCAGGGCTCGGCCGAAGCTGACGTGCTTTCGAAAGACCCGGCAATCGTGCGCAAAGCGCTGCAGAAAAACCCTGAGCTGGCGATGCTGAAACTCATGCAGCAAGGTTCCGCTTCGAGTTCGGTGGGCGCACGGACGAGCAACAATCTTTGGGCTGGCCGCTACGTTATCCACCATGTAGTTGCTGACGGAGACGTGGCAGTCGCCGATGTGCTGGCTGAATTTGGGGCGGACCTGGCCGTGCGTCTAAATGGAGAATCGCTGCTTCATATTGCCGCGCAAGCCAGCCAGCTCGACATGATCCGCTGGCTGGTCAGCAAGGGCGCGAACGTGAATGATCGTAATAACTGCAAGGGTTGCGAGCAAGAGGGCCGAACGCCCCTGCACAACCATCGGCGGATCAGGGATCGAGAAGTGAGCGAATTGCTGTTATCGCTGGGTGCCGACGTGAATGCAGCAGACGCCACTGGCCAAACTCCACTGCATGTCACCGGTGACACGGGATCCGCGACCGTCCTCTGCGCATACGGTGCCAACGTCAATCAACGCGACGGCGGAGGCTCGACGGCGTTCAATCTCGCGCAGCGAATACCTGCGCAATCCCAGCCAAAACCCGGACAACACGCCGACTGGATTCGCCCCGGTGGCGGCTGCGAAAGTCTCGCCGCCCGCGCAAAACCCGGTCAGACGCCCGTGTGGGATGAGGTTTGGGCCGAATATCGGCGATACGTCTGCGACCGTGGTCAATCGCCAGAACTGCGCGATTGTCCGAAAAAGTCTTGAACTCGCGGACACAAAAAAGCCACCCAAAAAAGGTGGCTTAATTTGTTGGCGGAGACGAAGGGATTCGAACCCTTGATACAGCTCATCACCGTATACTCCCTTAGCAGGGGAGCACCTTCGGCCTCTCGGTCACGTCTCCGTTAGCCATTGATTATAGCGGGGTTTTGAGCCGTCGCTAGCTGCGGATTCAGGCGGCCACCTTGTCCAGCTCAAACGCCTTGTGCAGCGCGCGCACTGCGAGCTCCATGTACTTGTCGTCGATCACAACCGATATCTTGATTTCGCTGGTGGAGATCATCTGAATGTTGATGCTCTCTTTCGATAGCGTTTCGAACATCAGTGCAGCGATACCGACATGCGAGCGCATTCCGATACCGACCACCGATACCTTGGCGCATTTGGCGTCACCAATGACGGTTTTCGCCTGAATAACGTCCTGCACTTCGGCCTTCAAAACGTCGAGCGTCTTCTGCAGTTCGTTCCTGTGCACCGTGAACGAAAAGTCCGTGGTTCCGCCGACGCCGGCGTTCTGGATAATCATGTCGACGTCGATATTTGCTTTCGCGACCGGGCCGAGGATTGCAAAGGCGATACCCGGTTTGTCAGGCACGCCGAGCACGGAAACTTTCGCTTCGTCGCGGTTGAAAGCTATGCCGGAGATGATGGCTTGTTCCACGTTTTCTTCTTCCTCAAAACTGATTAGCGTGCCCGAGCTGGCCTCTTCTGTGATCGGAATCATCGGATCAGTGAAGCTCGACAGGACCCGCGTTGGGACTTTGTATTTACCGGCAAATTCGACCGAGCGAATTTGCAGAATTTTCGAACCAAGAGACGCCATTTCAAGCATCTCTTCAAAGGTCACGGTTTTCAGCGGACGGGCATCGGGTTCAACGCGTGGATCAGTGGTATAGACCGCGTCGACGTCGGTGTAAATCAGGCACTCGCTGGCCTTCATCGCCGCGGCAACTGCGACGGCCTGAGTGTCCGAACCGCCGCGACCGAGCGTTGTGATGTGACCGTCGTCGGTCACGCCCTGAAAGCCGGTGATCACGACGACCTTGCCCTGCGCCAGATCGGCCCGCACGCGAACATCATCAATGCTCGTAATGCGCGCTTTGGTGAACGAATTGTCGGTGCGAATTGGCACTTGCCAGCCGCAGTAGCTCACGGCATCAATGCCTTCACCCTGCAAGGCAACGCAGAGCAGCCCGACCGAAACCTGTTCGCCGGTCGACGCGATCATGTCAAGCTCACGGGGGCTCGGGTCCGAGTTAACTTCTTTGGCGAGCGCCAGCAGACGATTGGTTTCACCCGACATGGCCGACGGCACGACGACCATCTGGTAGCCCGCCCGATGCCATTTGGCGACCCGTTTGGCGACACTTTTAATGCGCTCCACTGAGCCCATCGAGGTGCCGCCGTATTTATGAACGACTAGAGACATATTTGATTTTTTGATGGTGCGGGCAACGCCCGCCTATGTACACGAGGCGGGAAATGCCCGCCCTACGTTGTTACCTGCATTTTCAGGTGCGTTGTAGCCGTCAAATTCGCTTGAAAATTAGCGTGCTGTTGGTGCCGCCAAACCCAAAACTATTCGACATCGAAACATCAATCGGCTTCTGACGCGCGATGTTTGGCACCAAATCGAGCTCGACAGCGGGGTCTTGCTTGTGCAAATTAATCGTCGGCGGAATGACACCGTCGCGAAGCGCAAGAATGCTGAACACGGCCTCGATGCCCGCCGCCGCTCCGAGCAGATGGCCGGTCATTGATTTCGTTGAGCTGACCATGACTTTTTTAGCGTGCTCTCCGAAAGCGCTCCGTAGCGCGGTGGCTTCAGCCAGATCACCGAGCGGCGTCGAGGTGCCGTGGGCATTGACGTAATCAACCTCCGAGGCATTCAGACTGGCATTTTTGAGCGCGTTGACCATGCAGCGGCGCGCACCGTCGCCATCTTCGCGAGGGGCGGTGACGTGATACGCGTCTCCAGACACGCCGTAACCGACGAGCTCGCAATAAATTTTGGCACCACGCGCCTTGGCATGCTCAAGCTCTTCGATCACGAGGACACCTGCGCCTTCGCCGAGCACGAAGCCGTCACGGTCAACGTCCCACGGGCGACTCGCCGCCGTCGGGTCATCGTTTCTGACCGAGAGCGCACGCGCCGCGTTGAAGCCGCCAATGCCCAACTCGCAAACCGCCGCTTCAGAACCTCCAACGACCATCACGTCGGCGTCACCGTACTCGATCTTTCGCATGCTTTCGCCGATGCAATGATTGGCGGTGCTGCATGCGGTCACGGCCGCCATGTTCGCACCCTGGAATCCAAACTCGATCGAAACCAAACCCGAGATCATGTTGATGATTGAGCCGGGAATGAAGAACGGAGAAATCTTTCTCGGACCGCCATCACGCAAGGCGTAGGCCGTTTCCATAATGAGCGGCAAACCGCCAATGCCGGAACCAATCGACAGGCCGTAGCGGTCAGGATTTACCGGATTGGGCGCTATGCCCGCGTCGGCCAACGCTTCTTTAGCGGCAGCGATGCCGAAATGAACAAACGTGTCGTAGCGCCGCGCCTCTTTACCGGACATGAACTGTGCTGGATCGAAGCCCTTAACCTCGCCAGCGATGTGCGTGTTGAACGCAGAGGAATCAAACCGGGTGATCGGGCCAATCCCGGAGCGGGAGTTGGTGATTGAATCCCAGGCGGCGGCAACACCAATTCCCACGGGACTCACAATGCCCAAACCGGTGACGACGACGCGACGCTGTCTTGCTGTCATGGAGAAAAACTTTTCAAAAACAAAAAAGGCGGCTCAGTGGCCGCCTTTTTAAACATGCTCAAAGGCGACAACCTTGAGGCTTACTTCTTGTGCGAGGTGACGTAGTAAATCGCGAGTTGCACCGTCGTAATCTTCTCGGCTTCTTCGTCGGGAATCTCGGTGCCGAAGTCTTCCTCGAGCGCCATGACGAGTTCAACCGTGTCGAGCGAGTCGGCACCGAGGTCATCTACAAAAGATGATTCGTTCTTGATGTCTGCCTCGGCAACGCCCAGTTGGTCGGCAACGATTTTTCTAACGCGGGCTTCGATATCACTCATGGCAAATCCTTGATGGATCCTTTAATGGAAAAACGGCGCAGAGCCGAATTCAGGAATTTTAGCAAAGGAATCAGCGCCGCGACGAACATCTACCGTCCCCAAGCTCGCACGCTAAATCACGCTAACTTCGATCAACTCAGCTGAAATACATGCCACCGTTGACGTGTAGCGTCGTACCGGTGATATATCCCGCCTGCTCACCGCACAAAAATTTAACGGCGTGAGCGACGTCATCCGGCGAGCCAAGGCGTCCCGCGGGGATCATTTCCACGAGTTTTGTGCGCTGAGTCTCGGGCAGCGCCTGCGTCATGTCCGTATCGATGAAGCCCGGGGCGACCAGATTAACTGTGATTCCACGCGATCCCAGTTCCGCAGCGAGGGACTTGGTCATGCCGATCAAGCCAGCCTTCGCCGCGGCGTAGTTGACCTGCCCTGCGTTGCCCATTGAGCCCACGACCGAGCCAATATTTACAACCCGCCCAAAACGCGCCTTCATCATCGGCCGACTGACGGCACGCGTCAGACGGAAGACGCTTTTGAGATTGGTGTCCATCACGGCGTCCCAGTCGTCATCCTTCATGCGCATCAGGAGGGTGTCACGTGTGATTCCGGCGTTGTTGACGAGGATCGCGACTGGCCCTTCATGGGCTTCGACATCCTTGAGTGCGGCGTCAATGGCCGCCGCATCGGTCACATCAAGCACCACGCCACGACCGGAAAATGGCGCAAGCGCCTCAGTGATTTTGTCAGCGCCCGCTTGTGATGTGGCGGTACCAATTACTTTCGCTCCCGCTTCAGCGAGCGTTTTCGCGATCGCAGCACCAATGCCGCGCGTGGCCCCGGTAACGAGGGTAACTTTATCTTTCATGAGCCGTACCAATTTCGCCAAACGTGAGGAGATGAATTAGAGCACGCCGCAAACCCTCACAGACCGGCGGCGTTGCAGTGCCGAGTCGCAGCGAAAAGCGCAAAAAGATGTTTTTGCGTTGATCTTCGTCACCTCTGCCCGGTCCCGTTCAGCGTAAAAACAAAAGAAGGCGTGGGTGAGGGCCCGCGAGACGTCCAGAAGATATTGTGTGGATTGGCATGACCGAAAACGCTTTACGAGCCAGAGTGGTTCAAAGTCCCGAAGAACTTGAGTTGTTGCTAAATGCGCATGCTGCATCAAGTTCGGCCTATGGCCAGCTGCTCGGTCGCGCGGATCCGCCGGGAAGTCAGGAGATTGAGCGAGCCCGGCTGTTGATTGCGACATGCGCAGACACCGCTAGCCCCCAGATGCTCGAGGTGGCACGCCAGACGCTGCATGCGGTGCGCGATATTCCGCATGTCGATCTGACGCATTTTGAGCTGATGCCGGATGCGGTTGCGTTGCTTGGTGGCGCGGTGGCGGAGCGTTTTCGCGTCGCGCCATTGATGCTGTGGCGCGAGGCCGTGGTGCTCGCCGTAGCAGAGTTGCCCGACGAAGACGCGCTCGGCGTGCTGCGCTTTGCGCTGCAGCGACACATCGTCTTTGTGCGCGCACAGGCGGTGCAAATCGATGAGGCTATCAACCGCTTTTACCGATCCGCGCAGGAGGCCGCTGAACTGCGCACGTTGACCGAACTTGCACTTGAGCAGGAGCGACATGCGGAGCTGGACGAAACGCGGCCGTGGCGTGATGCCGAGCATGTCGCCAAACGCGCGCCCATCGTCAATCTGGTTGATACGTTGCTG
>JAYWHV010000190.1:0-12290 GCA_043777615.1 Burkholderiales bacterium | reverse complement strand
GCTACTTCATTCCCAACCCGCGCAACACGACAAAAGCCCCAAGTGTTGCGCGGTTAGCAACGTAGTCGCCCGACGCTACTTAGGCTTTTGGCCAAGTACCTCACGGACAGTGAATTTCTATCAGATGTTTTGCAATTGAGACATTACCGGTCGAATTTATTATTGTGAAACGGATCAGCGTGGCTTACGGCTTTTTTTGTCAAACGCTTACTGCATTGGGGCTCCCAGCATTATTTGCATAAAGTCGACTTGTCGCATTATTGCCACGTAACCCCTGTATGCAATGGCTCTGCGCCGCTAGCTGCACCGAAATGAAGCGTTGATGGCAAGTTCCGCCGCCAGAAAGTCGTACACGCGGCGAATGCGTGGATTGCCATGAATTTCCCGGTGAGTCGTCAGCCAGACGGGCAAATCGGGAATTCGAAAATCGGGCAAAACACGCTTCACCGTGCGATCAGTGTTCGCCAGATAGTCGGCGACAAAACCGATGCCAAGCCCCGCACGCACTGCCTGCCACTGCACGACGTTGTCATCGGTACGGAGCGCAAAATTCTCGCGCGTGACGGTTTCACCAAACGCGCGAAAACCTTTCAGAATGGTCGTGACCTGGTCGTAGCCGATCAACTGGTGATTGAGCAGATCCATCGCATCGGTGGGTGCCCCATGAGACTTCAAGTATTTCTTGCTGGCGTAGGTGCCGAGCGTGAGAGACGCGACCTTGCGGGCAATGAGGCTTTCCTGCTCCGGGCGCACCATCCGGAGGGCGATGTCCGCCTCGCGCCGGAGCAGGTTTTTGACCTCGTCGCTGGCCACGAGCTCGATCTGGATTTCCGGCGTTTGCCTGCGCAGCTTTGCCAAAAGCGGTGGCAGCAGGTAGGTTGCGACCGTCTGGCTCGCTGTGAGGCGAACTGTGCCCGTCAAGTCGCCGCTGCTGCGTGAAAGTTGGCGCTGCAGCGCGTCGGCCGCGTCCTGCATTGCGCGTGCATGGTCGGCGATTTCGCGTGCGGCGGCGGTCGGCGTCAGGCCGCGCCCGGTGCGCTCGAAGAGCGCCGTGCCGAGTTGCGCCTCAAGCAGCTGAATGTGTCGCCCCAGCGTCGGTTGCGATTGCTGCAACCGGCGCGCCGCGCCAAGGAGGCTTCCGGCGTCCAGCACGGCGAGAAAGGAGCGCATGAGCGTCCAGTCGAAGGCAAGGGCGGTTTGAGCCTTTTCCAATTGCGCTCCTAGATTCTCGATATTCAAAACCGCATAGCTGATAGCTAATGCTATGGAATTGTTTTATTTCTTGCAAGGGCAAACAATTCACTTCATCGCGGATCACCGTACTTTTCTGGAGTGTTTGAAATGGAAACAGAAGGCAAATCGACCGTCCTGATTCTTGGCGCGAAGGGAAGACTGGGTATTGCACTCGCTGACACTTTTGCTGCTGAGGGGTGGCGCGTGCTGCAGCAGGCAAGAGCCACACCGGGCCGCGATCTGACAAACGTGATTGCGGCCGATGCCCGCGACGTTGCGAGCGTCGTTGCCGCTGCGAAAGCAGGTGCCGGTCGAGTGGACGTCGTGATCAATGCCACCAACCCGATCTACACACGCTGGGCAACGGAGGCGGAGGCGCTAAACCGCGCCTCCATCGAGATCACGCGAGCACTCGGCGCAACGCTCATGTTCCCCGGCAATGTTTACAACTATGGCGCCGCAATGCCCGACGTGCTGCGCAGCGACACGCCGCAACATGCAGAAACTCGCAAGGGCCGCATTCGCATCAGCATGGAAACCGCAATTGAAAGCGCAACGCGTTCAGGCATGCAAGCCATCGTCATTCGCGCGGGGGACTTCTTTGGTTGCAACACCGGAAGCTGGTTTGACCAGGCGATCGCCAAAGATTTGCCCAAGGGAAAACTGACCTATCCCGGTCCGCTCAACTTGCCTCACGCGTGGGCCTATGTGCCCGATCTCGCGCAGACATTTGTGCGCGTCGCTGAGGCGCGCGCCGGGTTGCGGCGCTTTGAGCAAGTTCACTTCGCTGGACATGCGGTGACCGGGAATGAGGTGATCGCGTCTATCGAGCGATGCATGGGCCGAACGCTCAAGGTGGGTCAGTTGCCGTGGACGCTCATCCGGGTGGTTGGTCTGGTTAAACCGCTGTGGCGCGAACTCGCCGAAATGTCATATCTGTGGCATCGCCCGCATGAACTGCGCACGGACGCTGCGCATGCTCCGCTCATCGCCGCAACGACGCCGCTTGAGGAGGCCGTCGGTGCGAGTGTTGCCGCGCTGCATCCGAAACTGTTGCCGCGTCGCACAACCGCCGCGCTCGGTCGTTCGGCCATCGCCGCATGATCCAGGTCGCATGATCCATTTTGAAAAGGAGATCGTTATGTCAAACTCAATTACGTTCGCAACGGCGCTTTCGCAAGGCACAGTGAACGACTCTGCGACGGACGCCAACTCTTCCGCAGGAACCTCGACCAAGGTCCGCATCGCAATCGCCCTTTTTCTCATCATTGAGGCGCTGCTCGCGTTCGCCCCGCTCGCGATCCTCGGGCCTGCCATCGGGTGGCCCGGTTCCCTGCGCAATCCTGCCGCGCAGCAGTTGGCAGCGATCGCCGCAGCTCCAGAGG
The DNA here is from genome assembly GCA_043777615.1 of Burkholderiales bacterium. Classification (GTDB taxonomy): domain Bacteria; phylum Pseudomonadota; class Gammaproteobacteria; order Burkholderiales; family Casimicrobiaceae; genus Casimicrobium. The sequence continues at coordinate 9,672 of JAYWHV010000190.1, read as the reverse complement.
CGCTCAGGCTGGGCTACAGTTTTTACCTGCTCTATTCGCTAGCCATCCTGCCGGTCGCGGTAATCGTGGCGTGGCGCGTGACCGGCCTCAATGGCAAGCTCTCGGCACTCATCGTTGCACTCGGCGCGCTCTCCGCGCTGTCAAGGGCAATCGGCATTTTGCGCTGGCTGACGGTGATGCCGCTGCTGGCTAACAGCCACGCTTCTGCCGATCCGGCAACGCGGGCAGCCATCGAGCTGACGTTCAGCGCGATCAATAGTTACGGCGGCGGGATTGGCGAAGTGCTTGGCATGGCGCTGTTCGGTGGGCTCTGGCTGCTGGTGGCGATGGCGGCAGCCGTCCGGTCCCGCAGCTTGCCGTGGTGGCTGATTGGGTTGGGAGCTGTCGCGGCTTTGCTACAGCTCGCACTGGCGGCACCCACGTTTGGCATAGCGTTGCACGTCCCGGTGGCCGTTGCCGTGACTGTGTTTGTACTTTGGCTGGTTGCCTTTGCTGCTCACGTGTTGTTCGCGCGGCGGCTAGGCAGTGGCCTTTCGCGACGCGCGATATGAAAGCGCCAACGCCCCCATCAACACGGTCGCCCCGACCAACGGCAGCCACCGATAGCCCGCGCCCGCAATCACGACGCCTCCGACTGAGGTTCCAATTGCCTGACCGAGATAAATCATGCTCGTATTGAGCGCGATGCTGGCGCCTGCCAGTTGCGGCGACGCCATCACGAGGCGTGCCTGCTGCGACGAATTATTGGCGAACACGCCAGCGCCCCAGGCAATGGCACCGACAATGAAACCAATCCACCACGACCCGACGGCTGCGAGCGTGAGCATGCCGAGGCTCATTGAAATAATTGACAAATTAACGTTTGATGTTGCACCCGTTGCTGCGATGCGCCGGGTTGCCCACACGTTGCCCGCGACCCCTGCGCCGCCGAACAACATGAGTGCCAGCGACAACGTGTTTGGCGACGCCGAGAGGATATTGGCAACAAACGGTGCGATGTAGGCAAAGGTCGTGAATTGCCCCGATGCGGACACCGCGGTCACCAGGAGAATTGCGATCAGTGCAGGATGCCGGATCACGCGAAACCACGCCTCGCGCGACAACGGAGCTCCGCGCAAACCGCGTGGGACGACGCGATAAATCCAGATAATGCCGAAAAGGCAAAGCACTGCGAAGCCGGCGAACGTCCACCGCCAGCCGATATGCGCGCCGAACCACGCGGCGGCGGGACTGCCCGCCACCGAGGCGACCGACCAGCCCAGAAAAACCGCTGTAATCGCCGCCGAGCGCCGCTCGGGTGCAATCACCAGGCCCAAGGTCGCTGCGGCTTGCGGCGTAAAAACCGCAGCCCCGAGCATGGTGACGGTGCGCACAGCGATGAGCACCGCGAGGTTCGGCGTGAAGGCGCACAGTGCGTGTCCAATCGCGTAAAGCGCCAGTGATCCGGCGAGCACAGTGCGGCGATCGAGATCTGCGGTGAGCGTAGCCAAAATCGGTGAGCCGAAGCACATCGCAATCGCAGCGATGGTGATCAGAAGCGCGGTTTGCGGCACGCTCGCGCCCAGGTCGTTCGACAGCACGATCAACAGTCCCGGTGCCAGCATGACGCCGGTGCCGATCAGGAAATTGCCAAAAGTGAAGGCGAGAACGTAGGAGCGTTCGAGTACGCGTGCGTCAGGCGGACTGCTGTTTGACAAAACGCCCCACCCCAAGTCCGATCAGCATCGAGATCAGCATGGCGGCACCCGCGCCAATGAAGATCGAGCGGGGCAAATCATGATCCATCATCCAGCCGAAGATCGGCGCAGACACCGCAAGCCCGGCGTCAAGTCCCGAATACACCATGCCGTAAACGCGGCCGGTCGCGCCCGCCGGAGTCGCGCGTTTGATCAGCAAATCGCGCGAAGGTCCGGCCACACCGGTGCCGAGGCCCGCGACCATCACCAGCAGCAAGGTCGCGGTGCCACCCGCGACGCCAGAAGCGGCGAGAAAAAGGAGCAGGGCCGAGCTGGTCAGCGCGCCGGCAATGATGCGCTCGGGATCGGCCCACTCGCGGCTGATCGCGAAGCCGCCGGCCAGTTGCCCGATGGCGCTGAACACAAGGTAGCCGGTGAGCGCGGTGGCGGCCACAGTGAGGTTCAGCCCCACAATGGCTTGCAGCGCGGGTGTCGAGAAATTCTGAATGGCGGAATTGCTGAACGTGATGACGAAGAAAAACAAAAAACACATCCACACAACGGGTTGCCGCATGAAGGCGAAGCGTGATTCCAGTGGTTGCCCGGTCGCCTCTGCGTGGCGTGCGGCATGCGCACCCGCGAGCGAGCGGGTGTCGATGGCATCACGAAAAATCACGGCAATAGCGAGCACGCATAGTGCAAATCCCGCGGCCGCCGCGAGCGCTGTGCGCCAGCCAAACTGCTGCGCCATCAACACCATCACGAGGGTCGCTGAGGCATAACCCAGCGTTCCGCTCAAGCCGTGCGCGCTGTAAGCGTGACCAATTCTGCGTGCCGAAACCCGCTGATTGATGATGCTGTAGTCAACCGGGTGAAACGGCGAATTGGCAATGCCTGCGATTGCGGCCGACGCGACGAGCATGGCGTAACCGTTGGCCAGTGAGCCAACCACCGCTGCTGCGGCAAACAGCGCCAACCCGCCGAACATGACCGCGCGCGCACCAACCTTATCGACGACAAAGCCCGCCGCAGCCTGACCGAACGCCGAAACCAGATAGAACAGGCTCGCCAGCGTGCCGAGCTCCGCGAACGACAGCGAGAACTCGGTTGCCAGCCACGGAAACAGCGGCGGCAGCATGAGCTGGAAGAAGTGGGAGGTGGCGTGGGCGAGGCCGACGACGCTGATGGTCGTGGCGTCCATCCGAAAAGAAGCATCGGATGCGGGCAAAACTGTACTCATTGGATAAGCTTACACCTATGAATAGTACAAACCCTATCCCAGTTCCAAAGTTGCGCACCGGCGGTCACCTGATCGCTGACGCATTGATTACCCACGGCGTCGATACCGCGTTCGGTGTACCCGGCGAGAGCTATCTCGCTGTGCTTGATGGCTTGTACGAGCATCGCAACGACTTTCGCTTTGTCATTTGTCGACAGGAAGGTGGTGCGGCCTTCATGGCCGAGTCGTACGCAAAACTGACCGGCAAGCCCGGTGTGTGTCTCGTTACACGGGGCCCCGGTGCTACCAATGCAGCCATCGGCGTGCACACCGCTTTTCAGGATTCGTCGCCGATGATTTTGCTGGTCGGGCAAGTGGGCAACGATTTTGTCGAGCGCGAAGCGTTTCAGGAACTCGACTATCGCCGCATGTTCGGCCCGATGGCGAAATGGGTCGCGCAGATTGATGACGCGGCGCGCGTGCCGGAATACATGGCGCATGCGTTTCAGATCGCCACCAGCGGACGTCCGGGGCCGGTGGTGCTGGCGTTGCCGGAGGACATGCTGAGCGCGAAGGCTGTTGTCGCCGAGGCGAAGGCGTTCCATTCGGTACAGTCGCATCCCGGCGCCGCCGACATCGCGCGTATGGCCGAACTACTTGCTGGCGCTGAACGCCCGTTTGTGATTGCCGGCGGTTATGGCTGGACGCGGGATGCAGCGCGGCAACTGCGTCTGTTTGCCGAGGCGAACGATTTAACGGTGGGCTGTGCGTTTCGCTTTCAGGATTGCATGGATAACTCGCATCCAAACTTTGCGGGTGATGTCGGTATTGGCATCAATCCGAAGCTCGCCGCGCGCATAAAAAATGCGGATGTGGTGCTATGCATCGGCGCACGTCTTGGTGAAATGACCACTTCGGGCTACACGTTATTTGACGTGCCGGTGCCGAAGCAAAAACTCATTCATGTGCATGGCGATCCGTCGGAATTGGGGCGCGTGTATCAGGGTGAGCTGATGATTGCCTCCGGCAACGCTCAATTCGCCGCGGCGATTGCGGGCATCAAGCTGGGAGACGCTCACTCAGCGCTTCGCAAATCCGCGCTGACGGAGGTGCGCGCTGATCTGGCCGGATGGCGCGGCCTGCCCCCGCTCTATAAGAACCGGCCAGTGCCTGCGAAACTCAATTTGTGGGAAGTCGTGCAAACGCTGAAACGCCTCGCCCCGGCAGATTCCATCGTCACCAACGGCGCGGGAAACTTCGCAACCTGGGCCCATCGTTTCTGGCCTTATGCGGGAATTGAGACTTGCAACAAATCGCAACTCGCGCCCACCAGCGGCGCGATGGGTTACGGCGTGCCTGCGGCGGTCATGGCGTCCATCGTCGCGCCGGAACGCACGGTCATTAACTTCGCGGGCGACGGTGATTTCATGATGACGTCGCAGGAGCTCGCTACCGCCGTGCAATACGGCGGCGCGCCGATTTGCATCGTGTTCAACAACGGCATGTACGGCACCATCCGCATGCATCAGGAGCGCGAACATCCGTCGCGCGTGTACGGCACCCAACTCGTCAATCCAGACTTTGCGAAATACGCTGAGAGCTTTGGTGGCAAAGGTTTTACGGTTGCGACCAACGCTGAGTTTGATGCGGCATTTGCTGATGCACTTTCGTTCACTCGCGCCGCGAAAAAGCCCGCCGTGATCGAGCTGAAAGTCGATCCGCAGGACCTCACGCCGGGGGCGACGCTGGATGCGATTTCTGAAGCCGCGCGCAGGGCCAAGGGTATTTAGGCTCAGCCTAGTTTGTTGCGCTTTTCATCATGACCACGTTATTTGTCGCTGCCTTTTTGCTCGGGCTGGTGTTCAACGCTGCGCCCGGTGCGGTGTTTGCCGAAACGATTCGTCAGGGCGTTCGCGGTGGTTACCGTCCCGCGCTCGCGGTGCAGCTTGGATCGCTTGTCGGTGACGCGCTGTGGGCGATTCTGGGGCTCGTCGGCATCGGCCTTTTGCTGCAGCTTGACGCGTTGCGCTGGCCGATTGGAATTTTTGGCGTGGCGTATTTGCTTTGGCTCGCGCGAGATTCATGGAAGGCGGCAGATCAGGAATTCACGGTGGCGCCGTCTGACGCTGCCAGTGTCGGCGGCGTGCCCAAATCGGCGCTCCGATCGGGCATGCTGCTTTCGATTTCCAATCCGCAGAACGTCGCCTACGTGGCCGCACTCGGCACCGCGATGGGCAGCATCGGCGTCCACAAGCCAACCGCAACGGACTACGCTGTTTTCTTCAGCGGTTTGATGGCGGCGTCGCTGGCCTGGTCGTTCATTTGCGCGGCGCTGGTGGACCGTCTTTTTGCGCGCGCCGGCAGTGGTTGGGCAAGGCTGACTTATCGATTGTGCGCGTTGGCGTTCGTGGCGCTTGCGTTGGGAACGTTGCGGGATTTGTTGAACGGTCCGGAACAGGCGGCTGTGACCGAACGTCCTGCCATCAGCGCACCGGCAAAGAGCTCCTGAACGCTTGTGTTTTGAACATCAGCTTTTTGGCAGAACGACCTTTGCACGTTGGCTAAAGGGCGATTTGTGTAAAAAGCGACTTTATAACTAAACCGCCTGAAGCCCAAAGTCAGTGGGCATTTAAGAGAAAAGCTGAACGATTTTAACGTCCCGCTTCAGCCGGCTAACTTTAAGGTTGAAACTGGCCCGGAAACACGTACAGCAGCGCGGTTGTCATGACCAGATAGCGCAGAAATTTTCCGAGTGCACCGTACAAAAAACACGGCCAGAACGGCAATTTGAGCCATCCTGCGAGCGTCGCCAGCGGATCGCCGACAACGGGCAAAAATGCAAAAAAACACGCGCGCGGACCGAGCCGCTCGAGCCAAACCAAAGCCTTCGCCTGTACCGCCGACTGTTTGAAGCCTTCGTAAGCACGCTTCGCGCCGAACCCCATCCACCAGTTGATTGCCCCGCCCAGCGCGTTACCCGCCGTGGCGACCAGAATCGTCGGCCAGAACAGCTCCGGGTTTAGCTTGATGAGGCCGAACACCGCCGGTTCGGAGCCCAGCGGCAAGAGCGTAGCCGATACCAGACTGATGACAAATACGGTCGACAGCCCGAACTGCGGCAACGCCAACGCTTGAAGGAGACTCGCGAACCATGTATCCATACTGGGCATTTTGCAGTATGGCCCTCGATGTCACGCGTCAATCGCGCAATGCAGCAATCGCGTGGAGTGCAGAAGCGAAGCGAGTGGGGCCGTGACCGCTCACCTCGGCGGTTGGCAGGTTCAGCGCGCTGAGTTCGGCCATGATCAACCCGGTGACCGGCGTCTGCACATGCGCGCCCTCGCGTTGCGCGTCGGCGACCCATGCGATGTCGGGGAGCAGCAAGAGCGTTAACGCATAACGGGCTTGCAGCGCGCGCGCGCGCGGGTAGAGCGATCGATCGCCAAAAACGAACTCGCTGTAAACGGCCGTCAGCAATGGCGTGGTGTCGCAGAACACGTACGCCGCGTTGGCGGTTCGGGCGGTCGCGAGCGCAGCCGATTCGTGAATGACCTGCGTTTCCAGAATCAACGACTGCTCGCCGGGCGTCGGTGTTCGTCCGCGTGACTCGCAGAATTCACGCAGATACTCCGGCACCCATGGGCACCCAAAATGTGCCGCCAGCGATTGCGCAAGCGTGGTTTTACCGGTGCTCTCGGCACCGATCAGACAAATGAGTTTCGGCCGCGTGTTCACAAGGCCTTGAGCCGTCGGGTCCATCCGACCCAGCCCCAAATCGCGAGCAGAAAAAAGATCACGTACAACACGACCGTCAGCTGCAAGCCCTTGTACGCAAAGAGCGCGACGCTTGCCGCATTGACGACGAGCCAAAGCGGCCAGTTTTCAATGAATTTTCGTCCGAGCAGCACGGTGCCGACAATGCTCCCGGCTGTTACAAAGGCATCGGCAACGGGCACATCGGAATCGGTGATGTTGCGCAGTAACAGTGCGCAAACCACCCACAAAGCGGCCCATGCGCCGAAGGTCAGAATCTTGCCGCTGCGGTCAAGTCGCGCGATCCTCAGCGGCGCGTCGCTGTTGGTGCGATGCCCGCGCAGCCATTGCCACCAGCCCCAGACCGCCGCGACCGCAAAGAAGACATTCACTCCCGCCTCACCATAGAGTTTGCTCGTATAAAAGAGCCACGCGTACAGAGCGCTCGCGACAATCGTCAGCGGCCATGCCCAGTGAATCTCGAACACGTTGCACGCGATGTTTGCGAGCGCGAGGACGAAGGCAATGACTTCGAGCCATGTGACCGCGGTGCCAAGCAGGGTAAATGCGGTTGCGAGCACTGTTGACGGGTCTTAAAAATCCACCGTAACGCTTGCGCGTACCGTACGCGGCGTTGACGGGAAAAGATAGATTCCGCCCCAGTATTGCGTCGGTGCCTCGCGCCAATACGTTCGGTTGGTCAGATTCTCGATATTCAGTCGCAACAGTGTTGATTTGCCCATCAGTCGGGTTTGATAGCGGATTCCGGCATCGAGCTGCCACGCGTTCGGCAGGGTGACGCTGCCGTCTGCGGTCACGTTCTTCCCGCTCTCATAAACGGCCAGGGAGTTCAGCGCAAATCCCGGCAACGCTGCAATCTTGTAATCGGCAAACAGCGACGTTTTCACACGCGGCACATTGGTCACGCGCTGGCCAACGAGTGTCGGGTCGACCGCCTTGATGAACTTTGCGTCGAGAACGGTCATGCTCGCCTGCATCGAAAGCGCCTCGTCTACGCGTCCGGTGGCTGCGAGCTCAATGCCGCGATGACGCGCCGCTTTTCCGCCCGCCACGCGAAGCGGCACGCCAGAGGCAGTCGCCACATCGTCGGCGTACGGCTTGTCGATGCTGAACAGCGCACCCGTCACCAGCAGTCGGCTGCTCGCCTGCCACTTGGCGCCGAGCTCGGTTTGCCGGCTCTTCAACGCGGGTAGCGCTTCGCCGTAGTTGACAAAACGTGAAGAGCGATTGGGCACCACTTCGAGTTCAACCCCTTGACCCCACGAGGCATAAAGCATCGTGCTGGCCGAAGCGGACCATGCTAGACCGGCCCAGGGTGTGCTGACGGTTTGATCAAAGGCCACCGCACGCGATCCGTCGCTCCGCTCGCTGGCCCGATTGAGTTGCGAGACGCGAACACCTGCGAACGATTGCAGCGTGGCGGTCAGGCTGGAGCGCACGCTCGCGTAGCTCTCGATGGCGCGTTCGCGGCTGTTGGTGTTGAGATCGGTCAGCGTCGGGTCGGAAGGCAGCGCGACGGGCGTGTAAATGTTGGTGCTGCCAACATAGTTATACGCCTGCAGCGGCGGCAAATCGGCGCGGATACTGCGTCCGGCCACGCCGAATCGCATGTTGTGCTGTACGCCTAATGCAGCAAATTTGCCATCGACATAAGCGTCCCAGCTTGCGACCTTGCGCTTCTCGCCTTCGCTGCGGTAGTCGTAAATGTCCACGTCACCGTTCGCGCACAACCCGGGATACACGTAATTTGGCGCATTGCTGCACCCATCCGGGAAGGCGAGGCGATCGTTTAATTTGCTGGTTTGCAGATTAGCCGCAATCCGCGCTTGCCAATTGGCGTTGAAGCGATGATTAAGCGCGACCCCGGCGGTACTGGTGGTGGTTTGAAACGGCAGCGACCACGGCTGATTGTTGAGGTTGAGGCGTGGGTTGATGCGCGTCGGCAACGTATCGCCTACGCCGTCACCGTTAACGTCGAGCAGCCCAAGACCGGGCACATCCGGTTGCGAGCGGCGGTGATATTCGAAATCGGCGGAGACAGAGGTTTGCGAATTGAGCTGCGTTGCCATCGCGAGGCTCGCAAACTGTCGCTCACCATTGGTGCCGTCGAACTGCGAACGCAGGCGCTCGGCGGCCAGGTTGAACCGCACGCCGACAGCGCCAACGGCGGTGTTGGCGTCAATGTGCGCCTTGGCGGTGCCGTATTGATCGCCGCTCACAGTGGCTGTCGTGAACGCTTCCTTCATCGGCACTTTGGTGACGTAGTTCACCAGCCCGCCGGGTGCTGAAACGCCGGACTGCAAACCCGCGACGCCCTTCAGGATTTCGATGCGCTCCTTGTTTTCAAAAGCAATCGGCGCGTAGTTGGTCATCGGCAAACCATTGCGACGGAAATTGCCCGTCTGCTCGAGCAGAAACCCCCGAATCGACAGGCTCTCTATGTAGCCTGTCGTGTTGTACGAATCAGCCAGCGATGAGTCGAGCTTCAGCGCATGCGAGAGCGTTTGCACGCCCGTGCTCGCGAGCAAATCGGCACCAATGACGGTGATGCTCTGCGGCGTTTTGGCGAGGGACGCGTTAAAGCCGCCGACATCAGCACTTTCGGCATCGAGCACGGGAGCAGATTTGCCGGTCACCGTGACCGGTTCGATCTTTTGTGGGGGTGGGGTTTGCGCGAACGCAGTGCAAGACATGGCAACGGCGATTGCCGCAACCAATGGTTTTTGTATCAGAGCCATCGAATTTCCTTCATCGACGGCAGGGCAGAAGTACACAAACTAGCCCAGTTCGACTGGGTGAAATCAGCGACGCTTCCCTGCGCAAGAATTACCTTGATCAAGTTCCAGGGTTTCATCTCAGCCGCCTTCCGCAAAAAAACCATGCGTAAGCCAGCACCCCTAGCGTTTACGGGCATGCAATCTGCATGACCACAACGGATTGTAGACGCGACTGAATGTGACAAGTCTTTTACACTCGCGCGTCATGAAATATTCGGTGCGGCGG
>JAYWHV010000189.1:0-12317 GCA_043777615.1 Burkholderiales bacterium | reverse complement strand
GCTGACGGTGTGTGCTCAATGGGCACCGGTGGCGCTGGAAATGTGAATAACTTTTTCCCGCTCTCTCCAGCACAAAAGTGGTACACCACGTCTTCGGGCACGAGCCACTCCACGCCCGCCGTATCTGGCAGCGCGGCGCTCATCTATCAGCAGTTCCTCAACAATCCGGGCTACATCGGCGCAAACCGTACACCGGCCGGGTCCGCCGCTCCCAGCCCTGCTCTGGTCAAGGCCTATCTGACGAATTCGGCCCGCTACATGACAGGCGTGAGCGCTAACGACACCTTGCCGTCGAACAATCAGGGCATGGGCTCGGTGAATCTCGGCACCGCATTTGATGGCGTGCAGCGCATCATTCGCGATCAAGACGCGACTGACAGGTTTACCGCCACGGGTCAGGTTCGGTCCTATTTTGCGACCGTGACCAGCGCAACCGCACCGCTGCGGGTCACACTGGCTTACACCGACAAAGAAGGCCCCACGAGCGGCAACACCTTTATCAACAATCTTGACCTCACAGTCACGGTTGGCGGCAACACCTACAAAGGTAATGTGTTCTCGGGTGCCAATTCCGTCACGGGCGGTACGGCGGACACGCGTAACAATCTGGAGAGCGTGTTTTTGCCGGCTGGCATCGCAGCGGGTACCACCATGCTCGTTCAGGTAACGGCGACCAACATCGCCGGCATTGCCGACCCGACGGTTGCGGGTCCCAATCAGGACTTCGCACTGGTGATGTACAACGCCGCTCCTGCGGCCCCGCAGGCGATACTGTCGTTCGCCTCCGCCGCGCTTCCCACTGGCAACGGTGTGATCGAGCCTAACGAATGTAACGATTTGAATATTTCGTTGACAAACAATGGCGGTGCAACGGCAACGGCGGTGAGCGGTTCGCTCTCGACCAGCACGCCCAACGTGTCGATTACGCAGAACAACAGCGCCTATGCTGATATCGGCGTGGGTGCGATCGTAGCCAATTCGACGACGTATAAAGTCAGCACAACTCCGGCGCTATCCTGTGGAAGCCAGGTCAATCTTTCGCAGACCGTCAATTTCACGGGTGGTACATCGCCGGTGTCGTTCCCGCTCAGTTTTGTAGTGGGCACGCCAGCCATCGCCTTTAGCGAGAATTTCGATGCTGTAACTGCTCCGGCGCTGCCCGCAGGCTGGACCACCCAACAAACCGGCACCACACCGCCTGCGGTGTGGGCGACAACGGCGACTGGTTCCGATTCCGGTCCGAATGTTGCATTTACGAACGGCTCCACAACGACCTCGACAAACAGCCTGATCAGCCCGGCGATTGCGCTGCCCGCCTCGGCGACAGGTGCAGTCATTACGTTCCGCCAAGCGTGGAACTTCGAAAATGCCACCCAAAGTTGGGACGGGGGTGTGCTCGAGTTAAGTACCGATAGCGGAACAACGTATAACGACGTCACAAGCGTTGCTGTCGGCGGAACGTTTACGTCAGGTGGCTACACGGGCACGATTAACACCACCGACACTAACCCGCTAGCCGGTCGTGCCGCTTGGGTAAGACAGCAAACGGCGTATGTCACGACGACTCTTTCTCTGCCAGTGGCACTCAATGGCCAAACCATTCGTTTGCGCTGGCGTGCTGGGTTCGACAGCTCAATCAGCGCGACCAATCCAAACTGGCGCGTCGATACGATTTCACTGCAGGCGGGATATACCTGTGGCGGCGGGTCTGGCACCTGTGCTCCTGCTACCGTACCCGTTGTCACCTTGAACCCCGCCATGCCGCCGCAGACGCAGGGAGCTATAGCGACCTACCTTGCAGCGGCAACGGGCTCACCGACGCCGACTGTCCAGTGGCAAAGCAGCAGTGATGGCAGCCGGTTTACGGATATTCCTGGCGCGACGTCGACGACACTGGTCATTCAGACCGCGACCACCAGAAATATCTACCAGTACCGTGCGGTATTTACCAACTCCGCTGGCAGCGTTGCAACGACCGCAACGCCACCACCACGGAGGTTCTAGGCCACGCGCAAACACGACGCGCCGAGTGGCGCGATCGCAGCATGTAATGTGAAAAGAGCATAGGGGCGACGCAGTTCGCCCCTATTACACTCCAGCTCATGTTTGCAAATCACACGCTCCAGCGCATCCGCGCCAACGGCATCACGATCAATGCCCGGGTCGCAGACGACCGCACCAAACCACCGCTGCTCCTGTTGCACGGTCACCCGCAAACGCATCTGATCTGGCACAAAGTTGAGCCGGAGCTGAGCAAACACTTCAGCATCGTCGCCGCCGACCTGCGTGGGTACGGCGACAGCGACAAACCTCCATCGGATGCCAGCATGAATCACGCGCCCTACAGCAAGCGCGAGATGGCAAAGGACTTGGTTTCCGTCATGGCGAGCCTTGGCTTCGAACGATTTAAGGTGCTCGCGCATGATCGCGGCGCAAGGGTGACGCATCGCATGCTGGTGGATCATGCCGGCTCGGTGGAGCGCGCGACACTCCTCGATATCGCGCCAACACTGGCTATGTACGAACAGACCGACATGGCATTTGCCCGCGCCTACTTCCACTGGTTTTTCCTGATTCAGCGCGAACCATTGCCGGAGACGATGATTGAGGCTGATCCGGAGTTTTTCATCGAAAAAATGATGGGCAATCGCCATGCAGGGCTTTCGGCGTTTGCGCCGGAAGTGCTGGCGGAATATCGCCGCTGTATACGATTGCCCGGCATTGCACATTCGATTTGCGAAGACTACCGGGCAAGCGCCACCATTGATCTCGACCATGACCGCACAGACCGTGAAGCGGGAAACAAAGTGACGCAGCCATTGCAAGTGCTCTGGGGCGCCAATGGAATCATCGAAAAGTGTTTCAAGCCGCTCACCGACTGGCAACGCGTCGCCCTCGACGTGCGTGGCACGTCGGTACCCTGCGGGCACTACATTCCCGAAGAAGCCCCGGAAGCCCTGCTTGCGACGGCAATGCCTTTTTTGCTCGGGTCATAGTCGCGGTCGCTATCCCGCGCTGCCACAGCCCGAATCAGGGCGCGATGCTCCGCAGCGGATTTGGAAGCTTTATTTGGCCGCCGCAACAACATTAACGACGCCGTAGCAGCGCTATCTTCTCACCTGATTTCTTAACTCTGGAATAAATATGACACACAGAATCGCAGTGATTGCCGGCGACGGCATTGGCAAAGAGACCATGCCCGAAGGCATTCGCGTGATGCAGGCGGCCGCCAAAAAATTCAATATCCCGCTGCAATTCGATCACTTCGATTTTGCGTCGTGGGATTACTACGAAAAGCACGGCCAGATGATGCCGAACGACTGGAAGTCGCAGATTGGCGGCCATGACGCGATCTATTTTGGCGCCGTCGGTTGGCCCGACAAAATCCCGGACCACATTTCGCTTTGGGGATCGCTGATTCTGTTTCGCCGGGAGTTTGATCAGTACGTCAATCTGCGCCCGGCACGGCTGATGCCCGGCGTCATCGCGCCGGTTGTGAAAAAAGACGGCTCGCCGTACAAAGCCGGTGAGATTGATTTCTACATCGTGCGTGAAAACACCGAGGGCGAATACTCGAGCGTCGGCGGCCGCATGTTCCCCGGCACGGATCGGGAGTTTGTGCTCCAGGAGAGTGTGTTCACGCGTACCGGCGTTGATCGCATCCTGAAATTCGCTTTTGATCTGGCGCAGAGTCGCCCGAAAAAGCATCTGACTAGTGCAACCAAGTCAAACGGCATTTCGATCTCAATGCCGTACTGGGACGAGCGCGTTGTCGAGATGGCGAAAAACTACCCCGAACTTACGCAGGATAAATTTCACATCGATATTTTGTCCGCGCATTTCGTCCAGCGCCCCGCTTTTTTCGATGTCGTGGTCGCCAGCAATTTATTTGGCGACATCTTGAGCGATTTGGGCCCCGCCTGTACTGGCACGATCGGCATCGCACCCAGCGCCAACATCAACCCCGAGCGAAAGTTCCCGAGCCTGTTTGAACCCGTACACGGAAGCGCGCCAGACATCGCGGGCAAGGGCATCGCAAACCCAATCGGCCAGATCTGGTGCGGCGCGATGATGCTGGAGTGGCTTGGCTACAAGGCTGCGCATGACGCAGTGTTGGCGGCGTGTGAAGCCAGCACGGCGAGCAGCGTGAAAACGGGCGATCTCGAAGGCACGGCGACAACCGCGGAAGTCGGGAGGTTTATCGCCGAGCAGCTTGCCTAGGTCGTTCATCACGCAATTGACAAAAGGAGTCCGGGTGCAGACGTCGCGCGACCTTTCCGCTACGCTTCACCTTTCGCCTTCTGTATCACCCTGACGGAGCCCCGCCATGACCGCTCGCCCCGACGCCTTCCCGTTCAATTCTGACCAGTCCGCCGCGTTGCTGCGCCGCGCTGGCCAGCAGTGGGACACCGATATCCTGCCGCAGTTGATCGACTACGTGAAACTGCCCGCGAAGTCACCGTCGTTTGACGCGGAATGGAAGCGCACTGGTCAGATTCAGCGAGCAATTGAGCAGGCGCAGAAGTTCGTCGCCGCGCAGACAGTGAAGAACATGACGCTGGAAGTCATCACACTGGAGGGTCGCACGCCTGTGATGTTTTTCGACATTCCCGGCACCGGCACCAAAGCGACAGGCAAGACTGTGCTGCTCTATGGTCACCTCGACAAGCAGCCGGAAATGGCCGGCTGGCGCGATGATTTAGGTCCGTGGACCCCCCTGATTGAGGACGGCAAACTTTATGGACGCGGCAGCGCCGATGATGGTTACGCCGTGTTTGCAGCATTGGCGGCGATCGTCGCGCTCGACGCCGAAAACATTTCGCGCCCACGGTGCGTGGGGCTGATCGAAACATGCGAAGAATCGGGCTCGTTTGACTTGCCGCCGTACCTAGACGCGCTGGCACCACGCATGGGCGATGTTGGCCTTGTCGTCGCGCTGGACTCCGGTGCGGGCAACTACGATCAACTGTGGGCGACTACCTCCTTGCGCGGTATGGTGAGCGGCGTGATGACGGTGCGAATGTTGACCGAGGGCGTTCATTCCGGCGATGCCGGTGGTGTGGTGCCAAGCACCTTCCGCATTGCGCGACAACTACTGGACCGGATCGACGATTCAACGACCGGCATCACGAAATCAAGCGTGTTCAACGCACCAATTCCCGAGGAGCGGATCGCTCAGGCGAAGCAGGCCACAGAGATTCTCGGCGACAGCATGTGGAAGCGCTTCCCGTGGCAGAGCTGCGGCGGTGCGCATGAATTCACGCTGCCCACCAGCAAGGACCCGGTCGAGCTCATCTTGAATCGCACCTGGCGTGCATCGTTATCGATTGTCGGTGCCGACGGTCTGCCCTCAACCAAAGACGCAGGTAACGTGCTGCGACCGTTCACTGCGCTCAAACTTTCGCTGCGCATTCCACCTACCGTTGACGGCGAGCAAGCCGTCGCCGAGGTGAAACGTCTCGTCGAAAAGGACACACCCTACAGCGCGCAGGTCACCTTTGTCGGCGGCGGCGCGACAGGCTGGAACGCGCCCGCTTTTGCGCCGTGGCTCACGGTTGCACTCGACGCCGCGTCGATGCATTACTTCGGCAAACCGGCCGCCTACATGGGCGAAGGCGGAACCATCCCGTTCATGGGAATGCTTGGCGCGAAATTTCCCGATGCACAAATGCTAGTCACCGGCGTGCTCGGCCCGAGATCGAATGCGCACGGACCGAATGAGTTCCTGCATATCGAATACGCCAAGAAAGTGACTGCGGCTACTGCGCTGGTGATTTCTGCAGCGTAGCGTCGGGCTGAAATCATTGGCAAGCCTGTGAGTTTGGCCAACCAGCCGAATAATCAATTGCGGTCGCCGTTTCGCAATTGATTTGATCAAGGTCCGGGATGAGGCCTCAGGCAGAGGTTAGCCAACGCTTTGGCGTCGCCATGCCGGCATGTGCCGTGCTCTACCGGCAAGCTTGCCGATTGCGACGTCGCCATTGATTTACCGCCGAAGCCGTGTATGCTTTCTTCACTCGGCAATGCGTTGCCGGGAGGGTGCTCACAGCCACCTACCGGTCTGGCGTAGCGTGAGCGATTATTTAAGTTTCGTGTACTCGGTAACGGCTTTGACAGGCACTGCTCTGAGCAGTTTGCTAGCGAGGCACTAGACGTTAAAACGACGCACGCGGACGCACGTATTCGAATTTGATGAGGGGGAATTTTCTTGGATACTTTCAGCAGAGTCTGGCGCGCAAAACTTTTGCGGCCGTTTTTGTCGGTTCTTGTTGTGCTGGGCATGGTGGGCTCGGGCATCGTATCCGCGGCCGACAGTCCAGTGCAGCTGTCTCAGCAGGCGATCGACCAGATCACCGCGCTGCTCGCGGAAAAAGAAACCCGCACAACTACAGAACAGAAGATCGATTCGCAACTGATCTACGCAGCGCGCATGGCCGTCGGCTTGCCAGCAGCGCCCGGCGTGCCAACGCTCGAGACCGGCATCGTTGCTGATAAGACCGGATTGGTTGACGTTGAGATACGTGCGCTGCTCACGCAGGATGTCAAACAAGCCATTGCGGCGGCCGGCGGCGAAGTTATTCGCTCGTTTGCCTTCGCCAGTGCCATTGACGCCAAGTTGCCACTTGCTGGACTGCAGTCGGTGGCTTCATTGCCGGGTGTTATGTTCATCCGGCCGAAGGCGCAAGGCATGACGACCCGCTCGATCAATCCCTCGCTGACGGAGGAAGTTGGCGCGAAGGCGATCACAAAAGTTTCGGAAGACGATTTCGCGAAATCGACCACCGTCCTCACTCCGCGCCTGGAAAAATTCAAGGAGACCGTAAAGCGCGCGCTCGACGGCCAGAAGATTGGCTCGCGCAATTCTCAGGGCGACGTGACGCACCGTGCTGATGCTGCGCGCGGCGCGTTCGGCGTGAACGGCGCAGGCCTTCGCATCGGCGTGATCTCCGACAGCTTCAACAATTTGGGGGCTGCTGCGGCTGATGTGGCCGCAGGTGATCTGCCGGGCCCCGGAAATCCAAATGGATTCACGACGCCTGTGCAGTTTGCAGGCTCCGGCGATCTGCCGTCCGGAGGCTCTGACGAGGGCCGTGCCATGCTGCAAATTGTTCACGACCTCGCTCCGGGCGCCCAACTCTACTATGCCACTGCGTTTAACAGCATTACCGACTTTGCGAACAATATCCGTGCACTTCGCGGAATTGGCACGTCGGGCAACATCTCGCCTGGCTGCGACATCATCATTGACGATATTTTTTACTTCGTCGAATCGGGCCTGCACGATGGGCAGCCCGCCGCTACCACGCAAAACATGGCAGTCGTTACTCAGGCCGTGAACGACGTGACAGCTGACGGCGCAATGTATTTTTCGTCGGCCGGCAACTCGGGCAATCTCGCGCAGGGTACCAGCGGTGCATGGGAGGGCGACTTCGTTACCGGAGCACTACCCGCGCCGATTACCGGCGGCGGCGATGCGCTTGCATGGAACGGTACCGACGTCGGCAACACCATCACAACCAATGGCAGCCGCGTGTCAATGCAGTGGTCTGACCCAGCTGGTGCAGCTACCAATGACTACGACCTGTTCCGTCTCAACAGCACGCTGACTACGGTTATCGCATCGTCGACTAACGTTCAAACCGGTACGCAGGACCCCTACGAGACCGTGACCAGTGCCGTGAACACACGGCTGGTGGTGGTGCGAAGGGCTGGTGCGGCTGCAAGATTTATCAGTCTGACGACCCAGCGTGGTCGCTTGCAGTACGCCACCAACGGTCAGATTCGCGGCCATGCGGGCGCTGCCAACGGATTCGCAGTCGCTGCGACGCCCGCCGCCGCGGGATTCAGCACCACGCCGACCGGCCCATTCCCCGGTCCGTTTGTGGCTACCAACGTAACTGAAATCTTCTCCTCTGACGGTCCACGGCGCGTGTTTTTCAATGCGGACGGGTCTGCGGTCACCCCCGGCAACTTTCTGGCGGGCACGAGCGGCGGCCTCGTTCGCGCCAAGCCTGACCTTACCGCTGCGGACGGTGTCGACACCACGCTGCCTGCGGCTTCCGGCCTCAACCCCTTCTATGGCACCTCAGCGGCAGCGCCTCACCTCGGGGCGATCGCCGCGCTGGTCAAGAGCGGAGCACCGAGTTCAACTCCAGCGCAAATTCGCAATTTCCTGACCAGCACCGCGCTCGACATCATGGCTGCGGGAACCGACGTCACGTCCGGTCCTGGAATCGCCCAAGCATTCCAGGCGGTTCAGGCGACCGGCGCAACACCTCAAGCGTTCCTGGGGATTGGGCCGGTCAGTGTGAGCGGTGACAACGCCCGACTCGATCCCAACGACTGCAATGTGCTCACCATCAATTTGGTGAACAACGGTTCCGTGTCCGCGACCGTAGTCAGCGCGGTACTCACGACCAGCACGCCCGAAGTTTCCATCACGCAGGCAAACTCTGCCTATGCCGACATCGCGGTGGGTGCAAACCAAAACAATTCGACCGCATTCCAGGTATCGACAACCGCCGCCGCCGTCAACGGAGCGACAGCAAACTTCACGCTCACGATTACCTATACCGGCGGTGTGTCCCCTCGAGTCATCAATTTCACGCTGCCAATCGGGGTCAACACGAACGCCTATGCGTTCACGGCGACGCCCACTGGCGCGACCATACCCGCCGGCGGCACGCTGGTGGCGGGCAGCGCGGTCGATGACGCGTTGTTTTCCGTAACCACCCCGTTCGCGTTCTCGGTCTACGGAACAGCGGTCACCTCCGGGCAAACAATTCGTGTCAGTACGAACGGCAATATCCAGTTTGTAGCAGCCGGCGGGTCCGCCTCGGAAGCCAACGGCGGGCTGCCCTCGGGAACACTCGCAAGCGGGGTTTCTGTTGTTCCTTACTGGGACGACTTGTTGCTCACAACCCCTGGCGGCGGCATCTACACCAACACTGTAGGAACGGCCCCGAATCGTCAATTCATCATTGAGTGGCGAGGTCGCACTTTCAACGATGGTGCCACCACGCAAAACATCAATTTCGCGGCAGTATTTAACGAAGGCTCTAACCTGTTTCAGTTCGTTTACGTGCAAACCGGCATTGGCGTCGGGTTGAACGGCGTTAGCGCTACCGTCGGCGTTCAGGCTGGCAACACGGGAGCATCGAACTTCACGCAGTATTCGATCAATCAGGGCGTGATTACACCCGGTCTGATACTCAGCGCAGGATTTCCTTCAGCTACGCCGGGTGCGGGTGCCTGCATCGCGCCTACGCTTCCGGTGATCACGTTGAATCCAGCGATGCCACCGTCAACGCCGGGCGCGATAGTGACGTACACAGCAGCCGCCACCGGCAGCCCGACACCTACGGTTCAGTGGCAGCGCAGTACGACGGGCAGTCTCTTCACCGACATCCCGGGGGCTACCTCGACCTCGCTCGTTATCACGACCGCCACGACGCCGAATATTTACCAATACCGCGCCGTGTTCACCAACGGAGCGGGCAGCGTAGCGACTACTGCGACGCCGCCGCCGCGTAGGCCCCGGTAGAGCTGAAGTCGCGACTTGATCGGTGGGCCGACCGTTTTGTCGGCCCAGCAGCGATCACCGACTGATTGAGGTGGAAAGCGGGATTCTTCCGGCGCTATATGTCCGGAGTCCTGGATGGGCACCACCCGCTCACAATTCCGGCCTTCCTCACTCAAGTGCAGCCCAGCGAAACCGGACGGGCGGCAGGCTTCACTGGCAGTTCGCCGTTTGTAGGAACGCTATGGTTGCCGAACCTTGATGAACCGCCTTGCGGGTTCGGAACATTGAATAGACCTAGCGGAAAGAGCCGCGGTTAGCCACGCCCGGCGGCCGCGACGTGGCGCGAAGCTGGATTTTCATCCTACCGCCAACTGCAATTGTTAATAGCTTTTTCTTGAGATGTCCGTTGCATTGGGGCTTTAGTCGTTTTATTTCATAAGTCGACTTGATGACAAATTTTAGAAAATCATGCGCCAGCCCAAATGGAATAAGGCGTCCATTTATTTTTCCAAAAAAAGCTGTTAACCGCAATTTGACAATTCTTTCGGCACAAGCGGCTGGGCTGCTGTCAATTCACACAATGCGACATCCAAAGTAGCGACAATGTCATCGTGGGCACAGCGTTTGCTCCTATCGATCATAAAAACGGCCCAACTATTTACTTGTCTGCACTATGACCATCCACGTCGCGCTCAATCACGTTACCCACTACCGCTACGACCGCCCGATCAATCTAGGCCCGCAGATCGTTCGTCTGCGCCCTGCGCCGCATTGCCGCACGCGGATCATCTCCTACAGCCAAAAGATCGAACCGGCGGATCATTTCTGCAACTGGCAGCAGGATCCGTATGCCAACTACATGGCGCGGCTGGTGTTTGCCGAACGCACGCGCGAGTTCAAGGTCACGGTTGACGTCGTGGCGGAAATGTCGGTATTGAACCCGTTCGATTTCTTCCTTGAGCCGTCGGCAGAGAAAGCGCCATTTACGTATTCGAACGAACTGAAACTCGAACTCGCGCCGTATCTTGGCACCGTGCCGATGACGCCTATGGTGACCGAATATCTGAAGAAAGTGGATGTCAGCAAACGGCGCACGATTGACTTTTTAGTCGACCTGAACGCGATGCTCTACAAGGACATTCGCTACCTGATCCGCATGGAGCCGGGCGTGCAGACACCTGAGCAAACGCTGACGCTCAAGTCAGGTTCATGCCGCGATTCCGGCTGGCTGCTGGTGCAGTTGATGCGGCATCTAGGTCTCGCCGCGCGCTTCGTTTCGGGCTACCTTATTCAGTTGACGCCCGACGTTAAATCCATCGACGGCCCGAGTGGACCCGCTGCTGACTTCACCGATTTGCATGCATGGTGCGAGGTGTATTTGCCGGGCGCCGGCTGGGTTGGGCTTGATCCAACGTCGGGCCTTTTCGCGGGCGAAGGGCACATTCCGCTCGCATGCACGCCACAGCCCTCTTCCGCTGCGCCTATTGAAGGCGCGGTCGACAAAAGCGAGGTTGAGTTCGATCACCAGATGTCGGTCATGCGCATCTTTGAATCGCCGCGCGTAACCAAGCCCTACACCGAGGCCGCGTGGGAAACCGTGCTCGACCTTGGCGAAAAGGTGGATCGCGATCTGATCGCGGGTGACGTGCGTCTGACGATGGGCGGCGAGCCGACGTTTGTGGCAGACAAAGATCGCGACGCGCCGGAGTGGAACATTGCCGCGCTCGGCCCAACCAAGCGCGGATACGCCAATGCCCTGGTGCAGAAGCTCCGGGCGCAATACGGCGAAGGCGGTTTCCTGCATTTCGGCCAGGGCAAGTGGTATCCCGGCGAGCAATTGCCACGCTGGGCGCTGTCGATTTTCTGGCGTAAAGACGGCCAGAGCGTTTGGCAAAATCCGGAGCTATTTGCCGATGAGCGCAAAGCTTCGAAATACACGAGCGCCGACGCACTACGTTTCACCAAAACGCTAACGGACAAGCTCGGCATCGGCGAGGCCACGATCACTCCGGGATACGAGGATTCGTTTTATTACTGGTGGCGCGAGCGCCGGTTGCCAGTGAACGTCGATGCGCTTGACGCACGCCTGGGTGACGAACTGGAAGCGGCCCGGTTGCGCAAAGTATTCGAACAGGGATTGGCCGCTCCGGTTGGGTATGTATTGCCGCTGGTTCCTGTGAGCGAGTCACCGCACGCGGTAGTGGGTATGACCCTAGACGGGCCACGCTGGACGACGAATCCGTGGTTCTTCCGCGACAACCGCATGTTCCTGATTCCCGGCGATTCGGCGATGGGCTATCGCCTTCCGCTCGAATCTTTGCCGTGGGCCAAGGCGTCAGAAAAGCCGCAGGTTCTCGATCGTGACACCTTCGATCCGCGAGAAGAATTGCCCGAGCCAAGGACGTTTGTGGAGCGATACGGCGTCACGCGTGGCGCCCATGATGTGACCCCGATTGCGATGCAGCCGCGGGGGATATACACAAGCGTAGCGCCCGCAGTCAAAGGCAACGCGACGCCGCTATCTCCCGGAGCGTCCGCGCGCGACGTCGGCATGATCGGCATCGGCGGATCGAAATCGACACAGGCTGTTGCTGCCTCTGGTGTTTCAGTGGACGGTGATGACGCAAGCCTCGCTTTGACCGCGAAGCCTTACGAACCTGCCATCAGCACGCTGATGCCGGCCCGCTTCGAGTCAGCACATTGGCTCTCGCGCACTGCCCTGTGCGTAGAAGTGCGCGGCGGCATTCTGTACGTGTTTATGCCCCCTGCAAAAATGCTGGAAGACTATCTCGAC
>JAYWHV010000188.1:0-12319 GCA_043777615.1 Burkholderiales bacterium | reverse complement strand
AGCCCTTGCCTCACCATGGCTGCCTGCAACTCCGGGGCCTTGAAGCACAACACCTGCGGCGCCTTGCCCAGCGCGCGCATGAGCGGCAACGCAAGGCGGGTAATCAGCGGGCTCATCTCACCCACGCAGGGCGTTTTGGCGATTAGCAGGCCGCCCGGTCGCAGGGCATGCGCCGCCACCGCCAGCGTGTAATCCAGATCGTCGACCAGGTGCAGGAGACTGAAGGCAAGCACCACGTCCTGGGAGCCCGGCGCAACGGACGGTGCGTCGGCATCGGCCACTTCGAGGCTCAGCTGCGGCGTCGGCGCGGCCGCGAGCTTCTCTCGCGCTATGGCGATCATTTCAGTCGACAGGTCGGTCGCCCGCAGGCGGCGGGTGAAGGGGGCCAGACGCAAAGCGATGGAGCCGGTACCGCAGCCGAGTTCGAGCACGTCGTCGTCGACCGACAGAAGATCCTGCACGCGCTTCAGCGTGGTTTCGTAACCTGCCACATCTGCAATCGCGTCAGCCGCGTATTTGCGCGCGATCAGGTCCCAGAAACGGGCCTTACGAGCAAAAGCGGCGGCCCGCTCGGTTGCGGGTGCCGCAGGCGCTGAAGGGGACAAGGAGGGCGTGAACATGAATAGCAGACGGTGACGGCGCGCCGTTGATCGATTGTCGAAGTCCGTCATGCTATCTATGCAAAACACCAAATGGAATTACGGTAAATTGCAGACTACTCATGCATTTACGTATGGATCGACGCGATGGACCCACTCGACTGGAATCAGCTTAGGGCGTTTCTCGAAACCGCCGAAACCGGCTCGCTCTCAGCCGCCGCTCGCAAGCTGGGCTTGACCCAGCCCACCCTGAGCCGCCAGGTGGCCGCCATCGAGCACAGCATGGGCGTAACGCTCTTCGAACGCGTGGGTAAGAAGATGGCGCTCACCCCCACCGGGCTGGATCTGCTGGAGCATGCGCGCGCCATGGGCACCGCCGTCGAGGCGCTGAGCCTGGCGGCCACCGGTCGCTCGCAAGCGGTCGGCGGTGTGGTGTCGGTCTCGGCTACCGAAATTGTGGCCGCCTGCCTGCTGCCCCCGCTGGTGCGGCGGCTGCGCGAAAAAGCACCGGGTATCGCCATCGAGGTGATCGCCACCAGTGCGCTAAGCGACCTGCAGCGCCGCGAAGCTGACATTGCGATCCGCCACGTCAAGCCCGAACAACCAGACCTGATCGCTCGGCTGGTCCGAGAGGCCACAGCACACTTCTACGCATCCGAAAACTGGGTCAAAGCCCACGGCCACCCGCGCACGGGTGAAGACGCGACGCACCTTTCTTTCATTGGTACGGACCGCTCGGGCGAGTATCTCGCCTACCTGCGCCAGCACGGCCTGCCCGTCACCGAAGCCAATTTCAGTTGCTACGCCGACAACTCAGTCGCCCACTGGAGCCTGGTGCGCGAGGGCTTGGGCATCGGTGCCATGATCGACGAAATCGCTCTGACCACATCGGGCATCGTGCGCGTGCTGGACGAGCTGCCACCCATTCGTTTCCCGATCTGGCTGGTGTCGCACCGCGAACTGCGCACTTCGCGGCGGATTAGGCTCGTGTTCGAGGAGCTGGCCCTGGGCCTGATGGCCGGGAGCGAGTTGCCTCTGGGCTGACCGAGCACAGACAGCCCGTCCCGTTGTACTCCAGGAATCATGGCCTTCCTGCAAGGTTTTGTTTTTTGTTGAAGGCTTGTTCGAACGTGGCGGCTTGGGTCTCGATAGGCGCTGGGTTATGGGTTGGTGGAGCGACGGCGCATGTGTAGCGTCGCGCCGCATGCTGACAGGTGAAAATATCGGCTTCGCAATCAATCCGGATCAGGGGATCACCATGCCCACGCTAAAAGTAGAAATGTACGAAGGCCGCACGATTGAGCAGAAGCGGGCGTTTGCCGAAAAGGTGACGGTGCTGGTGATTGAGACGCTGGGCGGCACGCCTGAGGGCGTTCAGGTGATTTTCAACGAGGTGAAGAAGGAGAATTGGGCGACCGGCGGCAAGCTGGCGTCGGACCCGAAAGTCTGACGCGGCGCTCGGAGTTTGCTGAATTGTGGAGTTCCGCAGGGGCTTCTCGTTTGTTTCTATGCAATCAGCATTTTCAGGTGAGCACCGCTGCATTGGGGATAGGGCTCAATTTAGTTATTTATCGAGTTATGATGTTTTGTGCCTGTATCCCAATATCAGCAGGCGTTTCAGTAAAAAGCTGATGGCAATTGAACTGCTGCGGACGACTGCGTACTACAGCCGCTAAACTGCGGCGAGTGTTGCCCGGCCAAATGTCGGTTGGGCGCAACTGAATTCGGGGGAATCGATTACATGACGGGCTACCGCATCATTGCGTTGTTGCTTATTGCTGCCGGGCTGACGCTCGTGCCGTGGTACGCGCTGCAGGACAGTTTTTACGCATTCAAGTGGATCGCAAAGTTTGGCGGCAAGGACTTTGCCCCGGCGCTGATTCAGATTTCGAGTTTTGGCAAGGTGTGGCTGATTTTGCTGCCGGCGCTGCTGCTGGCCACGGTCGGGCTGTATGCGCGGCCGGTGAACACATCCACGGCGGTCGAAGGGGCCGTGCGCTCATGGGCGAAGGCCGTGGCCTTCATCGGCGCGGCGGGGGCGCTCTACATCCTCGCGCAGGGCTTTGCGATTTCCTCCCAGGGCTACGCATTCGAATCGCTGAAAGCAACGATGCCTGCGATTAGCGGCCGGCAGTTTGGCATGGGCGCGGGGGCGCTCCTGGTGGGGATCGGGTTCATCCTGATTTGCGCCGATGGCATCGCGACGATGGGCTACTTTCGCGGTGACCGGTTTATCGCTTCGTCGCTGCTGTGCATCGTTGTGCTGATTGTGTTGTTTGTGTTTTTCCCGGTCGCGCGCATTCTCTACGAAGGCATTCTCGATCAGGATCGTGCATGGTCGTTGTCGGCCCTGTGGGAGCGTTTTGGCCAGCGTAAATTGTGGAATCTGGTGCCCGCCTGCCTGTGGGGCGGCAGTGGCTGCGGCGTGGCGTGGAACACGTTGTGGCTGGCGCTCCTGTGCGCAACCGGCACGACGTTCCTGGGGCTGATGCTGGCGCTGATCGTTACGCGTTCGAACTTTCGGGGCAAGAAAATTTTGCGCCTGTTGACCGTATTGCCAATCATCACGCCGCCGTTCGTCGTTGGCCTGGCGCTGATCATGCTGTTTGGTCGCTCGGGTGTCGTCAACCAGGTGCTGGAAACGATGTTCGGTATCCCGCCATCGCGCTGGATTTATGGCTTGCCGGGGGTGCTGCTGGCGCAGTTGTTCGCGTTCACGCCCGTCGCATTTCTGGTGCTGATCGGTGTGGTCGAAGGCGTGAGCCCGACGCTCGAAGAGGCGAGCCAGTCGCTGCATGCGAGCAAATGGCAGACGTTCCGCTATGTGACATTGCCGCTGATGGCGCCGGGTTTGGCCAACGCGTTCCTCGTGGGCTTTATTGAGTCGATTGCGGACTTCGGTAATCCGGTCGTTCTGGGCGGCAATTTCGGCGTGATGGCGACCGAGATTTACTTCGCGATTGTGGGTGCGCAGCTTGATCAGGGTAAGGCGGCGGTGTATTCGTTGATCCTGCTCGCGTTTGCGTTGTTCGCTTTCTGGTTGCAACGCAAAGCGACCGCGAAGAAGAGCTACGTCACGGTGTCGGGCAAGGGCGACACCGGTCTGCCAAGCCCATTGCCCGATGGCGTTCGCCGCACAGCCATTGGCGTGGGTGTGCCGTGGCTCGCGTTAACCGTGGTGCTGTACGGCATGAGCATTTTTGGCGCATTCGTGAAGGTCTGGGGCCGTGATCACACGCTGACGCTTGAGCATTTCGTAAAGGCATTTTCGATTGACCACGGGCAGCACGGCTGGTTGTTTACAGGCGCGGCGTGGCACTCGCTGTTCAACACCTTGCAGTTTTCACTGGCTGCCGCGCCGCTCACGGCCATCATCGGTATTTTGTCGGCGTATCTCATTTCGCGAACGGTGTTCAAAGGGCAGCGCGCGTTTGAATTTTTGACGCTGTTGTCGTTCGCGATTCCGGGGACTGTGATTGGTGTGGCCTACATCTTTGCCTTCAATGTGCCCCCGATTGAGTTGACAGGAACAGGGCTCATCATCGTGCTCTGCTTTGTGTTCCGCAATTTGCCGGTGGGTGTGCGGGGTGGTATCGCCGCGTTGTCCCAGCTTGATAAGTCGCTCGATGAAGCGAGTACGACGCTGGGCGCGAATGGCGCGACGACGTTCCGCCGTGTGTTGATGCCGCTGATGAAGCCTGCGATTGTTGGCGCGCTGATCTATGGCTTCGTGCGCTCAATGACCACGGTGAGTGCGATTGTGTTCCTCGTATCGGGTGACACTGAAGTGGCGACGACCTACATCATCGGTCGCGTGATTAACGGCGATTACGGTGTTGCGATTGCGTACTGCACGGTGTTGATCCTGATTATGGTGGTCGCGATTGTGCTTGTGCAATGGCTGGTCGGAACGCGCAAGTTGGGACGCCGCGCGGCTGTGACGGGGCCGGTGTTGGCACCGATGGCGGTGGCAGGATGATCAACTCTCTGCGCCGCGTTCCCGCTTCATCGAAATTATTTTCTCGGTAAACACTATGACATCTATCACCAAAGGCACACTCGAATTCATCAACGTGGTGAAGGACTACGGCACGGGTGAGCCCGCCGTTAAGGGAATCTCATTTCGCATTGAAGACGGTCAACTTGTGACTCTGCTCGGGCCGTCCGGCTGCGGAAAAACGACGACGCTTCGTATGGTTGCGGGCCTGGAACTGCCGAACGCCGGGCAAATTCTGCTCGGCGGCAAGGACGTCACTGCGCAGTCTGCCGCGCAGCGGAACGTGTCTCTTGTGTTCCAGAGCTACGCGCTATTTCCGCATATGAGCGTTATGGAAAACGTGGGCTACGGCCCGACCGTGCGCGGCACGAAGAAAGCGGAGGTCGAGGCCAAAGTTAATGACGTGCTGAAACTCATCGGCCTGACCGGGTTCGAAAAGCGCCTGCCGTCGGAGCTCTCGGGCGGTCAGCAGCAACGTGTGGCCATTGCACGCGCGCTGGTGCTTGAGCCTGCTGTGCTGTTGTTTGATGAGCCCTTGTCGAACCTCGACACCAAGCTGCGTCGCCATGTTCGCGAGGAGATTCGCGAGCTGCAACAGCGATTGCAAATCACCTGCGTCTACGTAACGCATGACCGGGAAGAGGCGATGGCGGTGTCCGATCAGATCATCGTGATGGACCGCGGCAACATTGCCGAGGAGGGGACGCCGCATCAACTATTTTTTCAGCCGCGCACTGCTTTTGTTGCCGATTTTCTGTCGGAAGCCAACGTGGCCAAAGGACAGGTCGTGTCGTTTGAAGACGGCAAGGCAACGCTGACGCTCGGTGATTCTCGCTTCGAGATCGCGGCCGATTCTGCAACAGTGGGTGAGGCGAAAATCGCCCTGCGACCCGACGTGTTTGAAGTGACCACGGATGCCAACGTTTCGCCCGCGCTTGAAGCAACGGTGCAGAAATGCGCGTTCATCGGAAAGGGCGTTGAGCTTGTGGTCGACACTGCGGCTGGTGAGATGTTTGTGTTCCTGCCAAAGGAAAAGACCGTTCGCGAAATTGGCAGCAAGGTGCGCCTGGCGTTTCCGGCCAACGAAGCCCGGTTGATTGTTTAGCGCAAACGACTGGGAGCGCGCGCGTAGCAGCGCTTAGTCCTCCAATTTTTGAGGGGCGCACAGCTTAAGAATTTTCTCAATTATGATTACGGCATATTTTCGTAATTACATAAATCAAAAGTAAATCAGTTCTGGCGGGCGGCTAAATGCGCCACTGAAGTCGATTTACATGGGGAAAATTCACATGCGCACACTCGTGGCAACCCGCTTTTCTGCTGCTTCGTCTGGTGCAGCCAACGCGCGGCCTTCGATCCGGCGGTTTCTCGTCAGTGCGGCCCAGAGCGTTGCTTTAGCGGCGACATTTGTCTCTGCGAACGCAATTTCGCAGGACATAGTCCTTGGGCAGTCCGTTGCATTAAGCGGCCCTGCGGCTGAATTGGGTCGGGAAATGCAGTTCGGAGCGCAAATTTATTTCGACTCGATTAACGCAACAGGCGGAATTCGCGGTCGAAAAATTGTCCTGAAGACGCTCGATGACGGTTACGAGCCTGGCCGTGCGGAGGCCAACACGCGACGCCTGATCGACGACGATGTGCTGGCGTTGTTTGGCTATGTGGGAACACCGACATCCGCCGCTTCCATCCCGCTCGCGACAACGGCGAAGGTGCCATTTTTCGGCGCGTTTACCGGCGCTGAGTTGCTGCGCACGCCTTTTAATCGCTATGTGTTCAACGTTCGCGCGAGCTATTTCGATGAAACCGAGCTGATCGTGAAACAGCTGGCCGCTGAGGGGCTGACTCGAATCGCCGTATTTCATCAAAACGATTCTTACGGCCAGGCCGGTCTAGCGGGGGTCGAGCGTGCGCTGGCCGCCCGCAAAATGACAGTGACCACCAGGGCGACCGTGGAGCGCAACAGCAATGACGTGCGTGCTGCCGTCGACGCCATGCTCGCGGCAAAGCCGGAGGCCATTGTAATGATCAGTACCTACGCGTCGTGCGCCGAATTCATCAAGCAATCGAAGGCTCGTGGCCTTCTGGCCCGTTACGCCAACGTGTCGTTCGTTGGAACCAAGTCGTTGGCGAAAGCGCTCGGGCCGCTTGGCTCCGGCGTGATGATTTCGCAGGTCGTACCGTCACCCGCCAGCGAAAAGTACCCGTGGGTCAATGAATATCGGCGCATGGTGATGGCCAAAGGCGGCGAGCTTTCGTACACCAGCCTCGAAGGATTCATCGCGGCCCGGATTCTGGTCGAAGCGCTCAAGCGTGGAGGCGACAGTTCACGCGAGGCGCTCATCCGTGCGATTGAGGGCATGCGGGACATCAGCCTTGGCGGCTTTCCGGTGTTCTTCTCAGCGGACAATCACAGCGCATCACGGTTCGTCGAGTTGACCGTGCTCACCCGCGACGGTCAGGTACGGTATTAAGCGCGGCCGGCCGCCGATCTCGTCTTTTACACAAAACCAGCCGCGCAGCACTTAATTTGTGCGTTTGTTCTAACGCAGACAATTTCTTTTGCGCTATAAAACTATGCCAATGGAGTAAGTTGAGCTGGTTGAAGATTTCGCACGCTTCTGGTGACCACCAACAGCCCTCCCAAGCCTGTGGCGCCCCAAGTGCGCCAACGGGTCAACAACAGGGTTGGACGCAGCCCGCTATTTTCAGTGAGTCGAGGATGATGGGCACAGGTCTGACAGAAACTCTGGTTTGGCAATTGCGGGTGGGTTTAGCTGCGGTCAGTGCGGCCTTCGCGATGACGGGCGTCAGTCAGGCACAGGACATTGTGCTGGGCCAGTCGGTCGCACTGTCGGGCCCGGCGCAAGAGCTGGGGCGCGAAATGCAGCTGGGCGCGAAAACTTACTTCGATCAGGTGAACGCTGCCGGCGGCATTCGGGGTCGCAAGATCGTACTGAAAACGCTGGACGACGGGTATGAGCCGCCGCGTGCTGAGGCGAATACGAAACAGTTTGTGGAGGACAACGACGTGCTTGCGCTGTTTGGCTACGTCGGCACGCCGACGAGCGCCGCGTCGATCCCACTCGCCACGAAAGCCAAAGTACCTTTTTTTGGCGCGTTCACGGGCGCGGAATTGCTGCGCACCCCCATGAATCGCTATGTTTTTAACGTGCGCGCCAGCTACTTCGACGAAACCGAAGCGATTGTGCGGCAGATGACGCAGGGCGGTGTGACAAGAATCGCCGTGTTCTATCAGAATGATTCGTACGGTCAGGCTGGCCTGAACGGCGTAGAAAAGGCCCTGGCGAAACGCAATTTGCAGATCGCAGCGAAGGCGACCGTTGAGCGTAATTCGACCGACGTCGCGGCGGCTCTGGCAACCATGCTGGCGGCAAAGCCCGAGGTGATTGTGATGATCAGTGCCTACAGTTCTTGTGCTGAATTCATCAAACAGGCGAAGGCAAAACAACTGGCGACCCAGTTTGTGAATGTGAGCTTCGTGGGCACGCGGGCGCTCGCGAAGGCGCTCGGACCCGCTGCCGATGGCGTGATGATTTCGCAGGTGATGCCGCCGCCAACAGCCAACAAGTTTCCGGTCATCGTCGATTATCAAAAGGCCCTGCGCACGGCGGGCGTGAACGATTTTTCGTATACGAGCCTTGAGGGCTACATCGCGGCGCGCGTGTTTGCCGAGGCGTTGCGACGGGGCGGCGATGCCTCGCGTGAGGCGCTGATCAAAGCGCTGGAGAGCATGCGTAACGTTGACGTGGGCGGTTTTTCGGTGACGATGAGCCCCGACAACCACAATGCGTCGCGCTTTGTCGAGATGACCGTGCTGAACAAGGCGGGCGAAGTCCGGTATTAGCGGCGAATACGATCTTGCACGCGGCGGGAATGGCCTAAACTGATCGGGAGGTCGATTTGGCCTGTCACACCCATTCGCCGTTCAATGATTGTTTACAACCTCGCCTGTGACCAGCTGCATCCGTTCGAAGGCTGGTTTGCCTCCCCCGCTGATTTCGAAAATCAGCGCGATAACGGTTTGGTCGAATGCCCGGTTTGCGGCTCGAAGCAAATTGAGCGCAAGTTGCATGCGCCGCGCATCAACACCGGTGCCGCGCCCTCAACCAAAATCGAGGCCGTCGAAGCGGCCACCCAGCCGGACGGCGAAATCGACCATGTCAAACTGCGTGAGGCGTTGCTCGGTTTCGCCAATCATGTGCGTGAAACCACCGAATACGTTGGCGAGCAATTTGCAGAAGAGGCACGCGCCATGCACTACGGCGACAAAGAGCATCGCGGCATTCGCGGTCGCACCGACCGCGAAACCGCTCAGGCGTTGCGGGAAGAGGGCATCGAGTTTGCTTCGTTGCCGTTTCCCGTGGATTTTCCGAACACGCACTGAGCTTCGGTATGGTGCGAGTTGTGCAACAGTAGCTTTTTGCTGAAAGCGCCACTGCATAGGGGTTATGTCGGCGTTTAGTGGCAACTCGAGAAATGGTTGTTATTCAGCTGAGCCCACGTGTAATGGGCGTTCCAGTAAAAAGATGATTAAGACTGACGCATAGTTTCTGCTCAAAAAAGCGACCCCTGTTTGGCGTCCATTTCCGCCTTCCGCGCCAGACGAATCCCGGCAGGCCTCCTTACCTTCGCGCCTTCCCGCGCCGGATTCCTTGATCCGTGGGTTTCGAAAATCGCTTGAGCTTCTTTGCGAAATTCACTGCCTTTGCGCTTGATCCACATCGTCGATCGCGCGTGTTCGCCAGCGGCGACCACATCAACGACCGGCAAAGGATAGTCGCGCCCCATCACGCAGCCAAATTCACGCTGAAGGTTGTCCGGCATGCGCGATGGCTCAAAGATAAAGTCCGTCGGGACGCGCTCCAGCGCTGGAATCCAGCGCCGCACAAACTCACCCGTAGGATCCTGATCGCGCGCCTGTTTGATTGGGTTGTACATGCGCACCGTGTTGATGCCCGTCGTGCCAGACTGCATTTGCACTTGCGGGTAATGAATGCCAGGCTCATAGTCCAGAAACTCGCGCGCCAGATGCAACGCCGGCTCGCGCCAGTGCTGCCACAGGTGATAGCTCGAAAAACTCACCAGCATCGCGCGCATGCGAAAGTTGATCCAGCCCGTCGCCGCCAGCATGCGCATGCAGGCGTCAATCATCGGCAATCCCGTCTCGCCGCGTGCCCATGCCGTTTGTAGGGCAACGTTGTGGTTGTCCTCACGCAGGCCCGCGTAAGCGCGATGCATGTTGGTGAATTCGATCGTCGGATCGCTCTCCAGTTTTTGAATGAAATGGCAATGCCAGTGCAATCGGCCCTCGAATGATTTGAGCGAGGTGAGCCAGCCCGGCGCGCGTTCATGCTCGTTTATCGCCAACAGTTTTGCCCGCTGCGTCCACACTGCATGTACCACCTCGCGCACAGACAGCGTGCCATACGCCAGATGCGCGCTGATGCGCGAACAGGCGCCTGCGGCTGAGAGCGGGCTCGACATCTCGAAGCGGTAGTGCTGGCCACGCTCGTTGAAAAAACTGTGCAGATCGGCCAGCGCCACGGCCCGACCACCGCGTTGCCGGAGCGGTTTGTCGTATCCGTTGACCGGCAATCGATTGATCGGGACGATGCCGTGACTGTCGAGCGCAACGCTGGCCATCGTCGCCTGCGACGGCGGGGCGAGCGGTGCGTTCTTCATTCGCTGCATCCAGATCGAAGACCAGCGATCACGATCCTTCAGCCTGCGCACCACCGCGCCGCTCGGCGACTCATGCCACGCAACGCCATTCGCGCGGCACCATGTAGCCACGCGTTTGTCGCGGTCATAGGTGGCACCGCTGCCTGTTTCTTCATGGCTCCAGAGCGTGAAATGGCCGGCACGCAACTTGATGGCCGCGAGCACGTGAACCACTTCACCAACGCGCGTGATGAGCTTGAGGCCCAACGCGTTGAGATCTGCCCCCAGCGTTTGCAAACATTCGTTGATGAACGCGACGTGTTGCGCCGATACGTCGGGTTGCGCGATGAGGCTCGGCTCGTAAACATAGAGCGGCAGCACCGGGCCATTCGCACATGCCTGCGTTAACGGCGCATGATCAGTGACACGCAGGTCGCGCTTGAACCACACGACGTTCACCGCGTTGTTCGCGCAGTTTGCGTCGTTTGCATAGACCGCACGGAGCGGCGCGAAAAATATGGGTCGGGCATCACCACGCAACTTCCATTGATTTACCAACTCCCTGACCCGGAATAGTAGCGACGCGCGCGGCGGCGAAGCCGCATTCCGCCTGCGCTATAATTTGAAATTACAGAGACATAGCTCAGTTGGTTAGAGCACCACCTTGACATGGTGGGGGTCGTTGGTTCGAATCCAATTGTCTCTACCAGAATTCAACATACGTTTTCCGTAAATTACATAAGGGATGCCGAAGAATGCCGCGAACTCGCACCAGCACTGGAATTTATTCTCGCTGAGGCCAGGGCTTTCTCGCGTCCATTGACGTGTGTTTCAAAAAGCAGCTTCGGCTGCTTTTTTACTTTCTAAGACAGAAAAAATCATGATTCAAGTACAACTTCCGGACGGCTCGAAGCGTCCCTTTGAAAATCCGGTTTCAGTGTTCGAAGTCGCCGCCAGCATTGGCGCAGGCTTGGCCAAAGCTGCCCTCGCAGGCAAAGTCGATGGCAAACTGGTCGATACGTCATTCGTCATCGACAAAGATTCTGAGCTGGCGATCATCACCGACAAGGATACTGACGGCGTCGAGGTGATTCGCCATTCGACGGCGCACTTGCTGGCCTACGCGGTGAAAGAGCTTTTCCCCGATGCGCAGGTCACGATCGGCCCGGTGATCGAAGACGGATTCTTCTACGATTTCTCGTACAAGCGCCCATTCACGCCGGACGATCTGGTCAAGATCGAGGCGAAGATGACGGAGCTGGCCAAGAAGGACGAAAAGGTCGGTCGCAAAGTGCTGCCGCGCGACGGAGCGGTTGAATATTTCAAGGGCATCGGCGAGGCGTACAAGGCCGAGATCATCGCGAGCATTCCCGCGAACGAGGATGTGTCGCTGTATTCCGAAGGCGCGTTCACGGACCTTTGTCGCGGCCCGCATGTGCCGTCGACTGGGAAATTGAAGCATTTCAAATTGATGAAAGTCGCCGGGGCCTACTGGCGCGGCGATCATCGGAACGAAATGCTGACGCGCATTTACGGCACGGCATGGGCGAAAAAAGAAGAGCTGGAGCAATACCTGTTCCGGCTGGAAGAGGCGGAGAAGCGCGACCATCGCAAAATCGGTCGCCTGCTTGACCTGTTTCACACGCAGGACGAAGCGCCCGGCATGGTGTTCTGGCATCCGAACGGCTGGCGCATTTGGCAGATCGTCGAGCAGTACATGAGGAAGGTTTACGAGAACAACGGCTACCAGGAGGTGCGTGCACCGATGATCCTCGACCGCACGCTGTGGGAGAAATCCGGGCACTGGGAGAACTACAAGGACGCGATGTTCACGACGGAGTCGGAGAAACGGACGTACGCCGTAAAACCGATGAACTGCCCTGGTCACGTTCAGATTTACAACGCAGGTTTGCATTCGTACAAGGAACTACCGCTGCGCTATGGCGAGTTCGGCTCCTGTCATCGCAATGAGTCGTCTGGTTCGCTGCACGGCATCATGCGCGTTCGTGGTTTCGTGCAGGACGACGGTCATATTTTCTGC
>JAYWHV010000187.1:0-3532 GCA_043777615.1 Burkholderiales bacterium | reverse complement strand
CGAGATGAACAACGGCTGCATCTGCTGCACCGTGCGCGGCGACCTGATCCGCATCCTGAACAACCTCTACAAGCGCCGCGCAAAGGGCGAATTCAATTTCACGCGCGTGGTGATTGAGACGACCGGTATGGCCGATCCGGCCCCGGTTGCGCAGACGTTTTTTGCCGACGAAAAAGTCAACGAACGCTATCTGCTGGATGCAGTGATTACTGTGGTTGACGCCAAGCACGGAATGACGCAACTCAAGGATTTCACCGAGGCGCAGCAACAGGTTGCATTCGCGGATCGTCTGCTCGTGTCAAAAACTGACGTGACGACCGAAGAAGAGACGCAAAAACTCATGGAGCGCCTGCGCAAGTTAAACGTGCGCGCGCCGATCACCAAGGTCAATTTCGGTGTCACGCCGATCAAGGAGCTGATCGATATTCGCGGCTTTAATCTGAACGCGATTCTCGACATTCAGCCCGATTTTTTGACCAACTCCGATCACGAACATCACGACGAAGTCGCGAGCTTCTACATCAAGACCGACAAGCCGCTTGATGTGCGAAAAGTGGATCGCTACATCGGTTCACTGATCAATTTGTATGGCGAGCAAATGCTGCGCTACAAGGGCATTCTGAACATCAAGGGCGAGCCGCGTCGCGTCGTGTTTCAAGGCGTGCACATGATGGCGGGCTTTGATTTCGCGAGTGAATGGCCGGAGGGCGCGAAGCGCGAAAGCACGGTCGTGTTCATCGGTCGCAAACTGCCGGAAGCCCTGTTCCGCGAGCTGTTCGAGGATTGCTACGCGTCGGATGAAACGCCGGATGACGTCAAAGCCTACGCGCAGGGCTCGGTGGTTTAAGACGATAGGGCCAGCGCGCAGCGGTTAGGTGTTACGCCGCTTCGCGCCGTGCAGGTTCCGTCGTGTGCAGATAGATCGTGAACAAATCCCGCGGTGGCGGCGTGCCGATTTGCGCCATGATCCGACCGACCGCGCCGCGATGATACGCGCCGTGTGTCGATACGTGCACCAGCATTTCTTCGCGAGTCATGGTGCCGTGGAGTCCATCGGTGAATTTGAACGACACCTGCTCTGCCAGTGATGCGGGCGAAACGGCCGACGCGTACTGCACGTACCATGCGTCGCGTTCGGCCACCGCGAAGTGCAACTCCTCCAGCGATGGAGTCTCGACAGTGTTCGTTGCAGTACAGGCGTGTTCGCGGCCGGCAAGATGCGCTGCAAAGATGCCGTCCACCACGTAGATGTGATTTAACAAACGAATGGCCGCTTCACGCTGCTCCGCATGTTCGGTAGCGTCCACCTTCTGCAGTTCGGCAAAGAGCGCTGCATTCGCCCACGCTTTGTAGTTGAAAAGTGATGTCAATACGTTGGGCGTGTTCATGGCAAATCTGCGGCGTGGCAGGGAGTGAATCAAGCAGCAAAGTTTAGCGCGACGGCCGCAGATTCCTACCCGGCTTTGCGCGCCAAATAACCGCCAACGCGGCGCAGCAACCACTTCGGCGTGCTGCGCGACGCCAGCATCGCTGCACGGTTGATGACGCCCGGCACGCAGATCACATCACCGCGCATGCAGGCGTCGAAGCCATCCTGCGCCACGTCGTCGACGTTCCCAATCAAAAAGTCAGGCAGATTCGCGAGCTGCCCGTTGGCGTCGGTCGCGACGCTCAGCATATTGGTCGCCGTGATGCCGGGGCAAAGCGCGGTGATCGTCACACCTGTGCCTTTCAATTCTTCCGACAACGACTCGGTCAATGACAACACGTACGCCTTGCTCGCGGCGTAGGTCGCGAGCATTGGAATCGGTTGAAACGCCGCGATGGACGCCACATTGAGCACACGGCCCGAACCGCGCGCCACCATCAGCGGCAGCAGGTGCGCCAGCATCGCAGTCAGCGCGGAAATGTTGAGATCAATGATCGCCTGATGGCCTGCAGGCTTCATCTTCACGAAATGCTTCTGCTCCAGCACGCCCGCGCAGTTGACTAGCACATCCGGCACTTTGCGGCGGCGCTTGAGGGTAGTCTTCAGGCTTTCGGCCGCACCGGGTACGGACAAATCGGCAGGCAGCACCAGAACCTTGACGCCATGCTCCGCCTCGAGGGCCGCGGCCAGCGTCTTCAGTTTGTCCGCGCTGCGCGCCACCAGCACCAAATCGTGTCCGTAGTCCGCGAAGTTGTGCGTCAGTGCTTCCCCGATGCCCGAGGAGGCGCCGGTGATTAGGGCGATGGGGCGCGTGGGGGTTGTGGCGGGCATGGTGGAACTCCTGAATGTACGAACATGCGCGACAAAGTTTACGCTCGCGGCGGTTGTTCAGTAGTAGCAGGCTGCCCACGCTACGAAACTAAGTGGTTTGAGCTCGAACGACACGCTCCCAAACATCTGCCGTTGAGCTTTGCCAAACTCCGCCGAGAAGTGCTTTAAATTTCGGATCTGTTCTCGCAAATATTTCTATTCGTTCGATGAACTGTTTACCGTGTAAATCGATCAGGTATTCGAGTGGACCAGCAGAAAGCGCATCCAGAGTGTGAGTATCAGTGGTTGAACTCAGCACAGCAAGGATTGCAGCCCAAGCACTCTCTGGTTCTTCGTTGACCAATCGTTCAAGCTCTTCCCAAGCCCAAAAATTGACGTCGATTTCCTGCATAACTAGATCGCTGCTCCATTGGCGCTGTTTCGAATAACGCTCGATGTATGCATCAACCAGCTTACTTAGCGACTTCGGACTCATGGGGCGTCTAAAGAAGCATACGCGGGCAACGCGAGGATACGCAGTAAAAGGGAACCCCCCAAGGTGCAGCTAGAGACCGTAAATCGTGCACGCGTTCGTGTTTGGTTCGTAAGCTTCAAAGCGACCATTACTTCTGCCGTTTATCAACAACCCGTTTTGCCTTCCCCAAACTCCGCTCAATCGTCCCCGGCAACGTCAATTCCACATTCGCTGAAACACCAATTAAATTCTTGATATCCGCCGTCAACTGCCGCGTCACGGCGTGATGTGCATCAGCTCCCGCGTGTACAAATCGCAGAGCCATTTCTACGCGCACTTCGAGTTCGTCCAAGTGTTCAGGGCGGGTGATGACACAGACGTAGTGCGGGGCGAGATCGGGTTGGCGCAGGATCAGTTCTTCGATTTGCGTGGGGAAGACATTGACACCGCGAATGATCATCATGTCGTCTGATCGGCCGGTGATTTTGGCCATGCGGCGCATGCTGCGGGCGGTCGGCGGCAATAGTTTGGTGAGGTCCCTCGTGCGGTAGCGGATGACGGGCATCGCCTCTTTGGTGAGGCTCGTGAACACGAGTTCGCCCTCGCTGCCGTCAGGCAATACTGCGCCAGTGGCGGGGTCAATGATCTCGGGATAGAAGTGGTCTTCCCAGATCACTGGGCCGTCTTTGGTCTCGATACATTCACTCGCCACGCCCGGTCCCATGACCTCCGACAGGCCGTAAATATCCACCGCATCGATGCCCATGCGGCGCTCGATGTCGGCGCGCATCGCGTTGGTCCACGGCTCTGCGCCGAAG
>JAYWHV010000186.1:0-3533 GCA_043777615.1 Burkholderiales bacterium | reverse complement strand
ATCCCGACTTGTTCATTCGCACCGGCGGCGAGCGGCGGATCAGTAATTTTTTACTGTGGCAAATGGCATATACCGAGCTTTATTTCACCGACACGCTGTGGCCGGATTTCGGTGCCGACGAGTTCGAAAAGGCGCTTGCCTGGTACGCCATTCGCGAGCGTCGATTTGGCAAAACCAGCGATCAGATTCGCGAAACCGTTCCCGTGGCGCTCTAGCGATGGGTCGGTCATGAATCTGCTGACGCCTGAGCTGAAGACGCGCATCGTCACTGCAGTCGTTCTTGCCGTGGTTGTGATTGCAACGCTCGCTGCAGGATCAACTGCGCTATGGGCGCTTCTGGTGCTGGTGTTCTGTCTGGCGGCTGCATGGGAATGCCTGCGGCTAATTCCCAACTTATCCCCAGTAGCAAAAGCCGTGTCCTGGGCGCTTATTGCGGCTGGCCTCGGCTTTCTGGCATTCGCGTTATTTGCCAAGGACTTTGCAACCAGCGGAGGTTTGATCTCAAAAGCGCCGACTGTGTTGCTCGTGCTCGCGTCGGCTTTCTGGCTCCTCGTGGTTCCAATTCAAGTGCGGAGCCACAGCATCCTGATCCATTCGTGGTGGGCGCGCCTGACGGTCCCGTTGCTGATCTGCTCTGCGTGGTTTTCTGCGGTGGTCTTGCAGCGCTCGGGGACTTCCTTGCTGCTTGCCGTGGTCACCACCACCGTGGTGGCGGATGTATCGGCGTACTTTGTGGGGCGCACGATGGGACGTGTCAAACTCGCTCCAACCATCAGTCCCGGCAAGACGCGCGAAGGCGCCATCGGCGGCGTCGTGGCGGCCTCCCTTTGGGTCGCGCTGCTCGCCTGGACTCTCGGTATTGCGACAGGGAGCGCGGAGCTGATTCTTAGCGCGCTCGCTGGCGCGTTTTTGGGCGTATTTGCCGTGTTGGGCGACTTGTGGGAGTCGCTCCTTAAGCGGCAGGGCGGGGTAAAAGATTCAAGCCAGTTGCTTCCCGGGCATGGCGGTGTACTGGATCGCATCGATGCACAGCTTGCAGTGTTACCGCTGGCAACGCTGCTTTTGACACTGGTGAAACCGCTATGGTGAGAGCATGATTCGCGTAGCGTTACTCGGAGCTTCCGGTTCGATTGGAACGAGCACGCTCGCCGTGCTGCGACAGCACCGCGAGCACTTTGAGCTGGTTGCCGTCGCTGCACGATCGGACTGGCAACGACTGCTTCCGATCATCGAGGAGTTCCATCCCTCGATCTGCGCAATCGAGGACACCGCCGCGGCGATGGCTTTGCGCGAAGCCCTGTCCCGGCACCACGCCGACGTTCGTGTTGAGGCAGGAGCCGAAGCCATCACAGCACTTTCTGCGCTGGCGCAAGTTGATGTGGTGGTAGCGGGTATTTCCGGATTTGCCGGATTGCCCTCGACCTGGGCTGCGGTTCGCGCGGGCAAGGCGGTACTGTTGGCCAATAAGGAGGCCCTGGTTGCCGCGGGCCGTTTGCTGCTCGATGAAGCTCACGCGACCGGCGCGCATTTGCTTCCGATTGATAGCGAACACAACGCTGCTTTTCAGTGTTTGAGCGGGCTTGAATGCGATCCGGCGCGGGTGCGCGCCGTCACGCTGACGGCATCCGGTGGACCCTTCCGGACGCGTGACCTCAACACTTTTGATTCGATCACACCCGATGAGGCCTGCAAACATCCGACGTGGTCGATGGGGCGGAAAATTTCGGTCGATTCCGCGACCCTGATGAACAAGGGGCTGGAGGTAATTGAGGCTTCGTTGCTGTTCAATCGCCCTGCGAGGGACATTCGCGTCCTGATTCATCCGACGAGTACGGTGCATGCGATAGTTGAGTTCGTCGATGGCTCCATGCTCGCGCATTTGGGGCCCGCAGACATGCAGGTTCCGATCGCGCACGCGCTCGCGCAGTTGCTACCTGCAAAGGACAAAGCGGCGCTCGAGAGGGGCCATCGGTTATCGCTCTCGGTTCCCCCGTTGTCATTAGCGAGCGCACGAACGCTTGAGTTTTTCGACGTGGATGCGCAGCGCTTCCCCGCGCTGGAATTGTCCTATCAAGCGCTGGAGCGCGGACAGGGAGCATGCCTCGCGCTGAATGCTGCCAACGAGGTCGCGGTTGCGGCATTTCTCGGCGGCAGTCTGCGCTACACCGATATCGTTTCATTGACGGAGCGAACTCTTGAGCGCGTTGACTTGTCCGAACCCACAAGTATCGAAGAGGTGTACGTCCGCGATGAGCTCGTTCGCAGAGAAGCGCAGAAGTTGTTGTTAAACATTCCCATGAAAGCGCGCGCCTAATGGCGATTTTCGGCAGCTCGTTGTTCGGGTTTTTGATCGCCGTTGCGATTCTGGTGACCATTCACGAGCTGGGTCACTACCTCGCCGCACGCTGGTGCGGTGTTAAAGTGTTGCGCTTTTCCGTCGGATTCGGACCGGTACTGATTAAGTGGATTGGCAAGCGCAGCATTTTTAAAGGTACCGAATTCGCGGTTTCGGCGCTCCCGCTCGGCGGCTACGTGCGAATGCTCGATCTGCTTGACCCTGAATGTGCAGCTGTCAAATCGAGCGATGGCGGAGCGGCTTTCAATACCCGCCCCATATGGCAGCGCTCGGTCATTGTCGCGGCGGGACCCGCCGCCAACTTCATGCTGGCCGCACTGCTCTATGCGTTTGCGCTGGCCGCGCCGGATCGCGATCTTACGGCATTAATCGCTGCGCCCGAAGCCAGCACGCCAGCTGCAGAGGCGGGCCTTCGGGGCGGTGAGAAAATCGTACGGATGAATGATCGGGCCGTTGCGCATTGGGGCGACGTTCGCTGGGAGCTACTAACGAGTCTCTTTCAAGAAGAATTGAAACTTGATGTTGAGTCGCGCGGTGGCGAGCGCAGCTACACGCTCCAGCGGCGAACCGATGACGTCGGGGCTGCTCCCGCGAGCGTTGCGGCACGCCTGTCGGGCTGGGGTTTGGGATTTGACCAGCCGGCTGTGATCGGAACT
This sequence comes from Burkholderiales bacterium, assembly GCA_043777615.1. Taxonomy (GTDB): domain Bacteria; phylum Pseudomonadota; class Gammaproteobacteria; order Burkholderiales; family Casimicrobiaceae; genus Casimicrobium. The sequence continues at coordinate 521 of JAYWHV010000186.1, read as the reverse complement.
GTAAAAGCTTCAGGGCCCGCTGCAACAGCGGGGCTGCGCGAAGGTGATCGCGTCGTTTCGGTTCAGGACACAGCCATTCGGCAATGGTCACAGTTCACGTCCGCCGTTCGGCTGGCACCTGATCAGCCGGTTCGTCTCGTGATTGATCGTGCCGGGAGCCGTCAGGAAGTCGTTGTGACCCCGCGCAAAGAGACGATCAGCGGGTTGACCATTGGACGAATTGATGTCGCGGCGATCAGCGCACAGAAACTCGGTGACAGTTGGATGGTGGATCGCGAGCGGTCCGTGCCTGAAGCTGTAGTCGCGGCGGTGCAGCGGACAATTGACGCAACCACACTCACCGTGCGCGTGCTCTGGGGAATGCTCACCGGAGAGGTATCGCTACGGCAAATTTCAGGCCCTATCACGATGGCAGAGGGCGCTGGCGTTACGCTGAATCAGGGCGCTGTGGCATTCACTCTGTTTCTGGCGATTGTCAGCGTATCGATTGGTGTGCTGAACCTGTTGCCCGTCCCCATGCT
>JAYWHV010000185.1:0-3536 GCA_043777615.1 Burkholderiales bacterium | reverse complement strand
GGAAGAACGCACGATACTTCGTTCCGAGGGTGACCGGCTTCAACCCGCGTTGCTTGATCGTTTGTGTGACGATGAACCCGAGAAGCGCCAGGAGACGCTGCAGTTTTCTGTTATCTCAAAAGGTCGCCTCAAGCGCACGGTTTTGCGAGACATCAACTGGTTACTCAACACAACAGCCCACCACACCGACCATCAACTCGACGACCACCCCGAAGTCAAGCGCTCAGTTATTAACTTCGGGATTCCCGTCCTGTCGGGGAAAAACTTTTCATCCATTGATTGGGCGGAACTAGAGCGAGGAATTCAGGAGGCGATTGCTTTTTTCGAGCCACGCATCTTGCCCGACACGTTGAAGGTGACGATGATTCGACCTGTGGATAGCCTTGGACATCACAACCTGCTGCAATTTGAACTGCGTGGCGAGCTATGGTCAATTCCATTTCCCGTGGAACTTTTGATCCGGTCGGAGCTTGATCTTGAAACAGGTCAAGTTATGCTCACAGATCAATTGAGCACCGGGACAGCGTGACGTGGATCCGCGTTTACTCGACTACTACAACCGCGAGCTTGGATACGTGCGCGAGCAGGGCGCGGAATTTGCAGAACAATTCCCAAAAGTAGCAGCCCGGCTAGGCATGCGCGGCATGGAAGTCGCTGACCCTTATGTGGAGCGCCTCCTCGAGGGTTTCGCGTTTATGTCGGCGCGTATTCAGCTCAAAATGGATGCGGAGTTTCCGAAGTTTTCACAGCGACTATTGGATCTGGTCTATCCAGGGTACCTCGCACCCACTCCCTCAATGGGAATCGCGAGGTTCGAACCTTCCCGCTCCGAAGGCGGGTCACCGGATGGATTTACGCTCCCGAGGCATTCAAGGCTTCGCGCGCGTCTGCCAGCCCACGAGCAGACGGCGTGTGAATTTCGAACTGCGCACGAGGTAACGCTATGGCCGCTCAAACTATCGGAAGCCCGCCTGACCGCAGCCCCACCCGACCTTCCGATAGCCGGATACCGCTGGGGCGCTCCCGTGCGCGGCGCTTTGCGTTTGACTTTTGAGACGACTAATCAGGTCGAGGTTTCGTCACTTAAGCTCGATTCGTTGCCGATCTTTATCAATGGCACACCTGACACAGCTTCCCGCTTGCAGGAGTTGCTTCACACTCAGTGTGTGGGCGTGCTCATTCATGCCGGCGGACTTCCGATCAGGCACCTGGTACCCTACCCACCCGAAGCGCTTCAGCCCGAGGGCTTTTCGAGTGAGCAGGCGATGCTTCCGCATGAGTCGCGAGCCTTTGACGGACACCGACTCTTGCATGAGTACTTCTCGTTTCCAGAGCGTTACCGTTTTTTTTCGGTTAACGATTTGAACCGGGCGCTGCGACAAATTGGTGGCAACAAGTTTGAACTTGTGGTGTTGCTAAAGCAGGCAAATGTTGCTCTCGAGCCGCTGGTGGACATTGCTAATTTTGCGCTCTACTGTGCTCCTGTCGTCAACTTATTTCGGCGCACGTCTGACCGAATTCCCGTCACTTCAACTCGCTTTGAGTACCACGCGGTTATCGAGCGCACACGGCCACTCGACTTTGAGATTCACAGTATTCAAAAAGTAGTTGGTCATCACAATGAGTCTGATCGCGAGCTGACATTTCATCCGTTCTACGCTTCCGCCGATACGGATCGGCGCGGAGCCGGGGCGTACTTTTCTGTGCGTCGTGAGCCTCGGGTACTTTCTGAGCAGTCGCGTCGACAGGGTCCGCGCACGGGATACATTGGCTCGGAATGTTTTCTGTCGCTGGTCGATGCAAAGGAAGCTCCGTTCTCTTCTGAACTTCGCCAGATCACGGTAGAAGCGCTGTGTACAAACCGAGATTTGTCATTGCTAACTCCCGTGGGTAATTCGAGCTCAGACTTAACGTTGATGTCTTCTGCGCCAATTGACGCAATCCAGTTCATCGTGAGCCCAACACGGCCGTCGCCCGCTTTGGCAGAACGGGAAATTACGTGGCGACTAATTTCGCATCTCGGCCTCAATTATTTGACCATGACAGATCTCAACGCTGAGCAGGGGGCAAGCGCACTCCGCGAATTGCTTGCACTCTACGCGAGGCTCGGTGCGCCCGGTGCTGACGCGCAGATAGGCAGTGTTCAAAAAATGTCGGTTCGGGCAGTAGATCGTCGTGTTCCCAACCGCGGTCCAATTGTTTTTGGCCGCGGCGTGTCGATTGAAATTGAAGTAGACGAAATTCCGTTCGCGGGTGTGAGTCCCTGGCTACTTGGCGCAGTATTGGAGCAGTTTTTCACGCGCCATGTGGGAATCAACGCGTTCACCGAACTCTCGATGCGAAGCATCCAGAGAGGTCACATCGGCAGCTGGAGACCGCGCATCGGCCGGCGTCCAATGGCATGAACATGGAAGAAACAGATGCTAGTGCTGGCAGCGCCATAACGGTTCAGAGCGCCCGTCTAGGCAGGTTGTTTTCCGGCCTCGCTGCCGACGCTAGCCGGTTCGATTTCTACTACGCGCTTCGACATGTCGACGCCAACATGGTCAGCGATGCTCCACTGGGGCGATCGCCGCGGCCGCGCAACGAGCCGCTTCGGCTTACGCAACATCCATCGCTGATGTTCGCGCCATCGACGCTCTACCAGTATCGGGAAGGAGTGGCTGCCAACGGATTAGGCCGGCTTTCGGTTCATCACTTCGGCCTGTTTGGCCCAAACGGAGCGCTGCCGCAACATTTAACTGAGTATGTGCAGGAGCGGATACTGCATTACAAAGACGAATCGATGGCGCGCTTCTGCGACATCTTCCAGCACCGAATGATTTTGCTTTTTTATCGTGCATGGGCCGATTGTCAGGCGGCGGCTAGCCTTGATCGGCCTGGCCGTGATCACTTTAGTCGCTATGCGTCAAGCCTCGTCGGCCTGGGCCAACCCAGTCTGCAAAATCGCGATTCCGTGCCCGATCATATGAAGCTGCATCATGCCGGGCATCTGGTGCGATTGACGCGTAATCCGGAAGGCCTCACGCGTGCGCTTGCGGCGTTGCTGCGCGTTCCAGTGACGATGCAGGAATATTGCGTTCAATGGTTACTACTGGCAGACGAAGATCGGACTCGATTGAGCTCTGTTGCGAGCGCGGGCGACGGTGGTCAGCATCGTATTGAACTCGGCACCGCTTCGTCGCGCCTCGGGCAAGGTGCTATTGCCGGGGCCAAAGTACCTGACGCTCAACACAAGTTTCGCCTGCGGCTCGGTGCAATGACATTGACCGAGTTCGAACGCTACCTTCCCGGTGGCATTCGATTCACGCAAGTTCGCGACTGGGTTCGCAACTACATCGGCGTTGAGCTGGCTTGGGACGCGCAGATTGTGTTGAAAAGAGAAGAAGTTCCAGCCGTTCGGCTGGGCTCGTTTGGTCAGCTGGGCTGGACAAGCTGGCTCGGGATGCAAAGCGAACGGCGCATTCGAGACGTCGATGACGTCATTCTCGATGCAGAAAGATTAACCAGCGTGCGAGCCGCTTAGGTACGACTGA
>JAYWHV010000184.1:0-12497 GCA_043777615.1 Burkholderiales bacterium | reverse complement strand
CCGCGAAACTGCTTCGTACTTCCGGGTAACGAGATACGGCACCGTGCTACGCAAACGTTCGTAAGTTCTGTCGTCTGCCGCGACAACTGCCTGCTGGTAATACGGCCCCAAATTGCTGAGCGGAAAGTTACCCGCGCTCGCTGTACTTGAAAAAAAGTGCTGCGCAAGCAGTGCGCAAGCAGTGCGCAAGCAGTGCGCAAACTGCGAAGTGGTCAAACTTGGGGAAACGGCGCTGTCGAGTGGAGCGGAGATACATAGTTACTTTCGCTTTACAAAACAATACGAGGCGAAACAGCTGGTAAACCCGACGCTAGGGTCGTGTCGCTTGCGCGAGTGCATTATGACTTTTCTGGAAACATAGTGTTGTCCGCGCCAGGCCGCTCGCAAAAGAAAACGCCCGCGCAAGGCGGGCGTTTCGAGACTGAATCAGTCCTGGAAGAAATTACTTCTTCTTGAAGTCGTCGTGGCAGGCTTTGCAGGTACCGCCAACGACGCCGAACTGCTTTTTGAAGCCGGCTTCGTCACCGGCAGATGCCAGTTTGGCGAGGGTTTCGGTTTCGGTGGCAAGCTTGGTGGCGAGTTCTTTGAACTTCGCGTTGTTGCTCCAGACAGCAGGCAGAGCATCGGTTCCACCGACTGCTTCGGTCCCAGCGACGAAGCTGTCAAACGGCAGCTTGGCCATCGTGGCGACGAGCGCGGTGGCCTTGGTGGCCTCGTCTTTGTTGAAGGGCTTTTCGCCTTTGGCAACCGCGCCCATTGGGCCGAAATACCAGCCCATCAGCGTGAACGCAGCCTTGCGGTGCTTGACGAAATTTTCTGGCTTCGGTTGTGCGAGCGCGGATGTTGCGACTGCGATGGCAGCGGTGGCAATGGCGATTTTGGTGAAATTTTTCATATGTACTCCAGGAAAAAACAACGATGAAGAAAGGAACGGAACGAACGAGGACGGACTAAGCCTTGAATAACGTGGGCCAGTTCACCGCGATGACGACGGCAACGATGGCGATGGACAGAACGACGAAACCGAGCGGCATTGAAGCTTTACGTGCGCTCTGTGCTTCGTGGGCAAGATCGGGAGGCAGTTCTTTGCGCCCGGTGATCATGGCGCGGACGATGCCTTCCTTTTTCACGAAAACGTGGAAAAGTACAGCCGCAATGTGTACGCCAACGAGGATGAGCAGCCCGTCGCCAATGAGGCGGTGACGGCTCATGAGCGTGATTGAGGTCTCGTCGGACACATAGCGCGCGAGCGGCCCGGTGGTGGCTATTTCGTCATTAGTGAACAGGCCCAATACGCCTTGCGTTGCCAGCAAAACGAGCAACACGACGACCATCCAGCCACCGACGGGGTTGTGCCCGATCACATGCTCATGCGTTTTTCCGAGCAGGCCTTTGGCAAATTTGAAGCCGCGTATCGGCCCGGTCAGAAACGACGTGTAGCGGGCGTATTCGCCGCCGACAAAGCCCCAGATCAGGCGAAAAACGACCAGCGCGAGGATGGCGTAGCCGCTCCTCATGTGCCAGACGATCCATTCGCCTCCGACTTTGCCGCTGGCAACCGAAATCGCGAACAGCGTTACCAGCGACCAGTGAAAACAGCGCACGAACGCGTCCCAGACGGGCGCAGAAATAAGGTCGGTCGCGGGTTTGGTCATGCTGAGGCCTCTGCTTCAAAAGCCATCCGTAAGTCGCCAAGATAGTTGTTGAGTGAAATTAGCTCCGCCGAAGGTATGCGGTCAAAAACGCGCTGCAAATGGCGCATGTGTGCCGGAAAAGCCTCGTCGAACAGCACGCTGCCCTTGCGTGTCAGGGCGATGTGGGTGCGCCGCGCGTCATCCGCGTCGGCCTTGCGCGAAACCAGCCCGCGTGCTTCCATGCGGTCAAGCACGCCGGTCAACGTTCCTTTGGTGATGAGCGTACGCTCGCCCAATTCCTTGCAGGTCATACCGCTGGTGTTACCTAGCGTGGCGATGACATCGAATTGAGATTCGGTGAGTCCCATTTTTTTGACATGCGCGCCCGAAAATCTCTCGAACGCCTGGGTACAGCGAATCAACTGACGTAGCGCCGGTATGAAGGTAGGAATCGTTGTGCCGGTATTCATTAGTACGTATTAGAACAATTATTATGATCTGGAGCAAGGCGAAGCGCCGCGAGACCGGGTAAACGATAATTTCGCCATGTCCAGATTGATCGTTGTTGCAGCGGGCATCGCTGCGTTTGTCCCCGCGTTCGCGGTTCACGCTGTGCTGCCAGAACCGGTCGCCCGGGTGATGCGCGAAGTCGGCATTCCGGCGAGTGCGACGACGATTTATGTTCGCGAAGTGGGAAGAATCGAGCCGCTGGTCGCCCATCGCAGCACTGTACCGATGAATCCGGCCTCGACGATGAAGATCGTGACGACGCTCGTTGGACTCGACGTGTTGACGCCGAACTACACCTGGAAAACGACGTTTTCAACCGCAGCAAGAATTGAAGGCGGCGTGCTGCAGGGCCCGCTCTACCTGCGCGGAAGCGGCGACCCGAAGTTCGTCGCTGATCATTTGCAGACGGCGATCAAGTCGCTGCGCGATCGCGGCATCCGCGAGATTGCGGGGGACATATTGCTGGATCGCACGCGCTTCGCCGGGGTTGTCTACGACTCGTCGCAATTCGATGGACAGCCGCTTAGACCTTACAACGTAGGCCCCGATGCGCTGCTGTTTAACTTCAAATCGGTTGGCTTCAGGTTCTCGCCGCAGCCCGACAATTCGGTGGCCGTCACTGTTGATGGCCCGTCGCCAGACGGGCTGACGGTCACCAATCGATTGCGCGTGACCGGCGGCAGTTGCGGCGACTGGCGCAGTCTGGTGACGCCCGTCTTCGCGACGAACGGAAATAGCGCGGCAGCGAGCTTCACCGGAACCTACCCGCGTGAATGCGCCGACAAGGATTGGTACGTGAGCCTCTTCGATCACAACGGATTGCTCGCGGGAACGTTCGCCCGAATGTGGCGCGACGCTGGCGGCACCTGGTCGGGAATCATGAAGGACGGAGCCACGCCGAAGAATGCGCGGGTGCTCTACACGCACACCTCAGCCCCACTTGCGTCGATGGTCACTGACATCAACAAGTTCAGCAATAACGTGATGGCGCGCCAGCTGTTACTGAGCATCGATGCCGAACTCAGCAAGAAGCCCGCACAGACAAGGCGCGCGGGTCGCAGCATTCAGGATTGGGCGAAATCGCGCGGCTTTGACGTTAACGATCTGGTGATCGAAAACGGCTCCGGTCTTTCGCGCGTTGAGCGCATTTCGGCGCAAAGTATGGCGAAGCTTCTGGAGTATGGGCTGACCGCGCCGTTCGCGAGTGACTTTGTATCGTCGTTGCCGCTTGCGGCGATCGACGGCACGCTGACCAAGCGCTTTGTCAACCGGCAGGCCGAAGGCACAGCGTACCTGAAAACCGGCACGTTAACAGGCGTGAAAGCGCTGGCGGGCTATCTGTTGCTGCCCAATGATCGCAAGATGATTTTTGTGGGAATGATCAATCACGGCAACGCCGAGGCCGGCCAAAGGGCCCTCGACGCTGCGGTGGAGTGGGTTTATGAGACGCAGTCGCATCTTCCGTCGCAGGCTCCACAACACGAAACCGTGAAGTCGAGCCAAAGCAACTAGGAAATTTCGCGTTTCTCGGTGAGGCGCAACCACCCCTTGATGATGCGGTAAACCCACCAGATCCAGACCACGGCGAGCACGACAAATCCGATCGCGACGATAGCCAGGATGATGCCGATGGTCGTCCAGAGAAGGCCCCACCAGAAGGTGCGGATCAGCCAGCTGTAATGCGAGGCGAGGTAGGTGCCGGCGGCATCGTCACGCTTGATGTAGGCGACGATCAACCCAGCGATCGCGAAAATGCCCGTCACCATACCGAGCGCATACAGCGCGTAGGTGATGTGCGTGATCTGGATCGTGGCTTCGCTCGGCGCGCCCGATGGGTTGGGTACGTTCATGACATCAGACATTTTTATTTCTCCCGGTGGTGTGAGGCGTGACCGTCACTAGGAGGACGGCGCTGCATAAGTGCAATATCGCTATGATAGGTTGCAAATGCAAGCGCCACGCGGGGCCTTATGGCATCAGCTGCGGGAGCGCTCGACCGAACGCTGCAGGCAGCGACAAACCGGAGGTAATTTAATTTGTCAGGAACGTCAGACCACAATCGTCAGGAACATCAGGACGAAAGCGATGCCAATCGACTGGTCATCATCGAAGGATCGCCGCTTGGCATGCCGGTGGCCAAGTCGTTCTCAAGCATTGATGAAGCGGAAGGCTTCGTGATGACGCGCATCCGCGCGAACGTATTGCCGCCCATGCGCGAGCGCTTCGAGAAGGCCGTGGCAGATAAAGTCGTCAGCGAGGATGGCGTTAAGGCGGTGTCCGAAGTCATCGCGGGCAAGCTCACTTTTCTTCGTGCGCTGGCCACCGCCTATGCCCCCAAGATCGCGATCACCACCCGTCGATACGATGAAGAGGATGACGCGCGGCGTTGATGTGACGAATTTGTCAAGGCTGTGGCGGCGGTTTCACCGCGAACTTGGAACGAGCGTGCTCGCCGCAACTGCGCTCATGGTCGGCGGCTGCGCCAGCATTGATCCCTACAACATCATCGGTCGCCGCCTGCCACCGGCGTCGGTTGAGCAAACCAGCGGCGCTACACCCGCCATTCGCAAAGCTGCGATTGATGCCGTGTGGAACACGATCAACGATCACTATTACCGCGCTGATTTGAAGGGTGTCGACTGGCGCGCGGCACGCGACAAATGGCAACCGTTGGCGCTGGCAGCCGCAACCGACGATGAATTCTGGGAGCGGCTTGATCAGATGGCGGGCGAGCTTGCCGACGTTCACACGCGCGTCGAATCTCCAAAGGCTGTCGCGCAACGCAGAGAGCAGCAGGCGCTGACGCTCGGACTCAACATCCGGCCAATTGATGGTGCACTGGTCGTGTTGTCGGTACATCCCGAATCTGACGCTTACTGGTCTGGCGTGCGGGCTGGCATGCGCCTCGTGCGTGTCGACGGAAAGGATGCGCAAACGCAGTGGCAGACGTGGGCGCTAGCCGCGCGCAAAACTTCATCGCCGCAGGCGGCGCTGCGCCAGCCGTTGCGCAGGCTTAACGCCATCGCTAGCGAAGCGATTCGCGAATCGGCGAGTGCCACATTCAGTCTGTCATTCGCGCGGGCCGATGGCACTGAATTCGACGTGCGACTGCGGCCGAAAACGCTGTCAACACGGCCGAGCGTCATCAGTCGCGTGCTGCCGTCCGGCATTGGCTACGTTCGCTTCACGGCGTTTCAGGAATCGCTGCGTAGCGACGTGCTGGCCGCGATCGAGAAGCTCAAGGACACGCCAGCGTTGATCCTTGATCTGCGCGGCAACGGCGGCGGCTCGGCCGCGATGGCGGAAGCCATTATCGGTAGTTTCATGAAGACCAAAACGGTGATTGGGCGCACCGAGACCCGCACTGGCAAGCCGGTGACGCTCGCGTTCGGCACGATCAAAATTTCGTCACCTGAGGCCAGCGTGCCGGGGCGCGCTGATGCGTATGCCAGCAGACTTGCCGTGCTCGTGGATGCCGACAGCGCCAGTGCCTCCGAGGCCACCGCCAGCGCGCTTCAATCAACCGACCGCGCCATCGTCGTCGGCGAGGTGTCGTGCGGTTGTTTACTGGCGTTTCTGGGCTATGCCGTACTACCTGGCGGCGGCGAACTCGCCTTCAGCGAAATCGGATTTGCCAATGCCAAAGGTGAGCGCATCGAGGGGCGCGGTGTGATTCCTGATGTTGTCATCGAGCGCAAACGCACCGATTTCGTCGAGCAGCGTGATCGTGTGCTGGAAGCGGCTCAGGCGGCGTTACTGAAGTAAAACAGCGCCAAAGCGGAGACGCGAAAAAAGCAAAACGCCGCCCGTCGGGCGGCGTTTTACCGACAACCCGTCTACTTTTCGAAACGGACCCGGTTGGCTTTCACAATGCCATTGGTGAGCGTGCCGCGCACTTCGACGGTCACACCGTTAGCCAGATTCGCCGCAGTACCGCGCTCAAAGGTAGCTGCAGACGCATCGATTCGCATGCCTGAGAGTACGAAGGATGAGACGCTAGCGAAACCGCTGATGGCCCCCTTCGATTCGAACTCCACGCCGACCGACGGCGGAGTCACCGAAGGCTTGAACTCGACGCGCGAAGCGATGATCACTCCCGACTCTAAGCGACCGTGAACTTCTACCGTTGCGCCATTGGCAAGGTTGGCTGCGATGCCATCGGAAAAAACCGCGTTTTGCGCGTTGACGCGCTGTCCTGCGACCAGGAAGTTGCTGATGCTCACGAATCCGCTCACAGCCCCGGTAACTTCTGATTCGGCGACAACCGGCGGCGTGCTTGCTGTCGATTTAAATTCCACTCGGGAGGCTACGAGCACACCGGACACCATGCGCCCATGAACCTCAACGAGCGCGCCGTTCGCCAGATTCGCAGCCGTGCCGTCGTCGAACACGGCGTTCTGCGCGTTCACCATCTGCCCGCCAACGACGAAGCTCGCGACACTCACGAAGTTGCTGATGCTCCCCGTCATTTCTGTGTCACCAGGTACAACTGGGTTTGGCGTTGAAGGCGATGAATCCTCGATATGCACGAGTGTGGCGACGAAGACCGTATTCAGGTAGGCGCCATGCAGTTCCACCTCGGTACCAACGACCAGTTGTGCCAGAGTTCCGCCGGTGATGACTGCCTTGCTGATATCCACCGCACCTCCATTCACAAAAAGTACTCCGCTGCTGCCGATGGCTGTGATGAAGCCCTTGATTTCGTCGCCCGTGAGCGGCGTTGACGCAGGCAGCGAGACTTCGGTCGCCATCAGAGTGCCGTTGACGATCACGCCTTCAACCGTCACGGCCAGGCCGTTGACAAGCGCTGTGGGTGCGCCATGCTCGAAGCGTGCGTTGGCAGCATTGACGCGCTGCGAACCGATCATGAAATCAGAAATGCTCACAAAGCCGGATACCGTGCCGCTGACGTGCTGGTCCTCACCGACGGAACGCGGTGTGCCTGCCGCCTTTTCGACGCTTGCATCCTCGCTGACAAAGTGACTGCAGAACGCGACGTCTTCGTTGAGAAATCCCGAACTCACCATCGCCGCCTGCACACTGACGTCGTTGCTGTAACGATGATTGCCGTCGGGACGGTTGTTGTAGGCACGATAGATCGCCTTGAGGCCGGTCGCACAACGTTTGTCTTCGGGTTGCATGGCGAAAAAGGCGGTACCTTCATCGACAAATCCCGCGCCTGCTGCGTTCGCTGACTGTGCCCGTAGTGCCGCGATGTCATTCACGTTTGCCGTGAAAACGTGACTCGCGAGCGCCGGGCTGAAAAAGCGCGCGACCGCCACCGACTCTGCGGGGCGCCCCGTGGCGCTGGTCGACCAGGCAGAAAAACTGCGCCCGGTCCGTGCAAACTGGCCGCTCGCAGCAGCGGTGTCCAGAAGCCGCTGCTCGTCGCTCGACCCGGTCATGAAATAGTGATTACTGCTGCGGTGAAAGTACTCCACCACCTGAATGTCAGGCGGTGCGGCGTGGGTTGATGCCGCGACGAGGACCGCCGCGCTACCGATCAGTACCTGTGCGATTGATTTGAAATTCATGGTTTGCTCCGTTTCGAAAAAAAGGGTCCCGGTCAGCGAACAGAGCGTGCAACGATCGCTTTGATACATGGGATATGAAATTAGGCAGACCGCGCACATTGGTCCCACGCTTGCTTTCACAAAATAGAAAAATCCCCGGCGCTATGAAGCACCGGGGATAAGGGGGAGGGACTATTTGTTGAAACTTGCCTTGACCGACAGGCTTGAGTTGACGTTGACAATGCAGTTGGGCACCACGCCGGTACAGGCTCCCGACCACCCGGCGAAAGTTTTGCCAGCCGGTGGTGTTGCAGTCAATGTCACCGATGTGGCCGCGGCAAAGCTCGCCTGGCACGATGTGCCGCAATTAATGCCGCCGACGTTGCTCGTGACCGTGCCGGAGTTGCTGACGCTCACCTTGAGGGCGAATGCGCTCGTGCCGCCTGCACCACCACCACCGCCGCCTCCGCCTCCGCCACCACCAGTCGAAGCAGTATTGAAGGTAGCAGCCACGGTGTTGGCACCGTTGATCGTCACAACACAGTTGCCCGTACCCGAGCAGGCTCCGGTCCATCCCGCGAAGGTGCTGCCGCTATTGGCTTTTGCAGTAAGTGTGACTGCTGCCCCCGCGGCGTAGGGTGAGGTGCATTTGCTGCCGCAGGCGATGCGTTTGTCGCTGGAATCGACATTGCCGCCGCCTGCTCCCGTCTTGCTGACGGTGATGAAGTCGCCCTGCACGTTGACCGCCGACATCTGGGCGCTGATGAAGTCACCGATTTCTCCTGCCGCAGGTACATTGCAGAGCAGGTCGGTGCACAGTGCTTCGTTCGTGACAGGGTCGCTGACGCCGGTATAGGCATACATTTCGTATCGCCGCACAACGGCGCGCGTCGTCGGGTCAAGCGTACTTCCGCCCTGATGCCGACCACGATTGCGTCGGCCGTTGCTACCAGAGAGCGGATCGGCCTGAACGAGCTGCCAGTCGTATTCGAGTTGCGCCGCATTCATCGGCACCACCAGCGGATTGTCCGTCAACAGCTCATCCAGCGTCACTTGGCGTGGCAGTTGGCGCACGAACACTTTCATCCACTGTGCGTTGCCATACAGCTCCGGGGCTTCGGGTGGTTCGGGCGCTTCCACGACGTCAACGACGACGGGTGGGTCGTTGGCCACCGCTGCCGGTTGCACATAGTAGTACGGCATCGGAATAGCCATCGGCGGATCGTGCGGAACATAACTGCCTGGGTTGGCGGCGTCGCGCACCAGCCAGCGGGCGGTAATTTTGGTGGTTGGGGCGTTGTAGTGAACGCCGAAGTGCTCACAGCCTGCATCCGGGTACGTAGTTGTATTCCACTGATAACAGGTGCCGCCGAAGGGCGTTCCCGGAGCGTGACTGACCGTGTGATTCAGGCTGCAATCAAGGCTCGAATGGCGTACCCGCACGCCGGACACGGTGCCATTCGTATACGGCGTCGTCGTGGAAGGGCCATAGCGCTGCGCGTCAAAAGTCCCGACAAAGGTGTTGGCCGGCACGCCTTCAAGTTCAATTTCAAAACCGCAGGCTTCCTGGCCGGTGTTGTTGACGACGTCAAAATTGGACGCTGCGCCATAGATCGTGGCGGTTTGCGCGCATGCGCCGAAGGCAATGCCAGCGACTGCGAGCGTGGCGAAGCGTGCCAGACGAACGCCGGACATGCGCACGCGGCGCACGTCTGGCGCCGGGCCCGCGAGAATGTTTTTGAACATGAATGACTCCTGCTTGTTGTGATTGAGGGTGATGCTCAACACAGAGGAGCGACATGACCGCAAAATACATTGTCATATCAACATTGTTGCGACCGAAGCCAGTGGACAGCATGCGCATTGGCCAACAGCAGGAAGGCGCGGGACCGATCATCCGGTTTCCAGCGACCAACAGCTTTTTGCTACAGCCCCGCGCTAATTGGGGCTAAAAGCGAATTTAGTGCATTGTTGACTATCTGCATTTTAAGCCTGTAGCCCTTATGCATAAAGCGCTTCAGCAAATAAGCTGCTTATCCAGAACAGAGTGCTGATCACCAAATTCGCGGAAAATTCGCCCCCGCCGAAACGCCGCCTATCAGGGTAAATTCATCCCGCAAGCATCGACCAGATAACGGCGAATGTCAGTCCAGTTCTTGCGCAGGGCTGTGGGCGATGCGGCGCTGCTGACAGCCACATCAGTCATGCCCATCATCGCCCGCATCAGGATCAAGCCATCGGTGGTCGGCAGCACCACGCCGTCACCATCCACGTCCATAGTGCACACCTCCACGATCGCGGCGGCGTTGACCTGTTCGATGTTGGTTCCGATCAGCGGTGTGGTCATTCGCGCGACGCGGCGAACCACGTCCCTCGCCGCCATTTCCGGCTGCGCGGAACGCAGCAACGCGACAGCGCCCGCTACCAGCGGCGAGGCCATCGACGTGCCGCTCCATGTACCGAACCCGCTCGGCGATGCTGCTGTTGGTATCGCACTGGTGATGCCCTCTCCGGGGGCTGCGACCTGAACCCAGGAGCCGCTGTTGCTAAACGTCGCGAGACGCCGACTGTCGTTGCTTGCCCCCACCGAAATCAGGCCATAAACGCTCTCGGCAGCGGGATATTCCTTGACCGAACTGTTGCCGTCGTTGCCAGCCGCAGCAACGATCACCGGTGCAGTCCCGTTCGCGCAGCGCGCCTTGTCGTTATCGTATCCGGCGTCCGAAAAATTCAGCAGCGGATCGGTGTCGTCAGGCGGTTCACAGGTAAACAGTTTGGCAATCGAGGCCAGTATCCGCGTTCGCGTTGCGGTGCCAAGACTCATGTTGATTACATGCGCACCGTCGTTGGTGGCCGCATTGCCGTCGGGATCAATCGCTCGTTGCAACGCCTCGACCAACACCCACGCATTGCCTTCACCGTTCGGGTCAAGCACGCGGTACGGGATGATCTTCGCGAGAGGCGCGGCGAGAGCGATCAGCCCGGCCACATGAGTGCCATGACCATAACCGAGGCCCGCCACCGAGCATGGGGTCGGTGTACACGACACCTCTGATGGATCGGCGTCGCCGTCAACGAAGTCGTATCCAGGCAAGAGTTTTCCCACCAGAACTGGATGTGAGAGATCAACGCCAGTGTCGAGCACCGCCACGCGAACGCCCGCGCCCTTCGCAAATAAATGCGCTTCCGGCAAGTGCATGGCAGCGGGCGCCCACTGGGCGACGTATGCGCCCGCCGAGCCAAACGCCCATGGCAAGTTCTTGCGCGCCTCCGGCGTGTCGTGTGTGTAGTTGGGCTCGGCGAGCAGGACATCCGCGTTGCCGGTCAACTGATTGACAACCGTGTCGACATTGGAGTTGGCCGGAAGCCTCAGCCGGTAGATCGGACGGGATCCAAACTGGGTCGTCTGCACAACGCCGAAATTGCTGACGATGGTCGCCAATGCCGCAGGAGAGCGCAATTTGACGAGAACTTCGTCCGGCTTGAAGCCAGCCGCGGCAGCCCATTGCGCCAGCGTCAGGAACACCAATACCGCGGCAACGGCGGGAGTCGAGCGATTGAACAGTCGTCGTAGGGCGTTATGCACTGGGGTCATTCTTCGAAAATGCGGGTCGAGCCATCTCAACAGAGCGGGATCGGATGCGAAAAATACATCTCCGCTGTCCGAATGGTTCGCGTTAGAACTATTTCTAGTTTAGCGCTACCAGCCGCCGTACAGCGTGAACGCTGCCCAGTGAAACGGATGTGGGTGTGATTGCATCACGGCAAGCTGCGCCGCTCGCAAAGCCGCAGCCGGGGTGGCACCGGAACGTAGAGCCGGGTACAGCGCCGCCATGAATTCTGATGTGACGGCGTCATCCACGGGCCAAAGGCTCGCCACAACACGGGCCGAGCCCGCAATCAAAAAAGCTCGCACCAACCCGATCATTTCGTCGCCGCTGCTTTCCGTGGAAACGCCTGATTCGCAGGCGCTCAGCACGACAATACCTCGCGGCAGGCGCAGCGATTCGACATCCTGAACAGTCAAGGGGCCATCAACCAGGTGCAATGCCGAAAACTGCGGGTTGTCGGAGCGAAACTGGCCGTGGCAGGCAAGATGCAGGACGTCAGCATTCGGACTCACGCCGCGCAGGCCGGCGCCGCTGGCGTCCGAACCGATCAGAACGGAGGAGGTTTCAAACAGGGATGCAACAAGCCGAGCCTCGGGTTCGGCGTGGAATAGATGCAAGGAATCGGCAAGCACCACAGCACGTTGCGGCAGCACAGGATGCCGCAATATTCCCCAAAGCGCGACCGTTGCGCTCGGTGCAACCGCGATTTCCCGCGTCTGCGTCAAATACCTTTCACCGTCATACAGGGCAGAAAATTGCACTGAAGCAAGTTGCCCATGCGGCACAACGATCAATCGGGCGAAACTGGTCAACGATTCGGCGAACGGCAACCACACGAGATCATGCAGCTTTCGCGAAGCTGCCTGCGTGCGCCGGATCATCAGCTCTTTATGACGATCAAGTCCAGCCGGGCCGTTGCGCAGCGTCTCTATCTGGAAGCGCAACGTTCGTATCGCTTCAATCACCTCGGACCAACGGGCGACGTCGCGTCGCACCGTCATTTCGCCTCGGGTAACTACGCACGCGAAGAGCTCATCGTCGAGCACACCGTATTCAATCAGAACATCGTCTTCGCCGAGAGCCGCTTGCAGTGCGCCCGGGTTAAAGCTGGCATCATCGTCAACCTGGTCGTCAACCGGTGCCGTCATTCTGCGTCGGCGGGAGAGCTCCAGCAGTTCGCGCTCCAGCTTGCGGGATTCATCAAGCAATGCTTCGCTGGTCTCGCCTTC
>JAYWHV010000183.1:0-12525 GCA_043777615.1 Burkholderiales bacterium | reverse complement strand
GTCGACCAGCGAAACACGGAAGACAAACGCATAAACAGGCTCCTTTACAAAAAATTGCAATGGTGTACTCGAACTGTGACAGCGATGTGACGCGTCAGCTGAATTCGTTTTATCGCTGCCGCTTATTCTTTGTCAATTGTTTTTTGTAGATTGTTGACAATTGGCATGATTCGCACTCAAATGCTGTTATGAGTGTTGCGTTATCTCCCGTTCTAAATTCGCCTTCCGCGACCATTGCACTGTTACAGTCCAGTTCGCTCACCACGTTGGTGCAGCAGGGCATTGAGCGTTCCATCCTCTCGGGCGAGTACGCTCCCGGCTCCAAGCTGGTGGAGGCGATGCTGGCGGAAAAACTCGGGGTCTCGCGAGGTCCGGTGCGCGAAGCGTTCCGCATGCTGGAAGAAGCGGGCCTGGTGCGCAACGAGAAGAATCGCGGCGTGTTCGTTCGCGACATCCCGATTGACGAAGCGGTGGAAATATTTGATCTGCGGGCGGCAATGGATGAGCTGGTGGGGCGACAACTCGCGAAGAACATCACGCCAGCGCAGCTAAAGGAAATCAAGACGTTAGTGGATTCGATGGAGCGCGCGGTCAAGGCGGACGATGCGCGCGAGTACCACCTGCTAAATCTGACGTTTCATGATCGTCTCGTCGAGATGGCAGGCAATCGAAAACTCACGGCAATCTATCGAAAGTTGATCAAGGAACTCGCGCTGTTTCGTCGACTGAATCTGGCCGATGGTTGGTTGATGCCGATCTCGGCCAGCGAGCATCGGCAGATTGTCAAGACGATCGCCTCGGGCGATGCCGAAGCCGCCGGACGCGCCATGTTCGACCATGTAATGGAAAGCAAAGAGCGCACGATTGCCAACGATTTGCGACGACAGGCGCGCGCTGCGACCGATGCAGTGCTAGTACATCGTACCGCCTAATCGCAACAGAGCTAAAAAGGAGCGCCCGTGGAAACACTGGATGTAAATGGTCGAGACTACCGATTGCCGTCGATACCGACAGTGGTCGTTTGCGTTGATGGCTGCGAACCAGATTATCTGGCGCAGTCGGTGGCTATGGGACACATGCCGTGGCTCAAGCGGGCATTGGCCGAAGGAACCGGACTGATCGCGGAATGCGTGGTGCCAACGTTCACCAATCCGAACAATCTCTCCATTGTCACTGGCGTACCGCCGTCGGTGCATGGTATTTGCGGCAATTATTTGCTTGATACGGCAAGCAACACCGAAGTCATGATGAATGACCCCAGGTGGTTGCGGGCACCGACGATTCTTGCCGGTCTCGCGGATGCGGGGAAGTCGCTCGCCGTGATCACTGCGAAAGACAAGCTCCGTCAATTGCTCGGACACAAGATGAAAGGCATCTGCTTTTCAGCCGAGAAGGCAGATCAAGTCAGCGTTGCTGTAAACGGCATCGACGAAATACTAAACCGCGTCGGCAAGTCGCTGCCGAGTGTCTACAGTGCGGCGCTGTCTGAGTTTGTATTTGCTGCAGGCGTGCAGCTCATGGCTAGCTTGCGCCCGGATGTCATGTATTTGTCCACGACTGATTACGTGCAGCACAAGCATGCACCGGGAACGGAAGGGGCCAACGCGTTCAACGCCATGATGGATGGCTATCTGGGGAAACTGGATGCGATGGGTTGCGTGATCGCGCTGACGGCGGATCACGGCATGAACGCCAAAGTGGCGATGGACGGAACCCCTGATGTGATCTACCTGCAGGATTGGTTTGATGCTGCGTTTGGAGCGGGGCGCGCCCGCGTGATACTACCCATCACTGATCCGTATGTGGTTCACCACGGCGCGCTCGGCTCGTTTGCTACTGTGTATTTGCCCACAGATATTGACCCAGCGATGGCGCGAACAAAAGTCGCTGCGATACGCGGTGTTGAGTCCGCGCTGACACGCTCCGATGCCGCAGAAAAATTTGAATTACCCGAAGACCGCATCGGCGATCTGGTGGTGGTGTCAGAGCGCTTCACTGTGATTGGCACCTCCGCTTCCCGGCATGATCTGTCGGGACTTGATGCGCCACTGCGCTCGCATGGCGGCGTCAGCGAGCAAAGGGTTCCGCTAATCGTCAATCGCAAATTGCCTGGGCTCGACATGAATCGACGGTTCCGCAATTTCGATGCGTTTGACCTTGCATTGAATTACGCGCAGTAGTCTCCTCGCCAGCACACGAAATGACGAACAAGATGATCAATCAATTCATTCTCGACAATCAGCTCAATGCCATGCGCATAGCGGGTCGGAAGGTCGGTGCGGAGCGCACAGGTAATCGCGCAATCGGTGTCCAAGATCCCTATGCTGAACAGCAGATTGGCACAGTACCGAAAGCGACGCTGGACGAGGTGCGACAGGTGTACGCAACAGCGCATGCCTACCGTCCCAAGCTCACACGCTACGAACGTGCCGCCATTCTCAATCGCGCAGCCGACATTGCCAAACGACGTCAGGACGAAGTGGCGAAACTCATCTCTGCAGAAGCAGGCTTGTGCATGAAAGACGCCGTGTATGAGGCAGGTCGCGTCAGTGATGTTTTCCTGTTTGGTGCGAACGAAGTGCTCAAGGATGACGGTCAGATTTTTAGTTGTGATTTGACGCATCATGGCAAAAAGCGTCGCGTTTACACGCAGCGCTCGCCGCTGCTCGGCGTCATTACCGCAATCACGCCGTTTAACCACCCGATGAATCAGGTGGCGCACAAGGTGGTGCCGAGTGTCGCAACGAACAATCGCATGGTGTTGAAGCCGTCAGAGAAGGTGCCTTTCTCGGCAATTCTGCTGGCTGACTTTTTGTATGAAGCGGGTTTGCCGCCGGAGATGCTGTCTGTGATTACCGGCGATCCGGGTGAGATTGCTGACGAGTTGTTGACCAATGAGCATGTTGATCTCGTGACCTTCACAGGCGGTGTTGCGATTGGCAAATACATCGCGCACAAAGCGGGCTATCGTCGCATGGTGCTTGAGCTGGGTGGTAATGATCCGATCATCGTGATGGAAGACGCTGACATTGACGAAGCATCTACGCTTGCCGTGCAAGGCTCTTATAAAAATTCAGGGCAGCGTTGCACCGCTATCAAACGCATGCTTGTGCATGAAGCGGTGGCAGACCAGTTTGTTGAACAGGTTGTCGAGAAGACCCGCGCATGGACCTACGGTGATCCGTCCGATCCGAAAATGGACATGGGAACCGTCATTGATGAACCGGCAGCGATGCTCTTCGAATTGCGTGTCAACGAAGCAATCGCCCAGGGTGCGAAGTTGCTTGTGGGTAACGAGCGGCGCGGCGCGTTGTATTCTCCGACCGTGATTGATCAGGTACGCCCGGAAATGACCGTGGCGATGCAGGAGACGTTCGGCCCGGTCTCGCCCATCATTCGCTTCAAGAACATTGATGAAGCGATTCGCATTTCGAACGGGACAGCTTATGGCCTTTCCAGCGCTGTCTGCACCAATCGTCTCGACTACATCACGCGCTTTGTGAGCGAGCTCGATGTGGGCAGCGTGAATATTCGGGAAGTGCCGGGCTATCGCCTTGAACTCACTCCCTTCGGCGGCATCAAGGACTCCGGACTTGGCTACAAGGAAGGCGTGCAGGAGGCGATCAAGAGCTTCACCAACGTCAAGACTTATTCTCTGCCGTGGGTTTGACTGGGCGCGCGCCATGCTGACGCTTGCGGACATCGAGCAATTGTTTGCCGAGCGTGGTGGCGAACAATACTCAGGCGAGCAAGTAACGCAGATCGAACACGCGCTGCAAACGGCGCATCAGGCTGAGACTGAAGGTGCCAGCGACGAGTTAATCACCGCCGCACTGCTGCATGACTTGGGTCATCTGCTGCACGACTTGGGCGAGACGCCCTCGCTGCGCGGCGTGGATGATGTCCACCAGTATCGCGCGCTGCCTTTTCTGCGAGGGTTGTTCGATGACGTCGTGCTGAACGCCATCAAGTTTCATGTTGACGCCAAGCGCTACTTGTGCGCAACACGGGCTGACTATCACGCCGCGTTGTCGGAAGATTCGAAGCGCAGTCTCATGTTGCAAGGTGGAATATTTACTGCAAGCGAAGCGGAGAGTTTTATCGCACAGACTGGAGCAGCGGACGCGGTTCGCCTGCGCATCTGGGACGATCTCGCGAAGACTGCGGGTCTCAGGACACCGCCACTCAGTCACTTCATGCAGCGTGCAGGTCGATGTGCATTGAAGGCATAGCCAGGTGGTTTTGACCTGGCCGATTGTTGCGCTGGTTTTGTTGGGTGCTCTACTTCACGCAAGCTGGAACGTCGTCGTCAAATCGAGCACCGACAAGGCGCTTGACACCGCGCTCATTCATCTGCTCGGCTCCATTATTGCGCTGCCACTGGTGCTAATCGTTGGCTGGCCGTCGGCTGCAGCGTGGCCCTACATCCTGACGTCTGTAATCATTCATATCGCGTACTACATCGCATTGACGGGTGCGTACAAGCACGGGGACATGGGCTTGACCTATCCGTTGATGCGTGGGGTTGCGCCGTTGCTGGTGGCGGTGTCGGCGGCCTTCACGGTCAACGAGCATTTGTCGTCGCTCGCGTGGGCTGGTGTGATCGGCGTCTGCGTCGGCGTGCTCGTGCTTGGTCTCAGTCGTCATGCGCTCGACAATAGGCGGGCGACACTGTTCGCGCTGGCAAATGCCGTTGTGATCGCGATTTACACGGTGGTTGATGCATTGGGTGCGCGGGCTTCCGGTAACGCTTTGCAATACGTGGTGGCGCTCTTTGTGCTGGACGGCTGGCCGTTTGCGGCGATCGTGCTCGCGCGACGGGGTCGCGCTGCATGGCCATACGCGAAAGCGCGATGGCCGGTTGCGATGGGCGGTGCGCTGGCCTCGCTCGGCTCTTACGGCATCGCGCTGTGGGCCATGACCCGAGCGCCAGTTGCCACCGTTGCGGCATTGCGCGAGACTTCCGTTCTGTTCGCCGCTTTGCTGGGAAGCTGGTTGCTGAAAGAGAAATTTACGCCGCGACGAGCGTTGGGGACGTGCGTGATTGTGGGCGGCGTGATGGCGTTGCGGTTGGGTTGAATGGACAGGCAGCTTTGAGCTGAAAGTAAGGTTTTATTGGGGCTAGCCGTCATTTTGTTAGGAAGTCGATAAATTAGTAATTCGCGATGTAGCCCCAGTAGAACGGACGTTGCAGAGAAAAGCTGGTAGTTAGCGAATGCACCCAAGTGTGCACGATTGGCTCGCAAGCGTAGTGATGGTTTGGGTGTAACCACGGTGGGCATCCTGATGCGCACCTAACGAACAAGTAGCTGAAATGAATCTCCCCACTCATGCAGAAATCATCATCGTCGGCGGCGGCATCGTCGGCTGCTCGACCGCGTATCACCTCGCAAAATTGGGCAAGCGAGACGTGTTGCTGCTGGAGCAGGGCAAGCTGACCTGCGGCACCACTTGGCATGCCGCCGGACTGATCGGGCAAATGCGACCCAACCGCAACATGACGAGCATGAGCAAGTACGGCATCGAGCTCTACTCAAAGCTCGAAGCAGAAACAGGGCTCGCCACTGGCTGGAAGCAGTGTGGCAGCGTCAATGTGGCCGCAACCAAAGAACGCATGAAAGTGCTGCGCAAGCAGGTCGCGCTGGCCAAGAGTTTTGGCGTCGATGTTGAGGAGATTTCGCCGCAGCAAGCGGGCGAGCTCTACCCCGTGATGCGTACCGATGATTTGCAGGGCGCGATCTGGATTCCCGGCGACGGCAAGGCAAATCCGGCGGATCTGGCAATGTCGCTGGCGAAGGGTGCACGCAATAACGGCGTGCGCATGATCGAGGACGTTGAAGTGACGGGCGTGATCATCGAGCATGGTCGTGCCGTGGGCGTGCGAACCGCGCAAGGGGACGTGCGTTGCGAGGTCGTGGTGAACTGCGCCGGGCAGTGGGCTCGGCAGTTTGGCAAACTCGCCGGCGTAAACGTGCCGCTCTATTCGGCCGAGCATTTCTACATCGTCACGGGGAAGATTGAAGGCGTGCATCCCATGCTGCCGGTCATGCGGGACCCGGACGGATTCATTTACTACAAGGAAGAGGTTGGTGGTCTCGTTATGGGCGGCTTCGAGCCGAAGGCTAAGCCGTGGAAGGTAGACCCCATTCCGTCGACGTTTCAGTTCGAGTTGCTTGGCGAGGATTGGGACCAGTTTGAGCCGTTGATGACCAACGCTATTCACCGCACGCCCTGCCTTGAAACCGCTGAAATCAAGATGCTGCTGAACGGGCCGGAGAGTTTCACACCAGACGGCAATTTCATCCTCGGCGAAGCGCCCGAATTGCGCAATTATTTTGTCTGCGCGGGATTTAACTCGGCAGGCATCGCGAACTCGGGTGGCGCTGGCCGATTGATAGCGGAATGGATTGTTGTCGGAGAAGCACCGAGCGACTTGTGGGACGTCGACATCCGTCGGTTCGGCAGCTTCATGGGTAATCGCAAGGCGCTGTTTGATCGCACAGCCGAGACGCTGGGCCTGCACTACGCGATGCGCTGGCCGAGGCAGGAGCTGGAAACTGCTCGCCCGTTACGCACATCACCGCTTTTCGATCTGCTTGCCGCAAAAAACGCGGAATTCGGCAGCAAGAACGGCTGGGAGCGCGCGAATTATTTCAAAACAAAAGGTGCGCCGCGCCCTGAGTTCGGTCTCGATAAACCGGGCTGGTTGCCCTGGGTAATTGAGGAGCAACGCGCGACGCGAGAAGCTGTCGCGCTGTATGACCAAACGTCCTTCTCGAAGCTCTTGTTACAGGGCCGCGATGCGCTGAACGTGTTGCAACGCCTGTGCGCCAACGAGATTGATGTTCCCGTCGACAAAATGGTCTACACCGCGATGCTCAACACGCGCGGCGGCTTTGAAAGCGATCTCACGATCATTCGTTTGGCACATGAGAAATTCATGATCATCACGGGCTCTGCGCAGACCGTGCGTGATGCTGACTGGATCAGTCGCAACATCGCACCGCACGAGCGCGTGATGCTCACTGACATCACGGCGCAGCTCTCTGTGCTCTCGGTCATGGGGCCAAAATCGCGTGAACTACTGTCACGTGTGAGCCCGGATGATTTGTCCGCTGACGCGCTCAAATTCTCATGGACGTGTGAGATTGACCTTGGCTTTGCGCGGGTTCGTGCGGCCCGCATGAGCTACGTCGGCGGGCCGGGATTCGAGCTTTATGTTCCCGTGGAAATGACGCGGCATGTGTATCTAGCGTTGATGGATGCGGGTGCTGATCTGGGTATTCGCGATGCGGGTTATTACGCGCTGGACGCGCTTCGAATTGAGCGTGGCCGTCGCGCCTGGGGTGCTGAGTTGGGGCCAGATGAGACGCCCTGGGATGCGGGTTTGAGCTATGCCGTGAAGCTCGACAAGCCGTCCGAATTCATCGGCAAAGCTGCGTTGATCAAAGCGCAGGGCCAACCGCTGCGAAAAAAACTGGTAACGCTCGTGTTTGATTCCGCAGAGCCCTATGCATGGGGTGGCGAAGCAATCGTCGTGAACGGAAGCACCGTCGGTGAAATTTCATCCGTGGGCTGGAGTCCGCTCGCCAACGCCTGCGTGGCGTTGGGCTACGTTCGAGGTGAGGCTGCGAATGTTGTCCATGACGGTAACCCCGCGCAGATCGAATTGTGGGGTGACGCTGTCACTGTGAAGCTTTATGATGAGTGGCCGAAACGACCACATAAATCGCCGTAATTGCCATGATGCAAAACACGCCCGACTGGGTGATCCGCCTTCGCGCGCTGTCCGATCAGCCGCCGCTGCGTGAACGGGTGCCGATCTCGTGGGGCGGCATCGAGATTGGCGACGCCGAGCCTGGCGTGCTGCAACAGATTGAGCGCGCGTTTTCGTATCAGCGGGCGACTGTTCTGCGCAAAGAGCCACACCTTCACGGGTGGCGCATCGACGGCAACCTGACCGAGAGCCTCGCTCGCATCGCATTGGTCATGCGTGATTTGAAACTGACGCACGTCTGGCGCAACGAACAGTTGCCTGTGCTTGATAGTCGCAGCAGCACACTCGGCACTATCGAGCGTTCGGCAGTTCGCGCGCTGGGGCTATCGACGCGTGCAGTTCATCTGGTTGGCGAAACCTCCGACGGCAAGTTCTGGATTCAACAACGTGCCATGTCCAAAGCGAACGATCCAGGGTTGTGGGACACCCTGATGGGCGGCATGGTGAGTGCCGTGGATACTGTCGAAACGGCGTTGGAGCGCGAAACCTTCGAAGAGGCGGGCTTGCAGCTTCATTCGCTTTTCGGCCTCACCCACGGTGGCCTTGTGCAGATTCATCGTCCAACCGAGGACGTGGGCGGCGGCTATGCGTCAGGTGCCTTTATTCGAGAGCGTATCGACTGGTACCGGGCGACCGTTCCGGCCAACTGCGTTCCGGAAAATAAGGACGGCGAAGTCGAGCGTTTCGCGAAAGTGTCCCGTGAGTCGATGATGGCGGGTGTTGCGGCGGGCAAGTTCACGCTCGAGGCTGGACTGGTCATTGCGGCTTCGTTGGGCTATTAAAGCGGGTCGAAATTCGAATGGCCCGACGTCGCCCGGTCATCCTACATTCCGAACAAAACGCCTGCGACTGCCCCTGCACCAATCATCCAAAGCGGATGCAACCTGGTCGTCATGAACACCGTGAACGCGGCTCCCGCCAGCGCCCAGGCCCGCCAATCACCGAACCCGCGCGTTAGCACCATACAACCAGCAAACATCAAACCCACGGTCACCGGCGCAAGCCCGCGCAAGACAACTTCCCGCCACGGATTCTGCTGCAGCCGGGTGAACATGCGCGTGGTGATCACCATCATCACGAAGGGCGCGAAACTGATCGCCGTGAGTGCCGTGAGCGCGCCCGCAATGCCGGCAACGTGATAGCCAAAGAGCGCGATGTACAAGATGTTTGGCCCTGGTGCAACTTGCGCGAGGGCGATGTAGCCCGCGAACTCGGTCGTGGTCATCAGGCCGCGTGTATCGACAAAAAAGCGATGCATGTCGGGCACCAACGGAATGGTGCCGCCGATGCACAGGAACGACAGCGAGAAGTACAGCAGCGCCATGTCGACGAGCTGGTCGCTACCTTTCATGAACGCCCTTCACAATTGGCCGCGTCGGGAGAGCGTCACGCCCACCGCGCCGCAGACCAAAAGCACCAGCGCCATGTGCCAGTGCGCGAACAGAGCCAACGCTGCCGCGGCCGAACACAACACGAGCCCCCAGGGACGTTTCCAGAACGGCCCCCCCATCTTGATCGACATGTAGAGCATGTAGGCGGTCGCCACAGCGGCCATGCCGTGCATCCCGGATTGCACTTGCGGCAAATGGGCAAACGCGTGATAGACGCTGTTGAGCAGCAGCAGAATCATGAGTGGCACGCCGACGATGCCGACGAACGCAATCAGCGCGCCGGGAATTCCGTGGTAACGGGTGCCTACGAACACGGCCATGTTCACCATATTCGGCCCCGGAATGGCCTGGCAAACCGTCACGATTTCGGCGAATTCTCGCTCGTCGAGCCATTTGCGATCCTCCACCAGAATGCGCCGTCCCCACGGCAGCGCGCCACCAAAGGCGCTGACTCCGATTTGCAAAAAGGCGAGGAAGAGGGCGCGGCGAGAGGGAACAAACGGTTGCGGCGCGACTGAATCAAGCATGAATTGATGGTAGCTCACACATGAACGGGCGATTGACAGCATCTCGATTGCGCTGTGCGCATTCCATGTGAGTCACGCCGGAATCGAAGGGCATGAGGCGTGTAATAGCTTTTTTAAGAAACTTATGCTGCTAAAGGGATAGATCACTGAAAGTGATTAAGTCGACTTAATTCGAAAAATGTATTTATCCCAAATGCAGTAAGCCTTTTACCGTAAAGCTATAAGCAGAAATCCTCTTCCCGGCAAAATGTCGGAATGCAAGCGCACGAATCCCCGATACCGCCATTCGAACTGGCTCTCACGATCAAGCCGTCGGATATCGATGAAATGGGTCATGTCAATAACGTTGTCTACCTTTCCTGGGTTCAGGACGTTGCTATTGCTCATTGGGATTCTTTGACCACCGGGCAGCACCGCGCGAAATATGCCTGGGTGGCGATACGCCACGAGATTGACTATCACGCCGGGGCGGTTTTGGGGGATGCCCTCATCGCGCGGACATGGACCGGAACGGCACGCGGCATGCGTTTTCCGCGCCACACGGAGATAATCCGCGTAGATGAGTCCGGCAACAGGAAACGAATGGCGACGGCGGTCACCCAATGGTGTCCGCTGGAGCGCAGTACCGGACGCCCGACACGACTGCCGACGGAGATCGCAGCGTTTTTCGGCAAGTAACAAATATCAGGAGGTTGGACGAATGACTTTGCGAATGGGGCGCTCACCGCGTTCATGGCAGTCGCGCGCGCTACAGGCAGCGCTGGCGTTGATGGCGGTTTCGTGGCTCGGCCACGCGTCGGCAATGGAGGAGACCGCGCCGCATCGCCGTCCGGTCAAGACAATCGCACCCGAGCGCCTGAAAATTAAAGCAGCGCTCGGAGACGCGTTGGTGCCCGCGTATTTCAGCACCGACGTGACAAAGGTGCAGCCGCAAATCAAACGCGCGGTCATCGTCGTCCATGGGCGCTTGCGCGATGCCGACAAGTATTTTGACCTCAGCATGCGCGCAGCAAAGTCAAGTAACGCATTGTCGGACACGGTGATCATCGCGCCACAAATTCTCACGAGCGGTGATAGTGCGAGGCACGATCTCGCCGCAAACGTCGCACGCTGGAAGAGCGACACATGGGTGGGCGGGGACGCCGGCAAGGCACCGTTTGCCATCAGCTCGTTCGAGGTGATTGACGGCATCATTGCGGTGCTTTCGGATCGCACGCGGTTTCCGCATCTTGAGCGAATCGTCATTGCGGCGCATTCTGGCGGTGCGCAATTTATCCAGCGCTACGCGGTTGTCGGACGGGCGGATCAGGTGCTCACCGCTGCAGGATTGCAGCCCTACGCCGATGGCGTTGAGCCGTCCGCGGGTACCAATAACGTGATGCGTGTTCGTTATGTTGTGGCGAACCCCTCCTCGTACGTTTACTTTGACTCTGGGCGACCTAAGCCGGTTGAACGATGTGCCGAGTTCAACCACTGGCGCTACGGAATGGTGGATCCCGTCCCGTATGTGCGGGGCGACAACAAAGCGCTGGAGCAGCGCTACCTGACACGTCGCGTTGTCTACCTCGCCGGCGGCAACGATGTCGATCCGAATCATTCGGCCCTCGACAAATCCTGCATGGGCGAAGCGCAGGGGGCCAACCGCTTGGAGCGGAGCGTAAATTATTTTTCGCACGTACAAAAGCGTGCGAAAGTACAGGGTGTGACGTTGCGCCATACGCGAGTCGAGGTGCCCGGAATCGCGCATGATGCGGACCGAATGTTTAACTCCGCATGTGGCATGGCGGCAATTTTTGATCTGCCGGGATGTGAGCTCAAGCTCGGCGACTCCTTCGTCGCCCTGATTTCGCCTCCGCTGGCTGCTAGCCCTGCGACTGGGACTGGGACGGGGCCCGCCCCATTGACAGGGCAAGGCTCGCCGACGGGGTCGGTGCCGACGCGTCACTCACTGGCGAAACCGTAACCGCAACGTCGAGCGTGTGTGATCCGCCGCCGCGAATGATGCCGCGCAGCGGCGGCACGTCGCTGTAATCACGTCCGTACGCGAGTTTCACGTGACTCTCGCCCGCAAGGCAATTGTTGGTTGGATCAAAGTCAAGCCAGCCCGATTTCGGGCAGTACACGCTGACCCAGGCATGCGACGCGTCAGCGCCAATCAGACGCGGCTTTCCGGGCGGCGGCTGGGTCAGTAGATAGCCACTTACGTAGCGCGCGGAGAGCCCCAATGAGCGCAATCCAGCAATCATGACCTGCGCGAAATCCTGACACACACCTTCTTTGAGCTTGAGCGCTTCCAGCGGTTCGGTGCTGACGTCAGTCGCTTCCGGCGAATATTTGAACTCGGAGTAGATGCGCTGACACAACGCTTTGGCCAGCTCATAAATCGGCTGCGATTTCGTGCTCACCACCGACGCGTACGTGGCGAACGTCGGGTGAATGGGGGCTAGTGGCGAGGGCTGGGCGAACTCACGCGCCGCATCGTAATCCTGCCCGGCGAAATACTGCATATGCTCGGCAACGGCCTCCCAGGGCAGGCTGTCCGGCACCACGACGCGCTCGAGTTTGCCCGTCAGTTCTGGGGGCAACGCATGCGTGATGACCTCGGAGTGCGAAGTCACTACCAGCTCCGCATGCGGCATGGCCAGCTCGAAATAAACACGCTGCTGGCCGTAACTGTCGAGGCTGTAGCCCAATGACTCCGGCTTTGGTTCAATCGTCAATTCGTGCGAGAGCAGCTGCTGCGACGGTGACGCAAGCGGCCGCAAATGCGCGATGTGATGCGCCTGTTCAACGGCGTGCTCGTATTCATATTTCGTTTCGTGAACGACGG
>JAYWHV010000182.1:0-3564 GCA_043777615.1 Burkholderiales bacterium | reverse complement strand
CAACATGCTCCTCGGGCAGGCGGGCATGCTGTCATTCGGTCATGCGGTGTACACAGGCCTTGGCGCGTTCGTTGCCATTCACGCGATGAACAAAATTGGCGGAGGCTGGCCTGTGCCCATGTGGATGATTCCGCTGGTTGCAGGCTTCGCGGGACTGGGCTTTGGTGCGCTTTTGGGCTTCGTCACTACACGTAAAGCCGGCACGCCTTTTTCCATGATCACGCTTGGTGTGGGCGAGCTTGTGTTTGCCGCGGCACTCATGTTTCCCGAGTTTTTTGGCGGAGAGGCCGGCATCAACTCCAATCGCACAGCGGGTACGGGCTGGCTGCACGGGTTAGGCCTCAACTTTGGCGGACAAATCCAGGTGTATTACCTGATCGCAATCTATTTGTTTCTGTGCACTGCGGCGATGTACGCTTTCACTCAAACCCCCCTCGGACGCATCGCGAATGCGGTGCGTGATAACGCTGAGCGGGCTGAATTCGTCGGCTATGACACGCGCTGGGTTCGCTATCTCATCGTGATGGCGTCGAGCTTTTTCGCGGGTATCGCCGGAGGCCTGACGGCGATCAACTTCGAGGCAGCCACCGCAGATCTCGTGCACGGGACGCGTTCCGGTGGGTACCTGTTGTTCACATTTTTGGGAGGTGTTGGCTTCTTTTTTGGACCGATCATTGGTGCAGTGTTGCTGATTTTTTCCCTGGTGGTGCTCTCCGAGCTGACCAAGGCCTGGCAGCTCTATGTGGGCATTGTGTTTCTGATCATGGTGGTTTTTGCGCCGGGCGGGATTTCTTCGTTGCTGATGCTTAACTTGCGCCGCGTTAAATACGGCGAATGGCGGAAGATGCGCTGGCCGTACGCAGGAATGGCGTTTTTTGGCCTCATTGCGCTGTGGGGCTTCGCCGCCATCGTTGAAATGGCCTACCAGATTCAGGTGGCTGCAGGCTCGGGAAGCGTCGTCACGATTGCGCGAATTCCAATGGATGCATCACAAATGACGTCCTGGCTGATCGCTTGCGTGGTACTGCTTTTCGGCGGAATATGTTTTGAGATTTGGCGCCGAAAGTTCAATAAAGTGTGGAGCGAGGGCGAAGAGCGAATTGCTGAAGCCATCAAGAAGGCGGAGGCAGCCATCGTATGAGTAACTACGCACTGGAACTGTCGAACGTCACCAAGAGCTTCGGCAAGACTGCCATCATTCGCGGTGTCAATCTTGCCGTGAACAAAGGCGAGCGTGTCGCCGTCATCGGACCGAACGGCGCGGGCAAAAGCACGCTGTTCAACCTCATCAGCGGACGCTTCGAGCCCACCAGCGGCAGCATCAAACTGCACGGCAACGAGATCATCGGACAACGCCCGTACGAGATCAGTCGTCGCGGATTGGCGCGCAGTTTTCAGATTACCAACATCTTTTCGCGCTTGTCGGTGTTTGAAAACCTGCGCTGTGCAGCGCTCTTTTCCAGCGGGCAAAAATACAGTTTCTGGAAGCCGCTATCGAAGCTCACGGAGCTAAACGATCGAACCGAGGCCTTAATGGCCTCGCTCGAGCTTAAACGTCGCCGTGATGTTCCGGCGTCGCTGTTGACCTACTCCGAGCAACGCGCTCTGGAGGTCGGCTTGACCATCGCTGGCGGCGGCGATGTGATCTTGCTGGACGAGCCAACGGCCGGCATGAGCCATTCCGAAACAGATCGTTTTGTCCATCTCATACGAACGGTCACGGTCGGCAAAACACTGCTGACGGTGGAGCACGATATGGGCGTCGTTTTTGGCCTCGCCGACCGGATCGCGGTGCTCGTTTATGGCGAGGTCATCGCGTTTGACACCCCCGATAAAGTGCGGTCCGATGCCAAAGTAAAAGAGGCTTATCTCGGCGCGGTGCTGGATGCGGAAGGAGCGCACGCATGACCACCTCAAAAATGGCACTCGAAGTCAAAGAGCTGAACGCCTTTTACGGCAAAAGTCATATCCTGCAAGGTGTCAATCTCCACGTCGGTGAAGGCGAAATCGTCGCGCTTCTGGGCCGCAATGGAGCAGGGCGCTCAACGGCAGTTAAAGCCATCATGGGCATGGTCGACAACTCGGGCGAAGTGCTCTGGCGAGGCAAAAACATTCTTGGTATGAAAGCGTACGAGATCGCTCATCTGGGTCTCGGCTACGTTCCCGAGAGTCGCGATATTTTCCCGAAACTCACTGTACATCAGAACCTGATGCTCGGCGAAAAAGGCGGCAAAAAGCCGAACCGGTGGTCGTTCGAGGACATGTACAAAATGTTCCCGCGCCTGCGCGAGCGCCAGCACACCGAGGCGGGAGTGCTATCGGGCGGCGAGCAACAGATGTTGACGCTTTGCCGAACACTGATGGGCGATCCTGACCTCATCATGATTGATGAGCCGACCGAAGGGCTTGCGCCAGCGATTGTGCAGCTCGTGGCCGAATACTTGATGGAGCTAAAACGGCGTGGCATCAGCGTCGTGCTGGTCGAGCAAAAACTTGCGATTGCACTGCAAATCTCTGATCGCGTTTACGTGATGGGCGATCGCCGGATTGTGTTCGAAGGAACTCCGGCAGAGCTTAAAGCCGACGCCAATATTCGCAAGGAATGGCTGGAAGTTTGAGTTCGCTCGCGGATGCAGCTTTTCGTTGAAACGACCACTGCATTGGGGATGCAGTCGAATAATGCTGCTAGTCGACTTTAGCGGTTTTGCTCTGCCAGCCCCAATGCACAGGGCATTTCGCAGAAAAGCCAATTTTTCTGGATGCGGCAAAGAGGGCAAACTGAGCCGCGCTTTCCCGCTCCCGGATCACGCATCGCGCTCACGATTGATCAGCCGCTGTCGCGCCTGATCGAGATGAAATTGCATCGCCACGCGGGCTCGATCGCCGTCTTTCGCACGAATGGCTTCGACGATGGCTGTGTGTTCTTCGAGCACCTTTTGTGCGCGACGCGCTGAGCCTGTCCGCGTCAGGCTGATCGACAGCCGCATGAATCCGGACAGCGCCTCGTGCGTGCTCTCCAGCACATCGCGAAAAAATTCGTTGCCGGTTGCATCGGTGATGCTCTTGTGAAACGCCAGATCCTCTTCCGCGTTCATCTTGCCGTCGGCGGCTGACAGGGCGAATCGCTCGTGCGCTGCGTCGATGACAGCCATTTGCTCGCTGCTTCTTCGCAACGCTGCGAAGCGCGCTGCGTCGCCTTCGAGGGATATTCGAACTTCCTGGCAGCGCATGTAAGAAGCAATGTTCTCGGCAGAAGATAGCGCCTTCAGCCGGGACGCGGGCTGCGCGCTGACGAACGAGCCGAGCCCCTGATGCGCTGTGACCAATCCGTCGGCGCGCAGCCTTAGCAGGGCTTCGCGCACGACCGGACGAGACACGCCAAAGTCCTCGGAGATGTCGTTCTCGGATGGCAGTTGATCGCCAACGTTTAGCTTGCCGGAGACGATTTGCTCGAAAATTTGCCCGTAGAGCTGATCCGAGAGTCGCGTGCGCTTGCCGGAGCTTGCGGGATCCGACTCGTTCGAACTCGTGACATCTGCCTTGCGCTGGATTTGCGCAAGGCAG
>JAYWHV010000181.1:0-12643 GCA_043777615.1 Burkholderiales bacterium | reverse complement strand
ATTTCGACAAACTCGAAAAATCAGCGTCGGTGCCCAGAGGGAACCCGGCAGATTTATTGATTCCACCGCTTTTTCTAAGATCACCACTACCCGTCAGCAATAGCTCCGCGACGCACTTCCATGTGCTGACGTGCAAGCAAGCCGCGCCCGATGACCAGTCCGCGAGCGCAGCCTCGCGGACAGCTGCGACATCCGCTCTCTCGGCAATTCGAAACGTCTCTGCCGTAAATGACAACATCGCTGCAACATCTGTCCGATGCAGCGAATTGAACTGTCCAGCAATCGACTCCAGTTCCGCATCAATCTCTGTCTGCAATCGTCTGTTGACCTGCTCCACGGCGACGTCGGTCGTATCGACCGCCTCTCCGAGCCATTGCGAGCGTCGCGCCAGCAAGTTTGCGATCAGGGCAATGACGTCGTCAACACGATTAGCAGCCAAATTCAGCAACGTTTTTGAGGCTGCTGCAACCTCTGGATCATCATCAAACAATGCATCGTACGCAGCCTGACGGTAAACCGAACCGACGGATTCCGATACGCTCGCGAGCGCGCCTGCCTCGGCAACACGCAGCACGGGGGCGCTACCCGCTATGCGCGCACAAAACGCGTCGAATGTGTCAATCATGACGCCGTTTAGCCCATCAAGCAGGCGCCATCCGAGCGCGCGATCTCGCTCCAGCACACGCGCCGCCAGTGACCGCCGCCGCTTTGCCAAACTACTGATCCCCGGCGGTTCCGGAGCGAACGCAGAGAGTAACGCGGAGTGCATGCGCTCCCGCATTTCGCCAGCAGCCTTGTTTGTGAAGGTGATGGCGAGAACTTCTGATGGGCTTTCCGCGGTCGCCAAGACCGTCAGCAATCGCTGAATCAGGAGCTCGGTTTTGCCCGAACCCGCCGGTGCCTGCACCACGAACGAATGCGAGCCATCGAGCGCCATTTCTCGCGCACTTTGATCCGCGGCAAGATTAGTGCTCATTTCTGCACGCCTGCAACCGTCGCGTCGTCGTCATCGCTCTGGTCTTGCGCCCCCGACATGGACCATGGTTCGCGACAGAAACCTGCGAACGAACAAAAACGACAGGTGGCAGTCCCCTTCAATGGAGCGACATGGGCGATGCCGCTTTGATGCTCTTCAATCAGCACACCCAGCTCACCCTGCCAGGCACCCGTCAGATCTGGCCACGCAGGCTCGGCGGCGCTGATTTTTTTCGGATTTAACGAGGCATCAGCGCCAACACCGACAAATTTCACGTCATCATCAGAAATTACGATGTAGCCGAGCGCGCCGATGCGCGGCTCACTGGCGGGTTGTGAGGCATGCAGAGCCAACATGTACAGCGGCAACTGTGGCGCTGCCAGACGCCCTGAGCTGTTTTCCGAAAACCAGTCAGCACGCGACACTGTGCCCGTCTTGTAGTCGAACACGACCCCAATACCTGAGTCCTCGCTCGCGCCCACTGTCTGAACATCTCGCCGATCTACGCGCAACTTAAAAGTAGCGCCGAACACCTCAGCCCTGACTTCCTGCTCAACGGCGACGACCGCAAAGCCAGTGCGCGCAGCGTCCAGCGTCAGCACTTTGTCAATCAACGGCAACACTCTGTCCCGCTCGACAGCCCACACCGCTGCAGGGGTACCGGGTCGTTCCTGCTGAGCCTTTTGTAGCGCTAGTTCAAGGGCCCTTGCAGCAACATTGCGAAGCGCCCCGAGCGTTGGTTCCTCGCCGTTATCAGATGTCTCCTGGATGCGTACCTCGCCGACTGCGTGCATCACGTCATGCACCAGTTGACCCCGCAAGCGCGCAGGAATGCCCACTGCGTGCTCGGGCCATTCGCGCAGATTCAGCCTCGTTGCAGCAGCTTTACGCGGGCAATGCGACTGCTGCTCGACGAGGCTGGCTGTGAGCGGCGGTCGAAACGATTGCGAATGCGCCAGCGGCAAGGATTCATCCGA
Source organism: Burkholderiales bacterium (assembly GCA_043777615.1). Classification (GTDB taxonomy): domain Bacteria; phylum Pseudomonadota; class Gammaproteobacteria; order Burkholderiales; family Casimicrobiaceae; genus Casimicrobium. The sequence goes on along the minus strand of JAYWHV010000181.1, from coordinate 10,690 downwards.
TTTCGCTACCGAGTCAATCGTCGGTAGCGGTCTCATTAACGGGTGCGGCGCGGTGGGTTTGTGAACAGACGTGCCGGCCGCGAGCGGACTCAAGCGCTGCGCACTACCCTCAACTTCAGCTGCATACGAAACGTGCAATTCACCGCACAGTGCATTCCAGTTCGACCAGAGCGCATCCGCCCTAAGTCGTACCCCGTCGCGCGAACCCAGACCCACCTTTTCTGCTGCCTGCCAGGCACGCGGCAACATCGGATGTGGTTTGTACGCCTCGGGCAGCGCGCGGTCGGTGAAGCCGACGATCCATGCGGCATCAAGCGGAACCCCGGCCGATTCGAGCAAACCCATCACGTGAATGTTTGCCGCGCCTGACTGCGGTTGAAATGTCTGTTGCGCGGCCATTCTCGAAATCTCGCTCGTCGCGCGAACCCACGAAACCGGCGGCAACCATTCATCCATTGCCGCCCAGCGTCGCAGTCCCGTAGTCCACGATTCTTCTAGTTGAAATAGATCGGTCTGGTAGATCCACGGATGTTCGGTTAGAGCGCTAACGATCGTCTGCAAAGTCTCGCGATGCAGCTCGCGGGACTGCCTTTTTGCATTCGATGCGATACCCGACGCGGCAGACATGGCTGGCGGCAAGACATCAAGCCAATCTTGCAAAGTGCATTGATCCAGTCCCCGATTTAGCACGCGCATCAGTCTGCCTTGAATTCGTTGCAGCGACGTCGGCGAGCGCCCCCAGCGAGGATGCATAAGCGCTTGCGCCAGCACCTCGGTGCCAACAGATCCCACCATCGCGCTCAATACGGTCAGCAGGCTGGCCACCCATGGGTAGGTCGCAAGAGTCTCGCCAATTGACAGGTTAAATCGCAGGCGATCTTTCTCGGGGTTTAACCGCCATTCATCTGGATTCAGATGTTCGCGTAACGCGGTCAACCACTTTGCGCGGCTTTGTGACAGGTTCGGTACGATGATCGCCACAACCTGGCTGCGGGCGGGGGCATTGTCGGCGTGCGATTTTGCCCAGGCAATGGCAGCCCGCATCTCATGCTGTTCATCGGGGAATTCGTGATAATTAGGAGAAGGGGTAGCAGACGGCGAAGTCGGCGGCGACCAACGCGTCACTTCGATGCCGAGCTCGCTACACGCTGCAATCAGCTTGCGCTGCCCAGCATGCACAGTGAACGACGGCGTCAAAACCAGGGCTCGCGGCAACAATGATTGAATCGCGGTAAGTCTGGTCAAGAGTTGTGGGCAAAGCTCAGGCTGCGTAATCGCGTCCACGCGTCCAAGCAGTGCTTCCATACGGATTGCACAACGTGCAAAGAACGCCTGATTGTCTTGTCCGGACGCGAGCGTTGCGACTTTACGAATAGATAACCCGTAACGATGAGCGAGCGTCCATGCGTCTTGAGCCAATGATGCGACGCGCGCCGATTCTCCCGCCATGAGGTTCGATTCGTCCGCTATGACGGATTGCCACAATGCGGCGGCTGCGTCGGGGTCCAGCAATTCCCGCGAATCTGTGATCAGGCCGAAAAGCTGGCCCCGCCTCCACAAATCAGCACAAAATCGTTCGAAATCGATACACGAGGGCGGCGCAAAATTTTCGCGTGCCAGAAGCAGCTGAAACGCACGTGCAGCCCGATCACTAGGGCAAAGGTAGATGACCCGATCTTCAAATCTCATGTCGAGACTCTATCAGCGTGCTGTGTTTCGGCGGCAAACCGAGCTTGCACCTAGCAGGCGTCACTGCGAGCGATACTGTTCCAGCGAACCCGTCAATGGGACGCGAAAAATTGCATCACGAACCCAGTGCTCCGAAGTGCGACGACGTGAGTTGTCCCGTGTGCATCCGGGCGCGGAATCCTGTACTGGCTGGCGGTACGCTCCACCAATAGCTTTCGGAGCCGCGCAGATCAAAGCTGCTGGACAGTTCTGGCCAGGGAAGCGTCAACGGACTGACGCCGGGTGGCAACGTCACATCGCCGTCACCCTCAGGGATGTCCTGTGTCATCTGCAGTGCAAGTACTTCCGCCAATTTCGCGTCGAGCACCTCAATGTGACTGCGGGACATTTGTGCCTCCGCAATTGCAGCTGCCCATGCCAGGCCGATCAACCCTGCACGGGGGACGACTCGGGCGATATTTTCGTCACTGAGCGTTGTGGTGACCAAAAACGGGAAATTGCGGCCTACTCGATCGCACGACGGCGCGAGCACACCCATTTGACCAAACGGCAGACCAGGCTGAGCAGGCAGCAAAAACGCCCACTTCGGCATGTTGCCCCACAGCGCCCAGCCACTGACGGGATTTCGCTCCTTGAGCGATTCCATACTGCTCGCGCACCAACGGTCCCAATACTGTTGAACTGCGTACGGCATGCGTCGGGAGATAAAGTCTCCAGCGCTCGGCAGTTTTCCGAACCAGGCGAGGCTGAGCGCCGTTGATTCGGGGGCGACCGATACATCTGCAACGCCGTCCATGCTAGCGACCGCCAGGACAGGCAAAGCCCTTCATGGCCGCCAACGTAAGCGGATGACGGAATGAGCGTGCGCGCAATTCAACGCGAATTTCCTTACCCTCAACATTCAGCACAACTGTCACTACCGTAGGTGAAGTTGAAGGCAACACTGTTCCCCGATCCATCAGTCGATGCAAAGCCCAAAAGTTTTCCGTCGTCAATGCAGGCGGACGACCGCCGATACTAAGGCGGACTTTTTCGCTGTTCTTTGGCCCAGGCCAGGTGATCCGCTTGCTGTCCTCGGTAGACGATACGACGGTGCCGTCGACGTCAAGCTCCACCTTTTCACCGGCCGGTGCGATGACGCGAATATCGAGTTCAAAGCCGGGGGTGCTTCTGCCCGCAAAGAATACTTCACGGATATCGGCTGCCTGTTTGAACGAGCGCAGATCACCCGGAGAACCGGCGGCCGCACCATCGGGACCGGGCCGTGGTTGCCATGGGTCACGTGACATATCGACTGACGGCGCGATTGCGTCGAACGCGACTTTGAGTGTGCCCTGAGGGCCGAAAACCTGCGCAAAATCAGCAGGGAAAGCGTCCTGCGAAGCGCGACGGTCGAACGGGTAACCGCGCGCTACCGCGGAGCAACCCTGCCCCACCGCGCCTTTGACGGCTGCGGCTGCGTTGGCCTGCAATCCCGACTTCGCAAGTTTTGCGGCCATACCCGTTAGCCCCTCGACAATTTCGCGGGCTGGCGTAGGTAACTGCGCCGCAGTCGAGGCGAGACGCGTGTCGGCCTCTTGAGAACGCCGCGTGCTGCCGTTACTCATGGCGATCTGGTCGTTCCGCAGACTCACTGCATAGCCTTGAATTTCCTTGGCCAAATCGTCGATCTTTCCTTTGCCGGTCGGTAGCGCCAGCGCCTTGAATTCTTTGAAGCGATCCTGAACGATCATCTCCACTCGATCGGCGGTAATGGGTGCATTAGCCAGAGCTGCGGTAGCCGCAGTGATCTCATCAACGCCACGTTTTACCGACTCTTTGATCTGATTGACTCGGTTGCCAGGGCCGCCTTCGGTGTTGATCAGCGTCGTTTGCTCTGCGACTTTCCGCACCAGCAGCGTCAACGGCGAATCGGATGCCGACAGCACGTTTGCTGCTTCAATAGTTTCACCCAAGTTACGGGGTGCTTTCAAGCGTATGTCCAGCAGAAAGGTCTGCCATTCGTTCGCAAAGTCTTGCAGATAAAGCTCTCGCACCCGACGCTCGAATCGTTGCATGTCGCTGGCCCCGGTAAGCGCTTTTGTGGCGCTGGCACCCGGCCCGCCGCGCCCGAGAATCCATGCCTCTTCAAGCGCAAGCCCGGAGCCCCATTGAGCAAGTGCCTTAACGAAATACTCGTTGTAGCCACGCTCGCTGTAGAACCCGGGAATGCCGGCCGTGCTTAGTGACTTGCCACTTTTACGTTCAAAAACTTGCGGCGCGCGCTCGCCGGCCGCGGTCACAACAGTGAACTCGGGCAAATCTACTGCAATGAGCTGCGATTTGATGAAGTTATACGTGCGCTTTTCCGGCGCCTGCTGCAGCAGGTAATCGCGCACCTGCTGAACAAGCACGGTGTCCTGCTGAAACGGTGATCGATATCCCCCGATTCGCAACAGCTCTTCAAGATGCGACAGCAGTTGCTTGCGAGTCTCGGTTGGTACGTCAGACGGTAGCGAGGCCATCCAGTCCGCCCCGACGTAGTTCTTGACGAATTCGTCCTTCACTTTGCCGGTGTCGAACATCATCAGGTAGGCCTTCAACGCTTCGTAGCTCGCTTCGGACTTGGTTCCGGCAGCCGCACGCAGCCGCGCTTGCACGCGGGCGGCGATTCTGGGCATCAGGCTGTCTTCAAGCAGGCGTGTGTAGGCGTTTTGTGCCGCGCTATCGAGTTTTGGACCTTGAAACAAACCGTACCGGTAGCTCCACGGTGGACTGTTGAAATCGAACTTGGAACTATGTGACACGTCGCGCGCCTGATTGAGGGGCACCAGCAAGCCCGGCGCATCTTCGCTGGTTGCGGGTGGGATCGCAGCGACGCTCTCACGCAGGCCATCAGTCTTTGTTGAAACTTCGGCGATGTAGTTGCTGTTGTTGCCGTAGCTGACCCACCATGCGATGTTTGCAGCCACGAAAGTCAGCCCACATGCCGCAATGCCGCCCCAACGCAGCCAGCGCATCCTGCGCTCAGTTGCAAGATTACGTCCCGCAATGAAGTGCTCCGGGAAGATGACCTTTTGCAAGAGATCTTGAAGAAAAAAGCTCCTGCCGCTGCCCGCAGCTATACCCGCAGCCTGCACTTTGCTGTCAACCCGGAAGGTACGCTGCATGGCACCAAGTACGCGGTCGAAAGGTGTTCCTTCCTGTGTGCCCGACGTGAAGTACACGCCGCGCAACATTGGCTGTTCGCCAAATTTCGAGTCGCTGAACACCGCCCCCAGCAAGCGAGAGAGCACGTCGCGAATGCCGGCCAACTGTTGCGGCAACGTGTAGGTCAAAGCGCGGCGCGACAAATCAGGTTCGTCAAGCAAGCGCTGATGCATGCCGTCATTCAACCGACGGTACAGCAGGTCGAATTCCCGACCGAAGGATTCGCGAACAGCGATGGGCTCGGTCGAATTAGGCGCGTAAGGCAGCGTGAAGCCCCAGACCTGCGCACGATCCTCACGCGAATAGTTGAGGAAATACTCAGTGAATCCCGACAACAAATCAGTTTTGGTAACCAAAACATACACGGGGAACTGGACACCCAGACCGTCGCGCAATTCCTGTAGGCGGGCCTTCAGCGTTGCTGCATGAACTTCGCGCTCTTGCGCCGACATCTGCAGCAAATCGGCGATTGAAACCGTAAGCAAGACACCATTCAGCGGCTGCCGTGGACGGAATTTTTTGAGCAGCGTGAGGAATCCCTGCCACTCCGCTTTGTCAACGGATTCGTTACTTTCTTGTGTTGTGTAGCGTCCGGCCGTGTCGATAAGAACTGCTTCATTGGTAAACCACCAGTCGCAGTTGCGAGTTCCGCCGATGCCACGAATTGCCGCTTTCCCGAATTGCTCAGCAAGGGGAAAGGTCAATCCTGCGTTGATCAGCGCTGTGGTCTTGCCGGAGCCAGGCGCGCCGATGAATGCGTACCACGGTAGCTGGTAGACGTATTGCTTGGAAAGGCCAGAGAGAAAACCACCTTTCTCATTGCTGGAGAAGCGTGTTTTCTTGAGAATCTCGGAGGCGTCCTTGAATCGCTTGTTGAGCTCTGCAACCTCTTCGGATCCCGCAGCGGGCCCATCCCCCGGCTTCGCCGAGCTTTGCATTTTCGCCAGCTGTCCGAGCAACGCAGCATTGACGTTGCGCTCGCGCCACCAACGTACGAACAGCTTGATAAACCAGAGCGTCCAGACAATTCCAATCAACGTCCAGCGTATCCATGCTGGAGCCAGAGGCGGATAGCCCGCAATCTCAATCAGCGGTCCCACGAACCAGATCACGGCAGACAGCAACAGCAGTAACAGGATCGTCAAGGTCGTCCGGTTAAAGAGCTTGCGGAAAATCATGCGCAGGTAATGCATCATTGTTTCCCCTGGCCAGCTGGAGCGGGTAAGGGTGCGACCGGTGCGGGAGCCGTGCCTTTTGCGGCCGATGACGCAGCGAACTCTCGATCTCGCTCAGCGGGTGGCACCAGTAACGTGACTTCCACGCGACGATTGCGCGAGCGCCCTTCGGGCTTCTTGTTGTCGTCGATCGGTTCTGCGTCACCCATGCCCTGAGCATTGGTACGGTCACGGACTGTCAACTTTGAATCGATCATGCCACGCACCACAGCAGCGCGGGCCTGCGAAAGTTCGTAGTTCGACGGGAAGCGCAAGCTGCGAATCGGCTGATTGTCCGTATGACCAACGATGCGCACTGCACCGGGTACCGAGTTGAGCGCATTCGCGACGCGATCAATCACCCGGACATAGCGCGCCTTCACATCGGTGGAGCCACTGTCGAACATGCCGTCGCCCAACAACACGATGATGCTTCGATCTGCCTGGTCATCGACCGTAACGAGCTTTTCATCAATTTCTGGCTGTAAAAATTTGCCGAGACGAGCGACGGCCGCGGGCGTCGGCTTGAGTTGCTGCGCTTTGGGCGGGCGAATGGAGTTAATGGCGCTGAACACCGGGCTCGACTTGTCTGAGATGAGAAAGTAGTAAAGGAAAAAGATGCCTGTCAGAAGCGCAAGCACGGCACCAACGGTAATCCAGAGTGGCATGAAGCCCCATTTGGATTTTCCATCTGCGATCGCGCCGCGCCAGTTGAGCGACAGTGCCTTTGAGTATTCACCGCGCGCCCCGTCCATGATCTCGACGAGTCGCCGACGCAACGTATCGAGCTGGGAGCGGCCATTGTCAACTACTCCAAATCGCCCTTCAAAGCCGAGTGCGATACAGACGGCCATCAACTCGATCAGGTCGATGTGCTTTTTAGGATCTTGAACCAGTCGTGCAAGCACCTGATAGAACTTTTCGCCGCCCCAGGTTTCGTTGTGGAACGTGACTAATAGTGAATGGCGCGACCATTGTCCGCCGCCGCCCCAGGGCGTTTTGGCGGCTGTCTCGTCAAGCGCTGTACATAGTGCGTAGCGAGCTGCAATCACCGTTTCTGGAGGAACTTGCGATTCACGTGCGCGACGTTCAAAAAGCTGCACTTGCTCAACCAGATAATCGCGAAGCTGCGCCGGATCCGGATGATGGGCAGTGACGCGAATTTGAGGGATTAGATTAAGCAGCGGATTCGCGGCAACCGCCAGCGAGTTCGCGCCACTCAAGACCTCCGGCAAGTCCGCAGCGATTTGCGCAGCGCCGATCCCTGGCCCGGGGCCAGGCATGGCTGGCATTGCCATAGTCGGGTTGGCACTCAAGGGCACAGCGCCCTGCGGGTTGGCGAGGATCGCGAACGGATCCAGATTGGCGGGGGTTGTCATGCGCGAATTGCCCAGAATTCAAGTTTCAGGCCGGGCCAGTCGCCCGCGATATGCATCGCGAGCCCGCCGGAGCGCTCGAGCCCTCGCCAGAATTCACTGGACGTATCGAGCTCGAAATAGTTGTTGCCCGCGTGATAGGGGATTTGTCGAGGTGCAACAGGCAGCGGACGCAATCCGACGCCCGGCAGATGCAAGTTCACCAAATCGCGAATCTTTTCGACCGGCCCAATCTTGACCTGAGTCGGGAACAATTTGCGTACCTGCTCTCCGGGCAGTTCTGACGCGACAGCCAGCACAAACACGGCGCTGGTGATCAGCGACTTGTCGGCGATCACAGCAACGCGAACGCCGTACGCACGCTCAAGCAGTTCAATCTGGAAGGCGTTTTGCTCGAGCACCATCGACAGCGAACGGCGCAAGTCCTGCATTACGGGAGTGAAGCAACTCGCCAGGTCGTCGTGGCTGTATGTCGGGTAATCGCCGGGACGACGCGAATCGCGCGTGAATGTCGTGAAATCGCCCGCCAACGCCAGCAGCTCAGCGTAGAGGCGCTCGGGATGCAGCGTGCGCAATTGCGACAAATGCACGACCAACGGCTCGGCGCGGTTCACGAGTTGCAACATCAAAAAGTCGGCAACTTCGGACACTCCGCCTTTTCCGGGGGCAGAAAGCCGCGCCGCGAGAGCCTCACCGCGATGATGCATGAGCCCTGCAAGTTCACGCAGGAATCCTGAAAGCACACTGCTTTCATGAACAACGACGATCGTAGGAATAAACGATTCACCTAACGCCACAGAGAGATCATTGCGTCGTTCGGTCACATGACAAACTCCGATGGTCATCCACCCTTCCGGGATTTCCCCTTCAGGCAGCAAACGCATACGAAGCTGCGCGTTTTGGATCGGAGCAGGCTCGCCGCCCACAGAGTTTTGATCCGCCACGTCCTCGTCAATCACGCTGTAGCGGGCAAGGGATCGCGCGTCATCGTCGAACGACACCTCTTCGCTGCCCGTGCGATACATCGGCAGGCAAAGAGATATCCGTTTGCCTTTTAGCGTTTCAGGAATATCGATGGCTTTTGGAGGCGCGTTTTGTTCGGGAAAAGAAAACGTTGTTCCGTCGGGCATCACGCCATTTCCGCGCGAAATTGCCACTTTACCGATGGCCAATGAGGTCTCATCAAGTTGAAGGCTATGAAAGCCCCAAAAGTGCCCTTCGCCCGCCAGTCCGCGCTGATGCTGCGAGTGTTCGCGATGACGCTCGCCCTGCTGAAAATGCTGCGGCCGAAGGAACATGCCTTCGGACCAGACGACTCGACTGCGATCACCCATCTTGCTCTTCCTCGATCTGTGGCGGGACTAAAACGACTTGACTACTTCTATGTTTTTCTCAACCGCTTTTTTGTAATTCTCAACCTTTTCCTTCAAGTCGGCTATCACCTTTGTGTACCTTGCAATCGCGTCGATAATTTTTGGAACATTCTCAGCAACCACTGCGATCAAACCCGGGACGTTACCGTCGCCCGCTGCCTTGACACCATCACCCAGGGCCTTTAGCGCGTCGGAAAGATCCACTTTGGCCTGTTCGACCAGGGCTTTGATCTCCTGGTAGTCATCCATTGCCTGATTTACGAGTTTGATGTTGTCGTCTAGCAACTGCTTGGCCTTATCCATCTTCTCATTGGCCTTATCGACGAACGCTTTCGTATCTTCGATGGTTTTCGCGAGTTTGTCGGTGGGGTCAGCCATAAAGCGCTCCGGACTAGTGAGGTTGTGATGTGGCGGCACCCGCCGGGCTGGGTGCCAGGCGTTTGCCAACGAGCTGATGATGAACTTCGTCGAGCACGCGTTGCAACGCTTCGCCCGAGACTGCATAACGAGCAGCCACTACACGGGAGGCGGCAGATAGCGATTTGGCATGCATGCTGATCAGCATGCAATAAGCTGCGACTGCACGGTCCGGTGCCTTTTCGATTCGATGCAGAACGCGAGGGAGGGGAAGATCGTTTGCGCTTACCTTCAGCGGTAAGAGTGCTCGGCAGATCGCCTCTTCTCGTTCCGGGCTGTCTGTCTTGCTGAGCGCCTCAATCAAGCCGGGAATCGCCGGTCTACCGATCTCGCCCAATTGAGCAAGTGCGTTTATGGCAGCAATCGCAGTCCTGTCGTCCTCCGTCGCTGCAATCTTAGCCAGCGCAAGCGGTGCAACACCACCTGGATTGAGGCGGGCCAGCGCCGCGTAGCCTGCAATCCCAGTTGGCAAAATGGCCTGCCCCTGCAGTGAACGCATCACGTACTGCTCTACTCGCTGTTTGTTATCCGACGAGTTTCGAGCACTGAGCGCGAGGGCCGCGAGACCCTCGGCGGTCCAGTTGCCAGGAGTGGCGCCCGCCGCTGCCTGAGCAAGGAATCCAGCACCTTGAACAGCAAACGGTGTCACTGCGCGCAAAGCGACCTGCCGAGCACTTCCGTCTTCTACAAAAAGCATTTGAGCGAGCCCTGGCCAGGCGGCAGGCGGCACCTGTCCTAGCTGGGCGAGGCCATGCGCTGCAAAAGTTCGTACCGCCGGTGCATTTTCAATGCCCGTGAGGGTTGCTAGGCAGGTCGCAGCAGCCAGCTTGACAGATTCTCGCTTGACGTTTCCGAGTGCGACCGCGGCGAGCTGGCAAGCAACGGGATCAGTCCGGGAAGCTTCGACACACATGCAGATCGCATCTACGCACTCATCAACCTGTGCCTCAGGTTGAACAGTCATTGCAAGCGCATGAATCCGGAGCCCGTGATCGTCGGCTGACAAGCCTTCACGCATACGCTCCGGCGACCATGGTTCTATTTTCGGTGGTACGGGTAGCGTTTGCGCCACGGCAATCTCAGAGCTCATAACAACCACATCAGAACAGGTTGCCGACGCCCGGCGAGTAAAGCGGAGAGACGACCGACGTGGCGATGACGACACCTGAGGTCATCACGGTCGCGGTGGCCAACATGACTGCAGGCGCAGTAATCGTGATCGCGGCTCCTGCAGTGATCGTGATCGCGCCACCTGCGGTCACCGAAATCACGGCTCCGCCGCTTAGTGTCATCGCTGCCCCGGCGGTCAATGTCATCGCCGCACCAGCGGTATGTGAGCTCATCGCGCCGACTGTGACGCTTTTAACGCCGCCAACTGTCGTCGTCTGTGCCCCGGCAACGGTTGTCTTGTCAATTCCCCCGATGGTGGTGT
>JAYWHV010000180.1:0-12723 GCA_043777615.1 Burkholderiales bacterium | reverse complement strand
CTGGATTCGCTGCTTTCGTCTTGGTGGCGATTGCCGTAGACCTGCTAGTCATGGAAAAGCAGGGCGCGCATAAGGTCACGACGAAGGAGGCCGTCGGCTGGAGCCTTTTGTGGTTCTCGCTGGCGTTTGTGTTCGTGGCGCTCTTGTGGTGGTATCTCGATGGCTCGCAAGGCCGTGACACCGCCAACACAGTCTCGATGCAATTCATCACCGGTTATCTGGTGGAAAAGAGTCTGTCGGTCGACAACATCTTTGTCTTCCTGATGATTTTTTCATACTTCGCCGTTCCGGCTGAGTTCCAGAAACGCGCACTCATTATCGGCATCATCGGTGCGATTGTGCTCCGCGCAATTCTGATTCTTGCGGGTGCCTGGCTGCTCGAACAGTTTCACTGGTTGCTTTATGTCTTTGGCGCCTTCCTTGTGTTTACCGGAATAAAGATGTGGTTTGCGGCAGGCAAGGAGCCCGACATTGCGCAAAATCCCGTGCTCAATTTTTTGCGTAAGCGCATGAAGATTACGACGCAGTTTGATGGCGAAAAAATGTCCACCATGATTGACGGCGTCAAACACTACACGCCAATATTTGTGGTGCTTGTTTTGATCGGAACGACCGACATCATCTTTGCCGTGGACTCAATTCCCGCCATTTTTGCGATCACGAAAGATCCCTTCATCGTGCTTACGGCAAATATCTTTGCGATCCTTGGTTTGCGGGCGCTTTACTTCCTGCTGGCTGATCTGGCTGATCGCTTTCATTTGCTGGCGTACGGCCTGGCCTTGGTGTTGATTTTTATCGGAACCAAAATGCTGCTGCTCGACGTCTACAAGATTCCGATCACTGTCGCGTTGAGTGTCACGGCTGCACTGATTGCGGCATCGATTTTCGCGTCGTTGTACAGCACGCGTAAAACGATTGCTGGCAAGTAGGGCATGCGTATCAAGCGCTGGTTTCGGTCCCTTGAGCCGCGCGTGCTGGCCGAGTTTGATCGGCCGATGCTCGCGTGGGCAAAGCCCTGGCTTGATCGTCACGACCTGCTCTCGTTTACTCGACGCCCGCTTGCAGCGGGCGTTGCGATCGGCCTGCTCTGCGGCTTGATTCCGGGGCCGCTGCAGGTGGCTGCGACCGTCATCATTTGTTCGTTTTTTCGTGGAAACATCGTGGCGGGAGTGGTGGCGACGTTCTATACCAATCCGCTCACGATTGTGCCGCTCTACATTGCCGCCTTTCACATCGGCGACCGGCTCATTCCCGGCGTTCACATCATGCCAGCGTTCGCGGACATCGGATTCGGCAACCCCGGCTGGGTCAGTGCGCTCTCCGAATGGGTGCAGGCGCTCGGCTGGCCGTTGGTAGTGGGGTTGCCGGTTATGGGCCTATGGTTTGCGCTCAACGGCTATTGGTTGATCAACTATTTGTGGCTGCGACCCGTGGTGGCACGGGCAAAGCGGATGAGGGCCTTGCGCGCCTTGCGGTCTCAGACTACGGTTTAGCGGACTTCTTGCGGGCCCTCGGATGTGCCTGATCGTAGACTTTCGCAAGATGCTGAAAATCCAGATGCGTGTACACCTGAGTGGATGCGATGCTCGCGTGGCCCATCAGCTCCTGCACCGCGCGTAAATCGCCTGAACTTTGCAGTACATGCGACGCAAACGAGTGGCGCAGGCGATGCGGATAAACGTGCGAGGAAATGCCACGCTCCAGTGCGCGCGCTTTCAACGCGCGCCGCACGACAGGCGCGCTGATGCGCTCGCCGCGTTCGCCCATGAACAACGCGGCTCCATGCACTTGCCCCAATTTGCGGGAGCGCTCGTCCAACCAGGCTTCAATCGCTGCGACCGCAGGCGCGCCAATGGGAACCACCCGCTCCTTACGGCCTTTCCCGAACACCCGAATTTCGCCGTTCGCGAGATCAAGGTCGGCGATGTCAAGCCCAATCATTTCCCCGATCCGGACACCACAACCGTAGAGCACCTCAAACATGGCCTGATCGCGGGCCGAGCTTGCCGCAGTTTTCGCGACACCTGCGGACGCTTCCGTGGGGGTGACGAGACGAACGGCCTCAGTCTCAGTGAGCGCGTTGGGCAATCGCTTTGGTGCTTTTGGCGCTTTAAGCCCGGAGAATATCGCTGAACTCACCGACGTATCGGCCTTTTCCAGATACCGGAACCAGCTGCGCCACGCGGAGAGCGTCACCGCCAAGGTTCTTGGTGCGAGGCCACCAGCATAGAGCCTGGCCAACGCGCGCTGGATGTCATGCCGTTTGAGTTGACGTAACGGAGTTTCGCCAGCTGCGGCTACGAGCGATTCGCAAGCCCGGATGTAGCGTGCTTCCGTCTGAGGGGACCCGCGTGTCCGGAGGCTTTGAGCGAAACGATCAAGCGCTTCACGATTGGCGTCCATCACAGCTTGACGTCGCGTTTAGCCGCCCGCGGGATGCTGGGCGAAGCGGCCGAGCGCAGCGCTGGTCAGATGCGCGAGTCGAGTCAGTACGTCCGTCGCCATGTCTGGCGTGAAGCGCTCGGCGTCATCGCTTGCGAGCATCAAGACGCCGCTCACGCGGCCATCAAGCAGCGGCACGTAGGCAAAAGACTTCGCAGCCGCGCTGCCTTCGCCGAGCCATCCACGCGACTCGTGCGCCGCATTGGGGCCGACGTAAGGACGGTCGAGCCCGGCAACATAGCTCTTGAGTTCAGACGAGCAGAGGTTCGCTTCTTCAAGCGGATGCGTGCTGAGGGGCTCGCCCCACCAGCGCGTTGTCGAAAACGGAATCGAGAAATCCGAGCGCAGACTCTCATGCACCACAGCGAGCGTCATTTCCGCATCGCCGGCACGCAGCAGGGCAAGCGTCAGGCGATGCAACTTCTCGATCAGACTGTCGTTGTGCTGGCCGTAACCGATCAACTCCGAAAGTTGCTTCTCAAGCTTTGCGTTGCGTTCGCGCAGCGAAATTAGCTGCCGCTCAACCATCGAGATCGCGTGATCGCCCTGGGGATGCGGCACCCGCATCGCGGAGAACACATCCGAATGCGCCATAAAAAAATCCGGGTTGGTTTTAAGCCATGCGGCTACGTCGTCTGCCTTGACGTCGTTTGCGCCACCCGCGCCGTCGGTATCAGTCATCACAAGTTCTCCAGCAAATCTTTATCGAGCGTGCCGTTGGCCACATGGGTCACCGGCCCGGTCATCGTAATCGTGTAATTGTCACCAATTTCTATGGCAATCGTGCCGCCCGGCATATGCACCGTCACGCTGCGGTCCACCAGTGCGAGACGGTGCGCCACGGCTGCTGCTGCGCTCGAACTGGAGCCCGAGGCCAGCGTATAGCCCGCGCCACGCTCCCAGATTTCAATGGCAATATTACTGCGGTCCTGCACCGTCAAAAACTGCACGTTGGTGCGCTCCGGGAAGAGCGCGTGCGTCTCAATCAACGGTCCCAACCGATGTACGTCCGCCGTCGTCGTGTCCGGTCGTTCGATTACGCAATGCGGATTGCCGATGGTAGCGCTTGAAAACGTGAGTGTTTCACCCCCCACCACCAGTTGCTCGCGCACAACTTCGCGCGGCGCGCCTGCAACGGGAACTTTTGTCGAGTCAAAGCTCACCGAACCCATCTCTACCGTCACGCTCTGCCCGCTTCCGTGAACCGTGGCGCGCACGTCGCCGCCGCGCGTGTGCACAGTAAAGGGCGCATTCGTCACGAGACCGCGATCAAACAAGTAACGACAAAAGATCCGCAGCCCATTGCCGCTCTTTTGCGCTTCGCTGCCATCGGGATTGAAAATTCGTAAAGAAAACGATGAAAGTCCAGCCGCGGTCGGTTCGGTTGATCCCGGCAGCGGGCCCCACAAAATTCCATCCGAACCGATGCCAAAGTTGCGATGGCAGATGCGAATGATTTCAGCGAGCGTGAACTCCTGCGCATGCGCAACCGGGTCGATCACCAGATAATCGTTCCCGAGTGCGTGGTATTTGAAAAATTCCATGCCGCAATTGTCGCCTGTATTGCGCGGTGTCGTTGTGGACGCTATGGGGGTCAGCGGTAGCCCGCGTTAATCTGATCAAGGCGACGCCTCATACGCTCGCCAACGCGTACTGAAGAAAACTCGGTCAGGATGGTTTGCTGGGCGCTGCGACCCAGCGCTTCAGAAAATCTCCGGTCATCAAACACACGGCGCATGTGAGTCGCTGCGTGGCCCACATCCGCATCGGCCCAGCGCTGATCGCGCCAGTCCAGATACTGACCTTCAAGCACCGGGATCAGCGAATAGTTGACCAGCAAACTGTTGCCTTCGTTCATGAATTCCATGTTGCCCGAATATGCAGTGGCAATCACCGGTTTCCCGAGCGCCATGCACTCCGCCATGCCCAGGCCCAGGCCTTCGGAGCGATGCAACGAGACGTAACAGTCAATCACGGTTTGCAATCCTGTTACCGCATCACGCGAGAGGGATCGATCGAGCAAAATGATCCGTGGATCATCGCCAATCAACGCGAGCAAAGCAGTCTTAGCGGCCGGAAACGTGTGCGAGCCCTGGCATTTGATCACCAGACAAACAGTGCGTTCGGTATGCTCGTCGAAGGGGAAAGCCAGTTTGAACGCACGCACGACGGCTTCAGGATTTTTCCGGGTTGGAAACGACCCAAAGTCAAAGCTGAACAGGAACATGAACGCATCATTGGGCAACTCAAACTCAGCGCGCGAATAAGGTCTTGAAGGCGCCGGTTGCAGCACAGGCGGCGTGATTTTGATCACGGGCTTGTCGATTACTTTACGCGCCGCATCGGCGACAAATTCTGTGGCGACCCACAGTTCGTCAATCAATCGTCCCGCGTCAATCCATGCGGCGGGCAGATTTTCCAACTCCCAATACCAGTATCCAATGTTGTAAGCGTGTGATAGCGCCAGCGCACCGTCAACAAAATTGCCTTCGCCGAGCGAATCGGGATTCGTACAAATCAGCCGCGTGCGGTAGGTGGGCTTCGTCACCATCAAAGCGTCGAAGCGGGTGTCAGTTTGCCGCATCGCCATGTCAAGCGGGATATTGGTGAGGCCCACGGGAAGCGAAACCGCCTGGCACGACTTTGCCAGAAGGCGCAGGCTCTCTCCGAGCCCGTTTTCCGCGCGAACAAAACCGATCAGCTCAAGTCCCGACGGGTCGAGCTCGGGTTCACGGTCGGCGCGACGCGTTGCCAACGCCGCCACCGTGCGCAATGTTTCGGGCGACATGCGCGAGCCCAGGCCCAGTCGCAACGCTCGCTTCAGAAACGATGGCCCATCCAATTCCACGCAGGGCGCGAGCGGATTGGGAGCCCTGCTGCCGGACAGGGCGAGCGCGAGGTAGGGCTCAACGCTCGCGTTGGCACGGCTCCAAAATGGACTCGTGCGCGGTAGCCGGGTCTGAAATTCGACTGCGATCTCATTTGAAAAATTCGGCTCACCGTGCCACAGAGCCAGTTCACACAACTGCTGAAAATTTTCCGGTCGTTGCGCCAGTAGGTCATTGAGAAAATCGCGTCGCCAGAGCACGTTGGCCACTGATCCGAGTGTTTCGCCGTCGGCGAAGACTGCCGCCCCTAGTCGAGGCGAGTATTGCAGCTGCGTAAACGCATTGGAGAGCGCTGCGGGTGGCAGATCAGCCGGATCAACGTGCTGCGCCTTGCATCTCGCAACAGCCCAGTCTGCGCCCGTTGTCGCCATGTCTGAGAACGCCGAAGCCAGACCATCAACAGCCCGATCTCCGGCATGGAGCATAGCGACGAACGGCTCCGTGCAAGTCTCCAGCGCCTGCATCAGACAAGCTGCGACATCCGAGGGCAGCCAATGGCCCAACCGAAACGACATCGGCGCGGTAAGCGTCTCCGGGCTCATTCCAGCGGCGGCGCTGTCGGAGATCAAAGCAACGACATCGGCGGGCGGGCGCGACAGTTCCGCGAGCGCCGCAAACGTCCGCGCCAGTGAATCACCGGCTCCCTGAGCAGCAATCACGACAACACAGTAGCTGCGATCGTTGCCTTTTAACAGCGCGCGCCGTTGACGAACCTGCTCCATGCGCTCGCCAAGCTTCGGGGGCTCGCGAGCGCTCAAAAATGATGACAGCGTATGACCGTAGTTATGGCGAAAGCTCGCAATCTGCCAACCCACCAGTTCACCCGCCCGTTCGATCAGGCTCGACGCCTCAATCAGGTCAAGCCGTTGCAGGCGAACGACCCCCAGCATGTGCAGGCAGTCAGCCTGATTGGGATCAATCGCGAGCGCCTGTCGGTATAGCCGTTCTGCCTCAACGAAATCGCCCGAAGTTTGTGCGTTGAGTGCCGCACCCATGATGGCCGGTAGCGGATCTGGAGTGGGCGAAGGCGGCGCCGCTGCGACCGCGCCGTGACAGGCCTTGTAGCGCTTGCCACTGCCGCACGGACAGGGGTCGTTGCGCGAGTTCGGAGGGGTGATGGTGGCGTAGTTTAAGTTCGATTCAGACATCGTATCGAGCAACCGCAAAACGCCTAGGCGCGGACGCTACCGTCTCCAAGAACGACGTACTTTTGCGACGTCAAGCCCTCGAGCCCAACAGGTCCGCGGGCGTGCAATTTGTCGGTGGAAATGCCTATTTCAGCGCCAAGGCCATACTCGAAACCGTCAGCAAACTGGGTGCTCGCGTTGACCATCACGCTCGCCGAATCCACCTCGCGCAGAAAGCGCTGCGCATGGCTCCAGTGCTCGGTCACGATACAGTCGGTGTGATGCGAGCCGTGCTGCTCGATGTGCTCAATCGCTTCGTCCAGATTCGCGACAATTTTGATCGACACAATCGCGGCGAGATATTCGGTCGACCAGTCTTCCTCGGTCGCAGGCAGCACTTCAAACGCCGCGAGCACCGCGCGCGTTCGCTCGCAGCCGCGCATCTCCACACCCTTGTCGGCGAAGATTTTGGCAATGCGCGGTAGCACGTCGTGCATGCGTGCTTCGTGGACGAGCAAGGACTCCATCGCTCCGCACACACCGTAGCGCCGCGTTTTCGCGTTGTCGCAAATGCGCACGGCTTTGTCCATGTCGGCGAATTCGTCGACGTAGACGTGGCAATTGCCGTCGAGATGTTTGATCACAGGCACTTTTGATTCAGCCGCTATGCGCGCGATCAGGCTTTTTCCGCCGCGAGGAATGATGACGTCAATGTATTCGGGCAGCGTGATCATCTGGCCGACCGCGGCACGGTCGGTCGTCTCCACCACTTGCACGATGTGTTCCGGCAGTTTCGCGGCTTTGAGTCCTGCGGCAATGCAACCGGCAATCGCCAGATTTGATCGCGCCGCTTCTGAGCCACCGCGCAGGATGACGGCATTGCCGCTTTTGAGGCACAGGCCCGCAGCATCCGCTGTCACGTTAGGGCGCGATTCGTAAATGATGCCGATGACGCCGAGCGGTACGCGCATCTTGCCGACCTGGATGCCGGAAGGGCGGGTGCGCAAGTTCGTGAGTTCGCCGACCGGATCGGGCAATTGTGCGACCTGACGCAGGCCTTCGGCCATCGCGGCGACGGACTTGGAGGTCAGCGTGAGGCGATCGATCAGTGGCGCAGCGAGGTCGGCTTTCTTGGCGTCGCGGACGTCTTCCGCGTTTTCGTCGAGGATATGGGCTTCGCGCTTCAGGATGAGGTCGGCGATGGCGAGCAGTGCCTCGTTTTTGCTGGCGGTTGAGGCGCGGGCGATGGCGCGTGAGGCCGAACGCGCCGAGCGCCCGACCAGATGCATGTATTCAGTGACGTCTAAAAGCTTGTTCATCACGCCATTTTACCGGGGCATGACGCTGGCATTCAATGCTTACAGCTTTTTCGTCAAACGACGACTGGTATGGGGCTAGCGGCACGAATACGCAAAAGTCAAATTTCCCGTAAATCAAGCGTTAGCCCCAATGCAGCTGCGATTTCAGTGAAAAGCTACTGTTTGATCAACCGTTCTGCCTTCGGTGGCAAATACGCTGCGTCGAAGATGTCATCGGCTTTCGGTTTGTTGGTGAATTTGAAGCCTTCACCGATCTGATCGATCGAGCGCGTCAGTCGCTTGGCGTCGACGCCGCCAAAGCCGTTGGCCAGCACTTCTGGCGTAAACACGTTTTGATCCAGCGCCATTTTCAGGCGCACGAATTCCTGCCCGTCGTTGAGGATGTTGTTGCGCTTCATCAGCGAGGCAATCGCGCCCTTCTGGTCGCCCATTGTGTCCATGAAACCCTTGATCGTGGCGCGAACAAAGCCCTGCACAATCTTTGGATTTTTCGCTGCATATTCGCTGTCCACGATGATGCCGTTGCCGTAAAGCTCAAGCCCCAAATTCCGCATCAGCATCACGTTGATGTCGTCCTGCGCAATGCCGCGACCGCGCAGGTTCATGTACGACGAAAACGAGAAGGCCGTGATTGCGTCAACCTTCCCCTCGACCAGCATCGGCTCGCGCACCGGAAAGCCGACGTTTTCGATCTTCACCTTGCTTGTGTCGATTCCGTTTTTCTTCACGAAAGCGGGCCATTGTGCGTACGCACCGTCCGCTGCCGGAGCCCCGAGCGTCTTGCCCTCGAGGTCTTTCGGCTTGCTGATACCCGACTTCTTCAACGACACAATCGCGAACGGCGGCGCGTTGTAGATCATCGTCACGACTTTGAGCTTTTTGTTGGTCGGGTTATCGCGAAAACGCACCAGCGTGTTGACGTCGCCGAAAACGAACTGATACGCGCCGGATGCCGCGCGATTGATCGCCTCAGTCGAACCGTTGCCGGTGTCGATGGTCACGTCGAGCCCCTCAGCCTTGTAATAGCCCTTGTCGAGCGCCACAAAAAAGGGCGCAGCCGGGCCTTCGAAGCGCCAATCCAGTGCAAATTTGACGGGCGTTTGTGCGCTAGCCAGTGTGTGCGCACCAAAAATGAGCGCTGCGAGCAGAAATTTTGTTTTCATTGAAGCTCCGGGAAGGGTCATTGTCGATAAGTTTGTGTGCAGGTCGGTACGCAAATTGCGTGCCGTTGCCAACAATACTTATTGGGGAAGCGCACTATGGTGCAAGCGGGGCAACCGCTGGTTGAGCTCAACAATGTGAGCATGACCTACGGACAGGGCGCGAACGCGGTCAAGGCAGTCGACCAGTTGACGCTAACGATCAAAAAAGGTGAATTCATCGCGGTGGTCGGGCCATCGGGCTGTGGCAAAAGCTCGATGATGAAGCTCATTAGCGGATTGAAACCCACCTCGGAGGGCACGCTAACGATTGAGGGCCAACCGGTGAAAGGCCCGATCAACAAGGTCGGCATGGCGTTTCAGTCGTCAAATCTTTTGCCCTGGCGCACGGCGGTGGACAACGTACTGTTGCCGCTTGAAATTGTGCAGCCGCACCGCTCGCGTATTCGTAAAGAAAAAGCGGCGTATCGTGAGAAAGCCCGTGCTTTACTCGATTCCGTCGGCCTCGCCGGTTTCACCGAAAAATTTCCGTGGCAGCTCTCGGGTGGCATGCAACAGCGCACGAGCATTTGCCGCGCGTTGATTCATGAGCCGGAAATCTTGATGCTTGATGAGCCGTTTGGCGCGCTCGACGCGTTCACGCGCGAAGAGTTGTGGTGCATGACACGTGACATTCACCAAAAGCGCGGCGTAACGGCAATGCTCGTTACGCACGATCTGCGCGAGGCCGTGTTTCTGGCCGATACGGTGTATGTCATGAGCGACCGGCCCGGCAAGATCGTGAAAGTGCAAAACGTTGACCTGCCGCGCCCGCGCGATCTGGAAATCACCTACACCAAACCGTTTCAGGATCTCGTGCATGAGCTTCGTTCATACATCGGAAAGCACTAGGGGCGAATGATGAAAAACTGGAAAGAAAACATCCTCGCGCCGCTGTTGTTCACCATCGCGTTGCTCGTATTGTGGGAGATTGCCTGTCGCGTGTTCAGCCTGCCGACGACGGTGCTGCCGCCGCCCACATTGATCGCAAAGGCGATGGTCCAATACTGGCCCGCGATCTGGGAAAACTCACTGCAAACGCTGATGACAACGCTGCTCGGCTTCGCGCTGGCCATCGTGTTCGGGCTCGTGCTCGGCGTCGGCATCGGCTGGTCGAAGATGATTTACGGCGCGCTGTATCCGGTGATGATTGCGTTTAACGCGATCCCGAAAGTAGCGGTCGTGCCGATCCTCATCATCTGGTTTGGCATCGGTACGATTCCGGCAATTTTGACGGCATTTCTGATCTCGTTTTTTCCGATTGTGGTGAATGTGGCAACGGGGCTTGCGACCACCGAGCCCGAGCTGCAGGACGTGTTGCGCGCGCTCGGTGCCAGCAAACTGGACGTCGTCATGAAAGTCGGCATTCCGCGTTCGATGCCTTACTTTTTCGGCTCGCTCAAGGTCGCAATCACGCTCGCGTTCGTCGGCTCGGTAGTATCGGAAACTATCGGTGCGAATTCCGGACTCGGGCAGATGATGCTCGCGGCTCAGGCCGGATTCAACGTGGAACTCGTGTTCGCAGGCGTCATGGCGCTGGCCATTCTGGGCATTGCACTGTATGCGATCACGGCGTTGGTCGAGCGGCGATTTACGGGGTGGGCATTCCGGGCCGAAGGTATCGGTTGACCGAAGATCTATAGATTGGCATCCACTAACAGCTTTTTCATCAAATGACCGCTGCACTTGGGCTACTAGGCAAATCGGGAAAATTACGACTTCACTCCAATTGAGTATTTAGCCCATATAAAACCTGGCGTTGAACAAAAAGCTATTGGAAGCTGTTGCCCTGCGCGAGGCCCGCTTTCACCTCTATTGCGCTTCGACAATCGATCGCTTATTGCCAAACAAAATGCTGTTGACCTGATCACCCGCCCGTCTCTAAACTCTTCGCGACAAACGCGGTTGCTGCGTCAATCGCGACACAAAAAAAGGAAATCCAGCATGAATTCAACGACCATCGCTGCACGGCGAAACCTGCACTCACTGACGCTGCTCGCCGCCGCAATTGCCGCTGCGCTGGGTGCCGAAGTGTCCGCGCAATCGCCGCCCGCCGCCGACCCAAAGAACGAAACTGTCGTCGTCGACAAAGTCAACATCGTTGGCACACGTCGCGTCAACGCCTCGGCGACCGACACGCCGGTTCCTGTCGATTTCATTCCACTTTCGAAGTCCGCCGAACAGGGTGGACAGTTCGATCTCGCTCAGACGTTGCAATTTATTTCGCCGTCGTTCAATTCCACCCGCCAGACGGGCGCGGATGGCGCTGACCTCGTCGATTCTGCGGCCCTACGTGGGCTCGGTTCCGATCAAACGTTGGTACTCGTCAACGGCAAACGCAAACATACCAGCGCGCTGGTGAACTTGTTCGGAGCCAGAAATCGCGGCAACACCGGTACTGATCTCAACACGATTCCGATGCTCGCAATTGACAGCATTCAGGTGCTGCGCGACGGTGCCGCCGCGCAATACGGATCGGACGCCATCGCAGGCGTCATCGACATCGCGCTCAAGAAGCGCGTCGGCTGCGAAGCGGTACTCGGCTATGGTCAATACTCGGCCGGCGATGGCAAAAACTCGCTGGCCTCGGCGTACTGCGGCCTCTCCGTTGGCAATGGCGGCAGCGTCGGTCTGACAGCAGAATTTCTGGATCGCGGTCGTTCAAACCGCGCGGAAGCCGGCAATCCGCGAATCATTGGTGACACCAAAACGCAGAACGCGACGTTCTATGTCAACGGTGATTTGCCGATGGGGGCGGGGAAGGCTTACTACACGTTCGGATATCAAACCCGCGACGCATCGTCGGCCGCCTTTGCCCGCGGCGGCATCGGCTCCGACGACATTCCGTCGCGAAATTCAGCTGCGATGTATCCGAACGGATTCGTGCCCTTCATCAACGGCGATATCGAAGATCGGTTTGTCACGGTGGGCTACAAAGCCACGTTCGGCGAATGGAATGGCGATCTCTCGCAAACTTACGGCTACAACAAGCTCAAATACAACATCAGCAACACGTTAAACGCGTCCATCGCCAACGCTGATTTGCTCGTGGACGGCCGTGGCATCAGTCCGACGCGATTTGACGCAGGCGGATTTTCTTTCTCGCAGATGACGACCAACCTTGACGTCAACCGGTTGTTTCCGAACGTGCTGAGTGGCATGAACGTCGCGTTCGGCGCTGAATATCGCCGCGAGAATTACCAGATTTTTTCGGGCGAGCTGGGCTCGTATAGCGACGCTGACGGGGTCGGCTTCGGCGGCAACGCCGGAAGTCAGGGCTTCCCGGGATTTCAGCCGTCCGACGCCACCAACAAGAACCGCAACAGCGTGGCGGCGTACGTTGACGTGGAAACCGACATTACGCCTCGCCTGAAGCTGGCGACCGCACTACGCGCTGAGCGTTTCAGCGACTTCGGCTCCACCGTGACCGGCAAAATCGCTGCGAGCTTCAAGGCAAGCAACGAATTGCTGTTGCGCGGCTCAACCAGCACCGGGTTCCGTGCGCCGTCGTTGCAGCAGGCGTTTTTCTCTTCAACGTTTACCGATTTCATCAGCGGGCAACCGCTTGACGTCGTGTTGGCTCCGAGTGGTGGCGCAATTGCGACGGCCGCTGGATTGCCGAAACTAAAGGAAGAAAAATCGAAGAGCTTTACGCTTGGCGTGGCATGGACGCCGAGCAAAGCGCTCTCAGTGACGGCCGACGTTTACCGTATCGACATTGATGATCGCATTGTGCTCTCGGGTCGCT
>JAYWHV010000179.1:0-12819 GCA_043777615.1 Burkholderiales bacterium | reverse complement strand
AGAGCGGAAACGCCGTGATGAAAACGCCGATCCAGAGCACCGCATGAGGCAGCCAGCTGCTGTTGCGACCAATGGCGTTGAGGGATTCGGTTCTCATGGCTCAGTAATGCACTTTGCGTTCAACATACTTGAACTGCACGGCTGTCAGCAAAATAACAATCGCCATCAAAATCACGCTTTGCGCAGCGGATGATCCGAGGTTGAGCGAATGCACGCCGTCGTAGTAGACCTTGTAGACGAGCACTTCAGTCGCCTTCGCCGGGCCGCCGCCGGTCACCGCGTCGATGATGCCGAACGTGTCAAAAAACGCGTAGACGATGTTGACCACCAGCAGGAAAAACGTGGTCGGCGACAGCAGCGGAAACACAATTGTGCGGAACTTGCGCCACTCGCCGGCACCGTCAATCGACGCGGCCTCGAGCAATGCTTTGGGGATCGACTGCAGGCCTGCGAGGAAGAATAAAAAGTTGTAGCTGATCTGCTTCCAGGCCGCCGCGATGATCACCAGAAACATCGCCTGGTCGCCGTCGAGCCGCGGGTTCCAGTCGATCCCCATTTTCTTCAAAACGTAGGCCAGAATGCCGGTTGACGGCGAAAACATAAAGAGCCACAGCACGCCAGCAATGGCCGGAGCGATGGCATAAGGCAGGATAAGCACGGTGCGATAGAACGTCGCACCGCGGACGACGCGCTCAGCCATCGTGGCGAACAAAAGCGCCGGCACGAGCGCGCAAATCGCAACCGCTGATGCGAAAAAGAGCGTTCGCCACAGCGTTTTCACGTAGTCGGGGTCGCTTAAAACTTCCTTGAAATTGTCGAGCCCGACGAAGCTCACCGATTGCCCAAACGCGTCCTGCGACAGCACCGACATGTAAATCGCCTGACCCGCAGGCCAGAAGAAAAACACTAGCGTCACTGCGAGCTGCGGCGCTAACAGCAGGTAGGGCAGCAGCTTGTTGGGGAAGATTACGCGGCGTTCCATGGACTCAGTCTACACAACACAAATGCCAGACGCGCCATGAATGGCGCGTCATTTCTCGCGGTAACCCTTTCCCGTTGCGGGAAAGGGGACAAGCGCGCCCGACTAATTCGTCGAAGCCGTCTTCTCGAACGCTCTCAGCGCGGTGTTGCCACGCTTGATGCTGTTCTCGATGGCGTCCTTGGCAGACTGTTTGCCCTGAAGCGCTTTTTCCACTTCTTCATGGTAGTAGTCACGAATTTCAGTCCAGCGCCCGAAGCGATAGCCACCGGTGTTTTCGCCTTGCTTGCCGTTAGCTAAAGAGCTGATCGCCACGGCTGCGCGCGGGTTTTGTGCGTAGTAGCCTTCGTCGGTCAGATACTTGAACGCAGCGTTGGTAGCGGGCAAAAAGCCGGTCGTTTTCGCCCAGTCAGTCATGACGGGCGTTGATTTCAGATACTCAAGGAATTTGGCTGCGCCCTTGAATTCATTCGCGCTGCGGTTCGGTGCATTGAAGACCCAGAGCGACGCGCCGCCGACGGTGGTTGCGTACGGCCCGCCCTTGGCTTCTGGCCAGTACGGAAGCGGCGCTACCGCCCAGTCAAATTTCGCGTCGCGGATGTAGCCGCCGTAAGCGCCCGAGCTCTGCGTGATCATGGCGCACTCGCCCGACTGGAACGCTGCGGAGGCATCATTTGAGCGACCGTTGTAGACGAAGGCCTTGTCCTTCTGCATATCAACCAGCGTTTGTACCTGCTTGACGTACAGTGGATTGTTGAAATTCAATTCAGCGTTGAGGCCAGCGCGCCCGTTCGACTGCGTGCCGACCGTCAGGTTGTGGCGCGAGCCGAGTTGTTCCAGCTGAATCCAGGCGAGCCACGTGGTGGTGAATCCGCATCCAGCCGCATTGGTGCTGCGAATTTTTTGTGCCGCCGCGATCAGTTCAGGCCACGTTGCCGGTGGTTTATTCGCGTCAAGTCCCGCTTTTTTGAAAGCATCCTTGTTGTAGAAGAGCACGGCGGTCGACACGTTGAACGGCATCGACAGCAGGCTGCCGTCTTTCAGGCCGTAATAGCCACGCGCCGGAGCGATGAAGTCAGCCGGATTGAAGGCAAGACCCGCACGCTTGAACACTTCGGACACGGGCACGATGGCCTTGCTCGCGCCCATCATGTCGCCGGAACCGGCATCGAACATCTGCATGATGTGCGGCGGATTGCCGGCGCGGAAGGCCGCGACTGCCGCAGCGCGCTGCTCGGGATATTGGCCTTTGAACGAAACGACCACCTTGTAGTCGCTTTGCATCTTGTTGAACTCTTCGCCGTACTTGGATATCGTCTCGCCGGCGAGGCCCGTGAGGCCCATCCACATCTGGATTTCGACCGGCTTGTTCTGGGCGAATGCAGCGCCAGAGATGAGCGATGCGCTCATCATGGCGACGGCAAGCGCCTTGTGAATTCGTTTCATGGTGTCTCCTCTATCCGAAAATTATTATCAACGCGCAAGCGTAAGCTGCAAATGTGACACTTTTGCACGCGCGGCGCAATTGTGGGTTTCACTGACGGGCAGAGGGCTTCACGGCTTGCCAGCTGAGAGCGGTTCTGCCGCGATTGAGGGTTGCGCGGTAAATCGAGGTAGAACCGCTCCCACAAGTCACAGCCGCTTGATATAGTGCAGGGCTATGGCTCAAGTCGAATTCAAACAGGTCAAGAAATCCTACGGCAATGTGGACGTGATCCACGGCGTCGATCTCACGATCAGCGACGGCGAATTTGTCGTTATCGTCGGGCCGTCGGGTTGCGGCAAATCAACGCTCCTGCGCATGGTCGCCGGGCTGGAGCCCATTACCGGCGGCGAAATCCTGATCGACGGCAAGGTCGTCAACAATCTGGAGCCGAAAGATCGCGACATCGCGATGGTGTTTCAGAACTACGCGCTCTACCCGCACATGAACGTGCGCGAGAACATGTCGTACGGCCTGCGAATTCGCAAAATGTCGGACGCCGAAATCAATGCGCGCATCGCCAAGGCGGCCGAGATTCTGGAGCTGTCGCATCTGCTCGACCGCAAACCCAAACAGCTCTCCGGTGGGCAGCGCCAGCGGGTGGCGATGGGGCGTGCCATCGTGCGCGATCCGAAGGTGTTTTTGTTCGACGAACCGCTGTCGAATCTTGATGCCAAACTGCGCGTCGACATGCGCCTGGAAATCCAGAAACTGCATCAGGAATTAAAGGTGACGAGCCTCTACGTCACCCACGACCAGATCGAAGCGATGACGCTCTCCGACCGAATGCTCGTAATGAACTCGGGCATCATCGAACAGGTCGGCACGCCGAAAGAAGTGTACGAGCGGCCCGCGTCCTTGTTTGTCGCAAACTTCATCGGCACGCCCGCGATGAACCAGATCTGGGGTGTGCGCGCCGGACAATCGCTGAAAACCGATCAGGGCGACATGTTCCATGTCGGCGAATTTCCGTCGGTCATCGCCAACGGCGATCGCGTTGCGCTTGGTGTGCGGCCTGAACATCTGCAATTGGTACCCGCAGCGCAAGCCCGTTTCTCCATCGCCATCCAGATGATCGAATGGGTCGGCGCAGACGCCTACGCGTATGGCCAGTTCGCGAATTACCGCATCATCTGTCGCCTGGATAACGCCACCGGCGCACGCGTCGGTGACCGCCTGCCACTGTCATTCGATCCGCATCGCGTGCACTGGTTTAACGCCGATACCGGCAAACGCATTTGATGCTGCCCGCCTGGCCCTACCCCAGAACCATCGCGCATCGCGGCGCGGGCAAGTTAGCGCCCGAGAACACGCTGGCCGCGATTCGTCTGGGCGTTGCTCACGGTTATCGCGCCGCCGAAATCGACGTCAAACTCTCGGGCGACGGCACGTTGTTGCTGATGCATGATGACACCACGAACCGCTGCTCTGACGGACGTGGCCGCGTCGCCGCCAAAACGTGGCACCAGCTCGCACTGCTTGACGCCGGTTCCTGGCACTCGCCCGCTTACGCAGGCGAACCGATCCCGACCTACTGGCGCATCGCGAAATATTGCATCGCAAATGCGATTCAGCTGAACACCGAGATCAAGCCCTGCATTGGCCGCGAACGCGAAACCGGGGCAGCGGTTGCGCTGGAAACGCAGGCGCTGTTTTCCGACCCGGCACACGCCGCGCTAAAACCGCTACTGTCTTCGTTCTCCACTGAAGCCCTCATTGCCGCTCGCGACGCAGCGCCGGAATTTGATCGGGCGCATCTGTTCGACAACCCACTGCCCGCCGATTGGCTCGCACGCTGCAAACTCGTGGGCGCCGTGGCAATGGACGCAAACTGGCGCACGCTCACGCCTGACATCGTGCGAGAGGCGCACGTTAACGGCCTGCGTGTTGCCTGCTACACCTGCAACGACCCGGCAGACGCAGAACGGCTGTGGGACTGGGGCGTGGACACCGTCATCACCGATTCAGTTGACAAAATCGCGTTTCGTTTTGCGTAGCGCATGACGTCGCTGCTTCGCGAGCGTGACCAGCAGGATAGTGGCAAGGTCGCGATGGTCGAGCTCTTTTTCGATCTCGTGTTCGTGTTTGCGATCACCCAGCTTTCGCACGCGCTGCTGGCCGACCTCTCGCTCGCTGGTGCTGCGAAAACCGCCCTTCTCACCACCGCCGTGTGGTGGGGCTGGATCTACACCTCGTGGGTGACAAACTGGCTGGACCCGGAGCGGTTGCCAGTGCGGGCAATGATGTTCGCGCTAATGCTGCTGTGCCTGATCGTCTCTGCGGCGATTCCGCGGGCGTTTGCCGATCGGGGGGCCGCGTTCGCCTTCGCGTTTGTCCTGTTGCAATTGGGGCGCACATTGTTCATGTTGTGGGCCATTCGAGGTGAAACACCCCCACTGATCCGCAACTTTCAGCGCATCCTCGTCTGGTTGACCCTGTCCGGCGTGTTCTGGATCGCAGGCGCGTTCAGCGAAGACGGGGCGCGCATTGCCTGGTGGTGTGTCGCACTGGCGCTGGAGGTCATCTCGCCCGTCGTCTACATGTGGGTGCCCGGGCTCGGTCGATCCACAACGACCGACTGGAACATTGACGCCGATCACATCGCCGAGCGTTGTGCGTTGTTCGTAATACTCACTCTCGGTGAATCCGTCCTCGTCACAGGCGCCACCTTCGCCGGCCTCACCTGGAACGGCACAACCAGCGCCGGATTCGCAGTTGCAGTGCTCAGCAGCATTGCGCTCTGGTGGATTTACTTCGACACTGGCGCCGCACGCGCGCACCGGCGAATGCTCAAGTCCGATGATCCCGGCAGCCACGCCCGAGCGGCCTACACCTACCTGCATCTGCCGATCATCGCTGGCATCATCATGTGCGCCGTCGCTGACGAACTGGTGCTTGCGCATCCGGAAGATCTGACCAACGGCGCCATCGCCGTTATTCTTGGCGGTCCCGCGCTCTACCTGCTGGGTATTGCGGGCTTTAAGTGGCTCATGAACCGACGCCTGTTGCCGCCGCGTTCACACATGGCAGGACTCACGCTGCTGGCGCTGTTGCTGCCGGTCGCGCTGACGCATCTGGTTTCCGCACTCGCGCTCTCGGCGCTCACCACGACCACACTGGTTTTTGTCGCTTTATGGGAATCCATCGCGCTGAGACACAAAGCAACGACCCGCGCGAGCTAGCGCGTTGCCGGCAGCGGCAGCTGCGGTTTGCCGGGAAATGACTAATGGCTTTTTACTGAAATGCCCGCTGACTATGGGCTATAGTGCAATATTAGGCTAAAGTCGACTTGCCAGCATTCGACCCGCTATCCCAAGTTCGGGCGGAATTTCAGACTGCAAGTTCAATCAGAAACGGCCCGCTCTGCCGAAAGCTCTGCTTCATCAGCTCCGCACATTCGTTGAGCGTTGTCGCGCTCGCCGCCTCCACACCCATCCCATTCGCGAGTTTCACCCAATCAAGGTTCGGGTTGCCGAGGTCGAGCATGCTCATTGCAATCGGGCCCGGCGTTGCGCCGACGGCTTTGTATTCGCCGATCAGGATGCTGTATTTGCGGTTGTTGAGCAGGATCGTAGTGACGGGCAGGCGCTCGCGGGCTTGCGTCCACAGCGCCTGCAGCGAATACATCGCCGAGCCGTCGGCCTGCAGATTGATCACTCGACGCTGGCTGCCACTGCCGATGGCGGCACCCGTTGCCATCGGCAAGCCCGCACCGATGGCGCCGCCGACCAGATGCAGCCAATCGTGCGCGGGCGCGGCGTGGGTATTTTTGTAGAAACCGCGACCGTAGGAGACGCTTTCATCCGACACGATGGCGTTGTCCGGCATGACTGCTGCGAGCGTTTGCGCGAGGCCCTCGGGTGTCGGTGCGCCGGTCACAGCATCGGGTCGTGGGCCGGGGTCGGGTATTGCTGCGCTCGGTGCGTCGAGTTCGTCAACCAGCGCCTGCAACGCGGCCTCGCCGTCCTGATCTTCGCGCGCGAGCACATGAAGTTGTACGCGTTCGGGATACTGTTTTGACGGCTTGCCGGGATAGGCGAAGAACCCGACGGGCGGCTTGGCGCTGACGAGAATGATGTGCTCGAAGCGGCTGAGCGCCTGCACGGCCAGATCGGTGTTGTACGGCACGCGTTCAAGTTGCAGGCGACCGCGTCCGCGCGGCACAAGACCGGTGACATAGTCCGCCATGAGCGTCGCGCCAGTTGCCTGCGCGATTCGCCAGGCAAGCGTTTGCGAAGCACCCTGCACGCCGCGACCTGCGAGCAGAATCAGCACGTTTTTTCGAGCGCGTAACACGCGCGCGGCGTTCTGCACAGCAAACGGATCAATCGCCGGTGAGTCGGGCACGGTCAGTGCATTAGCAACGACACCTCCCTCGTCCCACGACGTGTCGGACGGCAGGATCAAAGTGGCAATCTGTCCGGGCAGCGCGCGGGCTGCTTGCACGGCGGCAGCGGCATCGCGACCCACCTCGCTAGAGCGTGTGCTGGTGCGCACCCACGCGGACACAGCCCGCGCGAGACTGTCGGTGTCGGCGGTCAACGGCGCGTCGAGCGGACGGTGGTAAGTCGCCTGATCGCCGACGATGTTGACGATGCCACTTCTGGCGCGGCGGGCGTTGTGCAGATTGGCGAGACCATTGGCCAGACCGGGACCGCAGTGCAGCAGCGTGCACGCCGGCTTACCTTTGATCCGGTAGTAGCCGTCGGCCATCCCGGTCACGACGTTCTCCTGCAAGCCCAGCACGCAGCGCATGCCCGCGCTCTGATCGAGCGCGGCGACAAAGTGCATTTCGCTGGTGCCGGGGTTGGCGAAGCAGGTGTCGACGCCGGAGTTCAGCAGCGTGTCGACGAGGCTTTTTGCGCCGTTCATGGGTGTGGTTTCAATGCGTTCGAACCGGGCGAGATCATAGCTATCCGACTGTGTGTCATCGTCCGAAGTCTAGCCCGGAGCGCTGCACTATCGCCTATTCGCTGGCTGATTCGCAGGGCGAAAGAGCGTCGACCATCGCCTGCTGTGAGCGCACAAAATCCGCCAACCGTTTGCCCGATTCGTCGCTGAACCGCTCGTCGGTTACCTGCAGCCGAATCACGCGATCAATGCGAAAACTGCGAAAGTCATCACGCGATTCGCACCACGCGGCGAGCGTCCAGTGTTCGCCCCAGAAGTAAAGCGACAGCGGTCGAACGCGTCGTTCGCTGAGCTTTTTCTCAACGTCGGCGTAGACGAAATGCACTTTGGCCCTGTCGCGAATGGCGCCGCGCAGCAGCTCGAACCGTTCGCCGAGCTGCTTCGGAATATGGAACTGCGGCACATAGGTTCGGCTCGCCTCCAGCCACTGCCGACGCTCGGGAGGCAGCGCAGTCGCGATCTTTGCGATCGCAGACAACGCCGCCGCAGCCAGCTGCGGCGAACTCCATGCCTCGACCATACGCGCACCAAGCGTGAGCGCTTCGACCTCTTCGACATCAAACATGAGCGGCGGCAACTCGAACCCGCCGCGCAGTCGATAGCCCACACCCGCCTCGCCCTCGATCGGCGTGCCGGTGAGCGAGAGATCGCGAATGTCGCGGTAGATGGTGCGTTCGCTGACTTGCAGCCATTTGGCCAGCTGTTGCGCCGTGGTGAGACGGCGACCGCGCAGAAACTGGACGATGCGGAACAGTCGGTCTGCGCGACGCATATTGGGGTCGGCGCTCCGCTAATTTTCGGAGTGCAAACCCACGCGATTGCCTTCGCTATCCATGAAATGCGCGTAGTGGCCCATACCCGGTGGCAGCGCGGTTTTCGGCAGAACCACGCTGCCGCCCTGCGCGACCACACGTTCGAGCATCGGGTTCAAGTCATTACCCGCGCTTAAATAAACGACTGCTCCGTTCGCGGCGGGCAGATAGCCTTCCTGACTCACGATTGCACCCGTGACCGCCGGATCGTCACCCGGAAAAACTGCCAGATCGCCGCCGATTTTTTCGCGGCGTAGTGTGACCTGAAAGACTGATTCGTAAAACTTGATTGCGCGCTCGAAATCGCTCGCGGGGATTTCAAACCAGACTGCGTTGCCGATCATGATGACTTCCTTCGTGGTGGGTGATGACAGGAAGGATTGTTTGCCCCTGCTCCTGACAGCATTGTGTCAGGAGCCTTCAGTCTGATCACAATCACTTGATCTTGATGTCAAAAAGCCTCTCGCCGTTGCGATACGCAATTTTCGTCGCGACATCGCGCGGCAACGCCGCAAGCCAGCGCTGGTAGTAATCCATGATCTCGCCGTACTGCGCCCAGCGCTCGGGCACCCAGCAATCGGAGCCGAGCAGAAAGCGGTCCGGATAGGCGGTGAACAGCGCCCGCCATTGTTTCGAAAGCTTGCCCCCGTCGGTAATGTCGTTGCGGTACGACAGCTCGCCCATCAAGTCAGGATGCACTTTCATGAGCGCGGCGACCCGCTCCGTCGCAACAGAGAAACCGGTGTGCGCCCAAATCACTTTTGCTTTTGGGTTGAGCGTAAAGATATGTAGCAGCGCCGCCTCGTCGCTGTGAGCATGCAGCCACAGGTCGTTCTTCTGTGCGAAGGCAACGATCTGGGCAAATTCCTTCGATTTCGCTTCATCGCCGTAAAGGTGAAATTCACCGATACCGCGTACCTTGCCCTTCATCGCGCCAACAGTGAACTCGCGCTCGATCATCGCGACAATTTCGGGGTTCTTGTGCCACGTTCCGTAGTCGGCACGATCACGATAAACGCGAATGAACGGCACTACGGTCAACGCCGGACTCGCCGACGGCGCAGCGTTCATCAACAGCACAGAGCCATCGTTTGGTCGCGATGTCGCGAGGATGCCGCGCACGTTGCTCTGCCGGAAAATCTCCAGCACTTTAGAGGGCGGATAACTCTCGCGCGCTTCAATGTTGTAGTGCATGTGTGCGTCGAACACGGGGAGCGGTTCGACAGCGTGGGCGCTAGCGAATGTGAGAGCGCCCGCGATACCCGCGAGAAGAATTTTCAGTTTGCCCATTGTTTACTCCGTTCAACCGCCTTTGCCCAACCCGCCATCATCTCGCCCGCACGATCTCGCGATAGCGTTGGCTCGAAGATGCGATCAACCTGCCAGTTTCGCTGGATGTCGGTGGCGTCTTTCCAGAACCCTACCGCTAGTCCGGCGAGATACGCGGCGCCGAGCGCGGTTGTTTCCAGCACTTTCGGGCGCACCACCGGCACGCCAAGCAGGTCGGCCTGAATTTGCATCAGCAAATTATTCGCCGTCGCGCCGCCGTCCACACGTAGTTCCGTGAGCTTGAGTCCAGCGTCTTTCTCCATCGCAGTCAGTACGTCCGCAGACTGGAACGCGATGGATTCAAGCGCGGCGCGCGCGACGTGCGTGATGCCGCTGCCGCGAGTGAGACCGAACATCGCGCCGCGCGCATAGGGGTCCCAATGCGGCGCGCCCAGGCCAGCGAAGGCAGGCACTAGATAGACACCGCCTGAGTCGGGGACTTCGGCCGCGAGCGCCTCAACATCAGCCGCGGTTTTGATCGCGCGCAAACCATCGCGAAGCCATTGCACGACGGCGCCACCGATGAAGACGGAGCCTTCGAGCGCGTACTGTGGGGCGCTATTGGCGAGTTGCCAGGCTGTTGTCGTCAATAAATTGTTCGTCGACGTCACCGCCTTCGAACCCGTGTTTAGCAGCAAAAAGCACCCTGTGCCATAGGTATTTTTCGCCATGCCAGGCGAATGGCAAGCCTGGCCGAAGAGTGCTGCCTGCTGGTCGCCTGCATCGCCCGCAATCGGAACGGCAACCCCTTCAATCAGCGCCTCGCCAAACGCGCCGGATGAGGGGCGAACCGCTGGCAACACGGCGCGCGGAATGTTGAGCAAGGTGAGCAGTTCGTCATCCCACGCATTGGTGTGAATATTGAACAGCAACGTGCGACTCGCGTTAGACGGATCAGTCGCGTGAATCTTGCCGCCAGTGAGATTCCAGATCAGCCACGCGTCAATCGTGCCGAACGCCAATTCACCGCTCTCCGCCCGTTTGCGGGCACCGGGAACGGAATCGAGCAGCCATTTGAGCTTGGTGCCGGAGAAATAAGCATCGAGAACCAGCCCGGTCTTCTGCTGAATCAGCGCGGCCTTACCGTGAGCCTTAAGTTCGTCGCAAAGTCCCGCGGTGCGACGATCCTGCCAGACAATGGCGTTGGCGATGGGTTTGCCGGTCGCGCGATCCCAGACGACCGTGGTTTCACGCTGGTTAGTGATGCCAATGGCGGCGATTTCATCGGGCCGTGCGCCCGCTTTGGCGATAGCCTCCAACGTCACCTCATGCTGGGTCGCCCATATCTCGTTGGCGTCGTGCTCCACCCAGCCGGGCTGCGGAAAGTGCTGGCGAAATTCCTTTTGAGCCGAAGCGACGGGAGCGCCGTCGTGCCCGTACAGAATCGCCCGCGAGCTGGTGGTGCCTTGATCCAGCGCCAAAACGTACTTTTTTGCACTCATGTACACGTCCTCCACGGGTATTTGAGACCCATTCTGCTGCTGCGCTGCACCGCACAACATTTTGCCGGACGGCGCGCTAGAATCGTTCTCCCGACACAGTCTATCGCGTCGCCGAACAAGGCTCATACTGGCTTCGAACCATTCCAGCTTGTGATTGACCGGCGCTGCGCTACGCCCAAAAAAACCTCATGCCGTTGTCCCCACCTGCCGCCCGCGAGCGCCTGCATTTACGCCGTGTGAGCTATGAAGGCTTCCGTCGCGACGATGGGCTGTTCGATATCGAGGCCCACATTACGGACAACAAGGATCGGGACTACAAGCTCGCAATGGGCACGCGCAGCAAAGACATCCCGGTGCATCAGATGTGGGCGCGTGTGACGATTGATCGCGCATTTGCCGTGATCAACATTGAGGCCGCGACCGACGACATGCCCTATCCGGGTCAGTGCGATCGCATCACGCCGGAATACAAAAAGCTCATCGGCGCCAACCTGCTCAAAGGTTTTCGCAAATCCATCGCGGAGCACATGGGCGGCGTGAAGGGCTGCACGCATTTGTCCGAAATGCTGGGCTATCTGCCGACCGCTGCAGTGCAGACATTTGCCGGCATTCGCAGTGAAACCGATTCGCACGACGGCAAAAAGCCGTTTCAACTGGATTCCTGTCACGCGCTGGCAACCACCAGCGAAACCGTTCGCGTGTATTACCCGAAGTGGTACGTTGGTGAGACCGCTGACGCGACGCCTTAGAAATTACCTGTAGGAGCGGCTCCGCCGCGGCTGGTGCCGAACGCGGCAGTGGTCGTGGCAGCGTCGCTCCTACAAATTGAAATCAGTCACTTAAATAAAAGAAGGGGTTAGCGTGAAAATTCACGAGTACCAAGGTAAACAGATTCTTCGCGAATTCGGCGTTCCCGTACCACGCGGCATTCCCGCGTTTTCGGTGGAAGAAGCGGTAAAGGCCGCGCAAGAACTTGGCGGCCCGGTTTGGGTGGTCAAGGCGCAAATTCACGCGGGCGGGCGCGGCAAAGGCGGCGGCGTCAAGGTAGCGAAGTCGCTGGAGCAGGTGCGCGAATACGCCACCGCGATCCTGGGCATGCAGCTCATCACGCATCAAACCAGCCCGGCGGGCCAGAAGGTTCGACGCCTCTTCATCGAAGACGGCGCCGACATCAAAAAGGAACTCTACGTTTCGATGGTGCTCGACCGTGGCACGCAGCGTGTGGCGCTGCTCGCCTCCGCTGAAGGCGGCATGGACATCGAGGAAGTTGCGCACCGTAACCCCGACGCGATCAAAAAAGTGTTCATCGATCCCGGCATGGGCCTGACCGATGCACAATGCGACGAAATCTCGGGCGCGATCGGTATTTCATCCGAGTCGTTCCTTGAGGCGCGCAAATGTCTGCAGGGCCTGTACAACGCGTTCATCGACAAGGATGCAGCGCTCGCCGAGATCAATCCGCTGGTCGTCACCGGTAACGGCAGCGTGATCGCGCTTGATGCGAAATTCAACTTCGACAGCAACGCGCTGTATCGTCATCCCGACATCGTCGCCATGCGCGATCTGGATGAAGAAGATCCTGCTGAAATCGAAGCCAGCAAGTTTGATCTGGCCTACATCTCGCTCGACGGCGACATCGGTTGTCTGGTCAACGGCGCAGGCCTCGCGATGGCGACGATGGACACCATCAAGCTGTACGGCGGCGAGCCGGCCAACTTCCTTGACGTTGGCGGCGGAGCCACGACTGAGAAGGTGACCGAAGCGTTCAAGATCATGCTGAAAAACCCGAATCTGAAAGCGATTCTGGTCAACATTTTCGGCGGCATCATGAAGTGCGACACCATTGCCGAAGGCGTGGTTGCC
>JAYWHV010000178.1:0-12839 GCA_043777615.1 Burkholderiales bacterium | reverse complement strand
AACAACGTAAAACTGTTGATCAGATAACTGAAGCCCGCCATCACCGTCAACACACCCAGAATCTTGGGCAAGTATCCTGATTTGAAAATCAGATAGCCAGTAGCAAGACAAGCAAAGCCAAAGAAGATGAGCCCGATGGCAAAGCCGTACGTGTGGGCCTTAATGGCAAGACTGGACATCGCATGGAGTTGTTCAGGCGAAAAGGCGGCGAGGTGACTTGATTTCTCCAGCACGAACAGCGGCACCATGAGGTTCAGCTTGTTCATCACCAGAACCGCCGTCTGCACCAGATTGATCAAAGTCGCAAACAGCGCCAGGCTACGGCTCACCGGACGAAGCAGATAGTAGAAAACCACAATCACCGGTACATCCAACACCTGCATCAAAAGGTCGCCCACAATCCCCGTGCGCCAGAGCAACGGCGATGCAGCAATGGCGGCACTGGTCGCCGCCGCATCGCCAGGAACGACCAGCGTTCCACGGACGTACAGCTCGCCGAACATGCCCAAAGCAATAATGGCCAGATACATGATGCCAGCGATGCGGGCGTAACGCTGGGGGGAGCGTTCGATGGATGCGATCATGGTTTAACGCTGTTCCTTTCCAACTGGCCAAATTGCGCTCGACGAAGCTTGCGGTCGCTCATTGTCTGGGCGATTTGCGTAGGACGAGCGTTGATGCGACGGATCACGGGGAAGCGATCACGATTTCCGGATAGTGGCGATAGATGTGCCTCGGCAACGCGATGTGTCGCGACTTGGGGCGGGAATTGTCAATGCCACTAGCTCCGGCACTTCGGTGTCGTTAGGTCGGACAAGTTCGTCTCAGTGGATATATGATGATCTTCCTTGTTTTAGGCGTCGATCGATGAGTCCCGGTGAATCCACCTACGGAAAGATTGCCCTCGAAGCCCATAAGAGGGCAGCTAGAGGAATGGACGTGCGGATGGCATGGGAAACCTCGGCGGAGCAGGCCCTTGCACACAGCCGGACGGCCGCGCGCAAGAGCTGCCCAAAGATGACATTCGTTTGCCTAGCCTATGCTGGCCAGTTGGTTGATGTACCAGGCGACCCGACAAAGGCGCAGACCGCAAATGGGGACTACGCTGTGGCCGCTCTCGAGTTGTTGCGTCGGGAGTCCGCACGTCATCCCGATCCAACCGAGCTTTGGCGAAAAGTGATGAAGCCCAAGGGTGTGAGAATGCGACACAACGCTCAAATGCATGTTGTTGTTGCGCTGTGGAACGAGCGACTCTTTAACGACCAATCCGCCTGATACGGCACTATTTAATGCACGTCCGCCAATGAACGAAGCGTGCATCACGCGAGCAGCGCAGCAAATTTGGTCAAACTTTCGCGACGGCAGGCAGATTAGCGCGCTGCCCGAATCATGCCGTCCCACCAATCGGGAGGAAGGCTACGCTGTACAGGTTAAAGTCGCACA
Source organism: Burkholderiales bacterium (assembly GCA_043777615.1). Classification (GTDB taxonomy): domain Bacteria; phylum Pseudomonadota; class Gammaproteobacteria; order Burkholderiales; family Casimicrobiaceae; genus Casimicrobium. Next base: position 11,396 of record JAYWHV010000178.1, on the reverse strand, counting down.
GTTATCGGGACAATCGAGCGCCGGCTGGAAGACCGCGGCGACGAGCGTTGCGGGGGAAAAAGCACATTAACGTGGCTAGGCCGCTCGCTGCGCGGTTGCTGGCTGATCGTGTGTTTGCGGCGGGCATAGGCGCCGCGAATTCTATTGATCCTACTGCCAATTTGCTGCGCTTGGTGGAGGCGGAGTTCACATTTCGCATGGCCCGTGCGTTGCCTCCGCGCAATGCAGCGACAGGCACATACACCGTGGATAAGGTGATGTCGACGGTGGCCAGCTTGCATCTGGCGATTTAGATTCCTGAATCCCGAATCACCGATTTCGTGCACGCCCCTTTGTGCGACGTCGCACAGACAGTGCCCGGCGACAGGCCTACGATGGTGTTTTCGTTTCGTTGCAACCGTCGCAACGGGAACGCATCGAGGAGAAATGTCATGGATGAATATCGCCACCACGTGTCCGGCTTTTTTGCCACTCGCGTTGAGGCCGAAAGCGCGCAGGACAAGCTGGTTGCACTCGGGCTACCTCGCGACAGATTGCGCATGTTTGAAACCAACCCAACGCCTGTGAAGCCCGTTCCGGCTAGCAGCAATGAGGTTCTGAAGGACATAGTTGTTGACGGCGCTGTCGGTACGGTCGTGGGCACCGGCATGGGTGCACTCGCGCAGGTGGCGTTGGTGGCAGCGAATGTGAGCCTGTTCGTCGCGAGCCCGCTGATCGCGCCTTTGGCGATGCTTGGCTGGGGCGCGAGCCTTGGGGGACTCATCGGTGCGATGGCTGGCGCCGGAACCAAAAAAGGTAGTTTTGACGCCCTGATCAACGATGCCATCGCGAGCGGTCAGTCCGTTTTAGTGGCGGAGACGCTGACCGTGGAGGAAACCGAAATCGCCCGTGAAACCATGCAGTCAGCGGTCGGCAATTTCAAGGACAAAGACCATCAGCTCGGCACTACAGAGACGTTGTCAGCGCCAGCTGCAATGGTGGCTTGACGTTGCCGAGATGCCTAGACAAAGTGCCCGACCTCGGTTCCCGTAGTTTGGTGACGAGCGTTGCGCTCATGAATGGGTAGCATCAAAAGTCTCCGATTCACCGACGAGCCACGCCCATGAACGAAGCCGCCATCTACGAAGCCGCGCAACTCATCTGGACAAACATGAGCGATGGCACGCAGACCGGTGCGCTGCCGGCATCGTGCCTCCCTGCCAATCGCGCCGAGGGCTACGCCGTGCAGACCGAAGTCGCGCGATTGTCGGGTCAACAGAGCGTCGGCTGGAAGATCGCGGCGACGAGTGTAGCCGGGCAGAAGCACATTAACGTGAATGGGCCGCTTGCCGGGCGGTTGCTGGCCGGTCGCGCGTTTGTGGCGGGCACCGAGGCGGCGAATTCGATTGATCTTGGGCGCAATTTGCTTCGCGTGGTGGAGGCGGAGTTCACGTTTCGCATGAGTCGCGCGTTGCCTCCGCGCGATGCGGCGGCGGGCGCGTACACCGTGGATGAAGTGATGTCGGCGGTCGCCAGCCTGCATCTCGCCATCGAGATTCCGGATTGTCGAATGACGGACTTCTTGCACGTCGGAGCACCATCGCTGATTGCGGATTTGGCTTGTGCTTCGTGGTGGATTGTGGGCGATGCGGTGACTGCGGATTGGCGCGGTATTGATCTGTCTGCGCATCGCGTGACTGCGTACAGAAATGGGGCGTTGGCTGCGGAAGGAATCGGCAGCAACGTGCTTGGTGATCCGCGCGTTGCGCTCACTTGGCTTGCCAATGAGCTGTGCGTTTATGGCGATGGTTTGCTGGCGGGCGATTACGTGACGACGGGGACGTGTGTCGTGCCGGTGCCTTGCACGCCGGGGGATTCGTTTTTGATGGACTTTGGCGTGCTGGGGACGATTTCGGCCGCTTTCCCCTAGCTGCGCAGCCCTGAACGAACACAGCATATTCCGGGCTGCAAAATCATCAGTTCAACTATTTCTTTGCGGCTGCAGCGTCGTTCATTTTCTTCAACTGCGCCAGCCACTCGGTCCAGTCCATCGGACCTGTCTCGAAACGCTTCTTGAGGTTGTCCAGCACATTGCCCCATGCGCGTTCAAAGTAGGTGAACGATTTATCCCATTCGCCGCCTTCACCCCAGCCCGTGTGATGCAACGTGACTCGCGTATTTTTGTCATCGACAGGCAGGAACCGCAGGATCACGAACGTTCGCTGGGCACGCGCTTCGGGCAGGCTGGGCGGTGCGTTCCAGTCAAACGAAATCATTTTCTTTGGCTGCACCGCCAAATAGCGCATGTCGTCTGCGCCCCGCATTCCCGCCGGTGCGCCCGGATTGATGTAAATCTGAAACGGCCCGCCGACCCTCGCGTCAACTACTGCATCGGGCGCGAAGAAACTGACAATACCTTCGCGCGTCGTCCAAGCCGCCCATGCCGCGTCAAGCGTCGCTGGAACGACAATCTCTCTGTCGATGGCGCGCTCAGCGGCGACCGTGGGGAACGCCGGAAAGAGGATGCCGGCGCAACAGCCGAGTAGCGTGAAAAATCGATTCATGTCTCTCCTTAAGTGCTCTTGGAACTTTAGCTCTTGAGCGAAGCGTAGCGCATTGGCGATTGCGCGCACCACACAAAAATGTTCAACAGCTTTCATCAATTTATTTTTCTGGGCCTTTACTTTACAAGTGCTAGGTGACGCTTTTTATTAAAAATCCGCAAAGTCGACTTTATGTTAAATACGTATCCACCCCAGGTGAAATATGGATAAATACAGAAAGCTATTAGTCCGTACAATCGTGTCCGGCGACGCGTGGCCTCACAATACCGACCTCCCAAGCTTCACAAAGGGACTCATCATGAAATCGCTTATTCACATTCATCACTTTCGTCACTTCGCATCAATCGTCGGTTTGACTACGGTAATGGCTGTTGGTGCCGGTTGCGTCGGCATTTCCCCGATTTCCGTCGGGCAATCGCAGGCCGACGTTCGCGCCGCGTGGGGTGCGCCTACGATGCACACGAAAACCGGGGCGGGCGAGCGCTGGACCTACAGCACCGCGCCTGAGGGCCGTGAGTTCTGGCTGCTCGAATTTGACGCCAGCGGCCGTCTGCTGAGTCGTACCCAGGGACTGACGCTGGCGCGTGTTACGCAAGTGCAGAACGGGCAGAAGCAACCAGAGGTTGAAGCGCTGATCGGGCCGTCTTACTGGACGCTGCGCTATCCGTTCAGGCCCGACGAGCTGGTGCACGTTTATCGTTTCAACGACGTCGTCACACCAACCTGTTTCTACGTCGGCTACGACGTGTCTGGTGTCGTGACCAGCACCGGAATGCAGGAAGAAAATCGCGGTCGCTCCGGATTCGGCATGGCGCGCCCTTGTTGATAGGGTGACGCATAGGGCGCACACGGTGGCGCTCGCTCGCAATCTGCGAGAAAATAGCGGGCTAGCTTCAGCCCACACCACTTACAGCCATGACCCTGCCGAGCAATCACCTTGAACTTCTCTCTCCCGCTCGCGATGCCGAGATCGGGCGCGAGGCGGTGCTGCACGGAGCTGACGCCGTGTACATCGGCGGGCCCGCGTTCGGTGCGCGCACCAAAGCCGACAACTCGGTCACTGATATTGCCGAGCTGACAGCGTTCGCGCATCGCTACGGCGCACGCATTTTTGTGACCGTCAACACCATCCTGCACGACAACGAGCTGGAACCAGCGCGCAAATACATCCACGAGTTGTACGACGCGGGCGTCGACGCACTGATCGTTCAGGACATGGGCATTCTGGAGCTGGATATTCCGCCGATTGCGCTGCACGCGTCGACGCAATGCGACATTCGCACCGTAGAGAAGGCGAAGTTTTTGGGTGAAGCGGGCTTCTCGCAACTGGTGCTCGCGCGAGAGCTGACGCTGCAACAAATCGCGCAGATGCGTGCGGTGGTGAACCCCGATGTCCCGCTCGAATATTTCGTTCACGGCGCGCTCTGCGTGGCCTTTTCCGGCAATTGCTACATCAGCGAGGCGCACACCGGGCGCAGCGCCAATCGCGGCTCCTGTTCGCAGGAATGCCGATTGCCGTACACGCTCGAAGATTCGCAAGGTCGCGTGGTTGCGTTCGACAAACATTTGCTCTCGATGAAGGATAACAATCAGAGCGACAATCTGGCCGCGTTGATCGACGCCGGGATTCGCAGCTTCAAAATTGAGGGGCGCTACAAGGACATGGGTTACGTCAAAAACGTCACCGCGCATTACCGCACGCTGATCGACGGCATTCTTGAGCAGCGTCCCGAACTGGCGGCGGCTTCGCATGGGACATGCACCTATACCTTCACGCCCGATCCCGACAAGACTTTCAATCGCAGCAACACCGATTACTTCGCCACAGGCCGCAAGATGGACATCGGCGCGTTTGATGCGCCAGCGCATGTGGGATTGCAGCTAGGCGTGGTGACGCGCGTGGCAGCGGAATGGTTTGAAATCGACGCTTCAGAAGTCATGGCTAATGGCGACGGACTGACGTGGATGCACAAGCGCGAAGTCAGGGGCGTGCAAGCGAACGTCGTGAAAGAGGTCGGCGACGCCTGGCGCATCACCCCGAACGTCGCGATGCAGGAATTGCAGGGCCTTATCGTCGGCACGCAAATCAGTCGCAACCGCGATCACGCGTGGGAGTTGACGCTCACGAAGAAGTCGTCCGAGCGCCGCATTTCTGTCGACATTCGATTCAGTGAGACAGCCGCCGGATTCGCGTTGACGCTGGCCGACAAAGCTGGCGCTCTCGGCACGGCATCGATTGAGCACGCACATGAACCTGCCCAGAACGCAGAGCGTTCCGAAACGAGCCTGCGCGAGAATCTCGGCAAGCTGGGCAATACGATTTTTGCCGCGAGCAACATCGCAATCAACTGGACGCAACCGTGGTTCGTACCCGCCTCCGCGATCAATGCACTTCGTCGTGAAGCAGTCGAAAAACTCGAAACAAATCGTCTTGAACGCATGCCGAAGTGGACGCGGACTGAAGCCTCTGTTCCGCCCGCGCAATATCCCGAGACGTCGTTAACTTATCTGGCCAACGTTTACAACGTAGCAGCACGCGACTTTTACGCAAAGCACGGCGTCAAGCTGATTGCCGATGCTTACGAAGCGCACACCGAGGCGGGTGAAGTGCCCGTCATGGTCACCAAACATTGCCTGCGCTGGTCGTTCAACCTCTGCCCGAAACAGGCCAAGGGGGTGCAAGGCGTGCAGGGCCAGGTGCGCGCCGAACCGATGACGCTCATCAGCGGCAATGACCGATTGACGCTCAAGTTCGACTGCAAGCCGTGCGAGATGCACGTCATGGGCAAAATGCGCCCGAACATATTGCGCTCACCGCCGCCCTCGCTGATACCCGGGATTTCAGGGGCAGCACCGCTCAGGTTTTATGCGAGGCGGCCAGATGAAGTCGTCGCGTCGTAATCGGCGAAGCGACCACCCAGCTCCACTCTGAGGGGCACAACTACGACTATTTGGCAGTCGCCTCCGCAACTTTGACGCGCCCCCAATCAGACCCGTACAAAATACGGCACTGCGCAAAGCACGACACCGATCACGATCAGCCAGATGGTGCTCGGCACAAAGTACGGATAGATCATCAGCACAATGCCGCAAACGAGTGGCATTGCGCGTGTTTGTTTGCGACCGTAAATGAAGAAGCCTATCCCGATTGAGCTGAACAATAGGCCCCAGAGCAGCGTAGCGGAGTTCATGATTTACTTCGTCTTTGTTCTTCGTCACCCGCCAGTGCGTATATCTCCGCAATAGGGCGCGGCATGCCAATTGCGTAGCCTTGAACATAGTCAACGCCGAGGCGTTCGACGTGCTCCCGCAACTCCGCCGTCGAGACAAATTCAGCCACAGTTTTCACGCTCAGGCGGCGCGCGACACGCACGATGGATTCCACAATCTCGGAGTCAATGGTGTTGTTGTCAAGCGCCGTGACGAACGTACCGTCAATCTTGATTTCATCTACCTCGTAGCGTTTGAGATAGCTGTAAGTTGCAAAGCCTGTGCCGAAGTCATCAATGGAAACACGAAAGCCCTCCGCCCTTAAATGCTGCACGTTTTCGCGTGACTTCTCAACATCATCCATCGCACTCGACTCGGTAATCTCGAAGCAAAAACACCCAGCCAACAGCGAGTGCTCTTCCAGAGCAGCGCGAACAAACGTCAAAAATCCAGGGTCGGAAAGGCTCGCAGCCGAAAGATTAATCGCGCATTTACGCGTTGCCGCCAAGGCGCCTGGATAGCGTTGGAACCATTCAAACACTGCCGAGATGATCTGCCGATCGAGTTGGGCAGACATGCCAGACTGGCTTGCAATATCGAGGAATTCTGCGGGCTGAAGCAGCCCGCCTTTATCGTCACGTAATCGACACAACACCTCGATGTCAAATTGCGAAGACTGGTCTTCCAGACGCGCGGCCTCAATCACCTGAGCGTAAAGCTCTATGTGATTTGCAGCAATCCAGCTGCGAACCTGATCCTTCCGTCGCGCGGCATTCTGTACGGACTGCTGAAGTTCTGGTGTTAAGGTATGCACGACAGGAGCGGTGGCTGCAACCGGACCCTGTTGTTGTAGCGACGCGAGAATCGAAAGCAGCAGTACTGTGCTGGGCCGGGGCCCCGGCAGAACTCTAAGTATCTGCGTCGCCGCCGGCAGCATTACCTCACGTCCCTCGGCATTTCTGACGCTAAATGACTCAAAGCTTCGGCTCAATTCCGCGATGCGAAGGAGTGAGTCCGGCTCGTCTTTAAACACGAGCAAATAGCGACCATTGTCGGCGCGCGCCTCGAATTCGCTCCCAAACATCCGGATGCGATCTGCGATCAGTTGACGCATGTTCATCAGTTGCAGTGGGCCGACAAGCGCGCCAATGCGGCCGCGCCCCAACATCGACACGCCAATCACGAGCCAGGAGCGCGACGCGTCACTGTCGTGCATCCATTGCTCGAAACCGAATTCATTACCGAGCCCTGTCACCAGGTCGCGACTCGACTGCTCTCGCAGGCGCAACATGGCAGCTGCCCTGTCACGCGACACCGCCTGTAAGAGCTGCGCAAATAATGTGCTGACAAACACGACGGTGATCGTTTCAAACACTCTCATTGACACGGGGTTCGTTGCCGACGAAGCGTCTACCGACGCGAGCAGCCCAGACTCAACCGACAGCGCAGTGCACAGTAGTAGTCCTGAGAGCGTCAGGGTGGCATACGTTGAGAGGGCATCTCGCCGCATCGCGCAGAACGCCGTCGCCGGGATGTAGGCGAGCAGCGTAGGGCCAACAAATTCGGCGTGTTCGGTTGCTCGCAGGATCAGGATGATCGCCGTCAGCGCCAGCACGAAAACAACAGAAAGCGCGTCAAGGCCGCCGCCGGGCCGTGCTCTCCTTTCAGAGCGAGACGGAAATGGAACAGGGTTCACATCATGCAAACCCGCACCTAGCCACGCGAGCGCGAGCGGCGCGAACAGCAGTAAACCAAGCGACTGAATGATCCAGTACGCCACCCAAATCTCGATCGCGTTGAGGTTGGGATGCAGCCGCGAAACGACGAATCCCGTTGCGCCGATGCAGGCGGCGAGTGTTGCACCGACTGCCAGAGTGGCCACGTAGAAGCGCGTCAGCCAGTTCAAATTCGGCAGGCCGTGCGCACTGGCCTGATCGGGCGTAAACGCACGGCGCGACAGCAAAAATCGAAGCATCGCAATCGCCGAGATCGTACAGACAATCTCGGCAACCGCAGCGGCTGCGCCAATCCACGGGACTTCAGGATATGCCACTGCTCCCCACACCACGAGAGCAAGGCAGGATGGAACGAGTGTCCAGCGGCCGTACTTCCACGCGACAGCAAAGATGATCCCAGCCGGTGCCCACGCAAGTGACAGCGACTGGCCAGGCGCGAGAAAGCGCGACAGCATCGCTGCAAGAAAAACGACGACCATGATCCACGCCACCAATCCGACGGTCACTTCGGACCTTTTTGCGCGTGTTAATGGCATGGCACTGGCATAGTGAGGAGCATCTCGGGTCGTTACGATTCGCAGGCAACACGTGGAGTGACGGTGATTGCGACACCGACACCGAAGTCGCAAGTGGCCAGCCGGTCGATTCCGAGGCTTAATTCTCGCCCGGGTCGGAATTGTTCACGGATCCAGCTGCGACTGCCTACGGTTCAGTGTAGCAAGCCCCGACGCGACTGGGGTCGAGCCGCCCGGGCTAAGTTCCAGCCAGTGCGCGATGCGCGCCCATGCGGCACGCGAGGTTGAAAGCATTCTCCATCGCACCAACGTTCGCAATGCCTTGTCCGGCGATATCGTAGGCTGTACCGTGGGCAGGTGTTGTGATCGGTATCGGCAGCCCGCCCTGGACTGTTACGCCGCGCTCGAATCCCATTAGTTTCATCGCGATTTGACCCTGATCGTGATACATGGTCACGATCCCGTCGTACTGACCATTCTTTGCTCGCACGAAGATCGTGTCGGCCGGGAACGGTCCATCAACGGCGATTCCGCGTGATAGCGCAAGTGCGACACCGGGCGCAATGATGTCGATCTCCTCTGTTCCGTAATTGCCGTTATCGCCATTGTGAGGGTTGAGCCCACACACAGCCACTCTCGGCGCAGCCTTGCCAGCGGCCTTCAACGATTGGGTAATTAGGTCTGCCGCATCGGCAATGCCTTCGGGTGTCAACAGACCGCTCACTTCCTTCAGCGCAACGTGGGATGTAACCCTGGACGTCCACAATGTATCCAGAACGTTCAATTCGCCCGTGTAGGTTCTGCATCCCAACAGGTCTTCAAACCAGCGTAACTCGTCCGGTTGCTGCATGCCGCCCGCGCGCAGAGCCCCCTTGTTGAGCGGCGCAAAACAGAGGGCGTCGGTCGTGCGGGAATGGGTCAACTTTGCGCCAAGCGTGAGCATGTCGATCATGAACTTACCGTTGCCTGCCTCCGCGCTTGCACGCGCGAATCCATGAGCATCAATGCCATCCCATGCCAGCAGCACAGGCAAGGAATAATCACGAATACCGACATCGCTCTGGCGTACGGTGTCAAGGTGTAGCGCGGTTCCGGTCAGCCCCCCGGCCTCCGCCAGCGACGCCCTGTTACCTATCACGAAAATGTTCGCCCGCTGCGCTGCAGTGCCGTCCGCAAGCAGTTTCACGACCAGTTCTGGCCCGACGCCAGCAGGGTCGCCGATCACGAGGGCAATATTGGGTTTCATCAATCAAGCTTCACATTAGCGTCGCGAATGAGCTTCCCAAAGCGGTCAAATTCGGCCTTGTTCAGCGTTGCGAACTGCTCAACGGTCATGCCCGCAGGCTCGCCACCGAGTCCACGCAACCGTGCCTGCACATCCGGAAGGCGCAGTATTTTGTTAATCTCGTCAACCAGTCGCGCGACTACTTCCTTGGGCGTTCCAGTTGTTACAAAAAGGCCATACCAGGTCGTCATTTCGAAACCGGCGATTCCCGCCTCAGCAAGGGTCGGCACATCCGGCAATTCTGGGGAACGCTTCGAAGAAGTCACCGCCAATGGCTTCAGCTTGCCCGCCTTGATCTGGCTCATTGCCGAAGACGTGGTGTCAAACATGACCTGTACGCTTCCGGCAATTAAATCGAGGTGTGCCTGACTGCTTCCCTTGTAAGGCACATGCGTCATCTTGACGCCGGTGGCGAGCTTGAACCCCTCGCCCGCAAGATGTTGCGTGCTGCCGACACCGGAAGACGCGTAAGTGAATGTATTCGGCTTGGCGTTCATCATCGCCACCAAATCTTTCGCGTCCTTCGCGCCAACCTGCTGGTTAACCACGAGAACATTGGGCACGGTGACGATCAACGCGATTGGCGTCAGATCCTTGATCGGATCAAAGCTCAACTTGATGAGGTGCGGTGCGATCGCTTGCCCGGTGTTCGTCGCGACCAGCAAGGTATGTCCATCGGGCGCTGCCTTGGCAGTGACGTCAGCAGCGATCGTGTTCGACGCACCGGGCTTGTTTTCGACGACGAAGGCTTCCTTGAATGCGGAACCGAACTTCTCGGCGAGCATACGGGCAACGATGTCAGTGCCCCCGCCTGCGGACGCGCCGACCATGATGCGAACTGGTTTGGTTGGGTACGCAGTCTGTGCTCTGGCAATACCCGTACAAAGCGCTAAGCCAACGCATGTTGCGAAGCAGACAATAGTTTGTGAATGTTTCATGAATCCTCCTTGTTTGACTATTTGTTCGATACTGCTTGCGGCGCTCTACCGCTGTGTGACCGTTTAAGGAATAAGCGGAGCGGGCGGGGCAACCATGGCGCCCTTGATGCCATGGCGCTCCAAGGCTTTGGCCACAAATCCCGATGCTTTCAAATCCTCAATGAACGCCTTGAGAAATTTCGACGCGCCCGAGCGCGCGATCGGCATCGCGAGCGCCTGGTCGATCACCATGAAGCGGCCAGGCAGCAAGCGCACACCACCGACCCGCAGGGCATCAGCCTGGAGTTGTTGCCTGACACCCGCCGCGACCTCCATTTTCTGTTTCAGCATTTCGTCAGTCACCAAAGGGGAGGTCGGTGCCCGAACGAGCGTTGCACTCCGCATTTCACGCGAAAGGTGCAGGTCATATGCACTACCAGCACCGACGACGACGCGGTTCCCCGGGCGGTCCACGTCGGTGTTGTCACGCAGCGGTGAGTTGTTGGGCACAAGATACGCACCTTCGATGATCACGTAAGGAGCGGTGTAAGCGGTGGTCGCTGCACGAACCGGATCGATGGCGACAAACGCGATCGAAACGTCATTGGCACCTACGGCATCGACCACCTTTCCCGCCGAAGTGAACGTCACGAGCTCAACCTCGACATTAAGTCGCTTGCCTAGTTCACGTGCGATATCGACGGAAACACCGAACGGCTCGCCAGTCTTTGCGTCTTTGCTGGCAAGGATCGGATTGCCGAAATTGATGGCCGCGCGCAACGTACCTTGAGGAGCCAGCAGCCGCACAACATCAGGCGATGCTGAGTCACTTCTGGCCGGTATCGTGCTCGAGCAAGCCGACAAGAGCGCCGCGGTAGCAATCACAAGGGCCGCCTGACAAGTTCCGAAATATTTCACCGCAAATGCCCCATGATCTGATTCGAAGGAGAGTAGGTGTCTGCGCCAGGCTTCATTCCACTTTACCGATGCGCTGCACGATATCGGCCATCTTCCTTGCATCCGAGTCCCAGTATGCGCGAAACGCCGGCGCGTCGAGGTAAGCGAGCGGCGTTTGCAGCGCGACAAACGCCTGCTTGAACGCCGCATCTTCTTGCATCTCGCGGGCGGCCTTGCGCAAGGCATTGGTGACAGTTTCGGGCGTGCCAGCCGGAGCGAACAGCCCGGCCCAT
>JAYWHV010000177.1:0-3624 GCA_043777615.1 Burkholderiales bacterium | reverse complement strand
CGCGCGCGTCGCTAACGAGTTCTGGTGGGCGCGGGAAATCCCACACTGACACTTGTCCCCGCCCAGGATTGTCTGCAAACGGTGGACGGCCCGTTCCTCGCCAGCGCCATTGAGCGCGGGCTCGTGCCAGTTGGTCGAGATCGATAGCAGTCATCGTTGAATCTTAACCGGCAGGGCTCACCTCAAGTGCAATGAAGAGCAGGCGTGCTTGTGCAAACGCAGTGGTAACTAATGTTTGACAGACAGCGGTAAGAAGAAATATTTGAGCAAAGAGTAAGACCCTGATTGGCATGCGCCGATGGTTCGCTCTTTCCACTGATCAGCGATCATTTCGCCATTCGCAGCGTATAAGAAATGAAGATCGTCTTGCTGACCATAAGAGACGTTTCTGCGAGATGGAAACACGCGTGTGCAAAAAGCCGGCTTAATTCAGAACCATTGCTGGTAGTGCTATTGCGAAGGTAGTCGTCGACTTCGGTTCGTCAAGGGCCTGTTCGGCCACTTTCTGGCGATCGGGAACGTTGCTCCCTTGTTACCACATGGATTGGTTTTCCGTCCGGCGCGGCGTGGACGGTCACCGCGCAGCACGATGCGACCACTAACGGCACGCCCTTGTTCACGGCTCCTAGAAATTTACGGCGTAGCCTGGTTCGGCGCTGCGGGACCACAGGTCTATACGCGTTGGGGGTAGCGATGGTCGTTTGAAGCCGAGTCCTCACTGCACACGCCGATTTCGTTCACTAAACCCGCTGATTCCCGCGGGCATATGCTGCATCGCTGTGTGAAGCGACGCTAGCGAGGCATCAGGATTGCCACATTTGGGTGTCGACAGCAGCGACAATCACCGGCACCACAGGTCTCGATGGGGGCGTCGGGCTAATAGCCACGAGCGCTCATAAGCGCCGTGCGCATGACGTCGACGCGGTCGGGCACGCCTTTGTTTTCAGCCACAAAGTAGATCACGTCCAAAGCGTCCCGATACGCCGTGGAGCTAACGCTTGGCATGTATGCGACGCCCTCATGCTTCACGTCGACCGTACCGCGCGCCAGTCGCTTGTGCTGTCCGTGCAGCGGGCCACCTACGAAGGTCACGGGGAAATCGTCGGTTGACATGATGTCTCGCTCCTGATGTTTCATATGGACACAAGTGGCAATGGTCGACATGGCCTGCCTCTTTCGATGGCCGTAACGCGTTGCTTGATTTTGGCTCGAGCCAAAGCGAGCGTCTGTTCGGCACCGTACATAAGTTCTATTTGATGCTGCGTCGGAATGTTCGTTGGAATAGGTGCCGTTATGCGCGCGGGATGTTGACCTTCGCGGCGCGTGTCGGCGAGGGCCTACAAAAATTCGCGAAATTCTCCGGGCTGCACATTGATACGCTGTAGCTAGGATGTCGACGTCTATTCCACGAGAGATAAACCATGACACGTTCCGCGACCGATGCACTGCACACGATTCACACTGCGACTAACGACGTTGTCAAAGGGTATCGTGAGATGCAAACGCGTGCTGAGCCTGAGATTCAGCCAGTGATCCGCCGGCTGACCGATATGCACGTTGCGCACGCCGCCGAGCAGGAGACTGAGCTCGCATGCAGGCGCGACGCGGCTAGCGACGACTCGTCTCTGCAAGGTACCGTGAACAAAGTGGTCGTCATATTGCGCGACTGGCTTTCCAGGGTAGATCGGGACGTTCTTCCAGCCGTGCGAGAAGGAGAAGAGTCGTTGCTGGAAGAATACGCAAAAGCGTTCAAAGACGACTACGTGGGTCACGACCCAGCCGCGACCGCTTTGTTGACGAGGCAGATGGACGAGATTCGAGCTGAAATCGCTCGCCTTCCGACGGACTGATTAGGTCATAACGGTTACGATCTGGCGCGATTAGGAGAGCTTCCCTTAGTGGGTCGCCCCGGAGGCCGCTGCGCGACAGGTGAGGCAGCGTGCGAAGGGTTAGCGCGACGTCGAGAACGGCGAAACCAACTTTCAACCGAGAGCTTTAGCGCACGGGCTGGGCCCAAAGCACTCACTCCCTTACCCGCCTCGTCGCAGCGTTCTGTGGAGCCGAAATAGTATTCGTTCGAGAGCCAAGGCAGTGGTTGTCAACCACCAAGTCCGCTTGGCTCCTCAGAGCAGTCGTGTTGGAGGTGAAGTGATGGAAGGCCGCTATTGGCGCCCTTTCCGGTCGTCGGGCGCATTCTGCTTGCGCGCGACTAGCTTCGCGGGTACGAGGCAACAGAGTTGAAGATTCCGGAATGATTGCTAACTTCGCCTTGCTCAGAGGTACTTGGCATCAAATCACCTGCCCACTGACACTCTTCGAGCGCTCAGCAACAATTCCCCAGCAAGGCCGGGTGATGGTTACTTACTCTTTTGGCTTCTCGCCACCGTCGTCCATGCCCGCTGCGACCTGCGAATAGCCGTTGTCGACGTAGAGAATTTCTCCGGTCATCGCGTTTGCCCAGTCGCTCATCAAAAACGCCGCAACATTTCCGACTTCGTCTGCCGTCACATTACGACGCAACGGGGCTGCGGCTGCAAAGTTCTTGAGCATGGTCGAGAATCCCGCAATACCCGCTGCAGCCAGGGTTTTGATCGGGCCAGCGCTGATTCCGTTCACGCGCGTACCCTCCGGCCCGAGCGTTGCCGCCATGTAGCGCACATTCGCTTCAAGCGCCGCCTTGGCCACACCCATCGTGTTGTAGTTCGGCACGCTGCGCACCGCGCCGAGATAAGACAGTGTCAGCAGCGAGCCATTGCGGCCCCGCATCAACTCGCGCGACGCTTTACCCAGCGCCGCAAAACTATAAGCCGAAATGTCCATCGCCGTCATGAAGGAAGCGCGCGACAAGCCATCCAGAAAGTCACCCGCAATTGCCTCGCGCGGCGCATAACCGATCGAATGCACGACGCCGTCAAGCCCGCCCCATTCGCCGCCCAGCTTTGCGAACACAGCATCAATTTCGTCCTGCTGCGTCACATCCATACTCATGATCATGCCGCCACCAAGTTCAGGCGCAAGCTTCTCAACGCGCGATTTCATGGCCTCACCGGCATACGTAAACGCCAGCGTCGCGCCTTCGCGCTTGAGCGCCTTGCCGATACCAAACGCAATTGAACGGTTGGACAAAAGGCCGGTTAGCAGAATTTTTTTGTCTTGCAGGATGGGCATGGTGTGAACTTTCGAAGGACTGCGCAGATTCTACGTCCGTAAAATTGGCAGCATGTCTATCCCCATGACCCCCAAAGCCATTGTCGTCGAGCTTGATCGCCACATTGTTGGCCAGCAGGCTGCAAAAAAGGCGGTTGCGATCGCGCTTCGAAACCGCTGGCGGCGGCAACAGGTGCAGGATCCGCTGCGCCAGGAAATAACGCCCAAAAACATCCTGATGATCGGGCCGACGGGCGTCGGAAAGACCGAGATTGCGCGACGACTGGCGAAGTTGGCAAACGCGCCATTTGTGAAAGTAGAAGCGACAAAATTCACGGAAGTGGGCTATGTCGGACGCGACGTCGACACCATCATCCGGGATTTGGTCGAAGTGTCAATCAAGCTGACGCGTGAAGTGGCAATCAAGGCAGTGCATGACCGCGCGCAGGATGCAGCCGAGGATCGTGTGCTCGACGC
>JAYWHV010000176.1:0-12904 GCA_043777615.1 Burkholderiales bacterium | reverse complement strand
GCGCCTGGGCCCCGGCACCCCTGGCCTGCTTGGCCCGGTCGTTCTCCCGGCCAGACCCCAAAAGCGGCCGTGGGCGACATGCAAGCAAAGCTGTGCAAAGTGCTCAACGAGCTTGCGCCGCAAGCGCCGAGTTTGTCGGCCATTGGCACACAGGCGCAACTCGTGATGACAATCGCGTCCGCCTTTGACGCGAACGCAGACGTACTGCAACAGGTGACCTCGCAAATTGACAGCGTCACCATAGCATCTTGCCCCGCCTCGCGCGAGGCATTGCTCAAGGTGCTGAAAATGAATTCGTTGCAGGAAGCGGTTCGATAATATTTTCTGATCGCTGCGGGCGTCTTGTTGTCTTGTCGCGTGTTGCCTTTTGTTAGTCAAAGCAGCACGCGAGCGGCGCGACACCCTTTGTTGAAACCGATCATCAGTGAGGAAAGCTTCATGCAAGCAATGATTGTCATCGTCAGACCAATGACTTCCAGGGTTCTAACGCTCGGAGCGCTTGTCGTCAGCCTGCTCCCGCTACCAGCACTCGCCGCCACCTGCCCGTTCGACACCGGTGGTTCGGACGCACTGAACGATGGCATCGTGCTCACCCGTTACGCGCTAGGCATCACAGGCGCGCCGCTCGTGGCCAGCACGCGCCATGCGAGCCTTGATCCGTTGCAGGTGAAAAACAACATCGAATGCGTTGGTTGCGCGCTTGACATCAATGGCGATGGACAGATTGACACGGTCGACACCACCATCATCGCGCGGCATTTGACGGGGTTCAAGGATGCGTCGCTGACTGGCGGATTGGCACTCGGCTCGGGCTCTCGCAACACGACAGCCGCAGTGACGAGTTTCCTGTCGAATGGATGTGCGGCGGGCGGCGCGGTGAATGCGCTTACGTTGGGCGGAAATGCGTTCGGCAATATTGCAACGCCTGCGGTGTTTGGTACTACCGATGGCAAGCCGTTAACCATAGGGCTCGGCGGCGGCTCTGGTCTGCGAATCGTGGCAACGCCTACGCTCGCCTTCGCCGACGGCTTGGCCATTGTCAATGGGTCAGCTGGCAACGTGGCGCAAGGAGCACTGAGCACCGTGGCGGGCGGCGGGGCGGCCCGCGCCGATTGCTACGACCCGTCGGCCCAGACCAGCACGCGGTCATGTCGCAACGCGGCTTTGGCGGAAGGCAGCGCCGTCAGCGGAGGATCGTCCAACATCGCAAGCGGCGGTTACAGCACCGTTAGCGGAGGCGCGGGAAACACCGCAAGCGTCGACTTCGCGCTCGTTGCAGGCGGTATCTTCAACAAGGCCAGCGGGAACTCAAGTGCCGTCAGCGGCGGTGCCAACAATATCGCCAGCAGTGACTATGCGACGGTGCCTGGCGGATTCGTCAACGTGGCAGCGGGTGCCGTTAGTTTTGCCGCAGGTAGCCGCGCCAAAGCAATGCACGACAACACGTTCGTTTGGGGTGGCTCGGGAACCGGTGACACTGTGAGCTCCGCCGCCGGGCAATTCCGCGTCTACGCGCCGGAATCGATCCGCATGTACGCAAGCACGTCACCGGGCGCAGGATGCATTTTGTCCACGCCATCCAGCGGTTGGGCCTGCTCCAGTGACCGCGACATGAAGATCAACATTCGTTTGCTCAACACGGCGGACGTACTGAAGCGCGTGATCGCGATGCCATTGAGCAGCTGGAGCTTCAAGGGGGCGGAGGCATACACCCATATCGGCCCGATGGCGCAGGATTTTTCAAAGGCATTTGCGCTGGGCGCCGACGACACAACCATCTCGGCGATGGATTCGTCGGGCGTCGCGCTGGCAGCGATTCAGGGGCTGCACAGATTGCTGAAAGACAAAGACGCGAAGATCAGCGCGCTTGAAAAAGCGAATGCGGTGATGCAGCGTGATGTGGCGATGATGAAGACGCGTTTAGGGATGTAAGCTAATTTACAACCAGCACGAATCTGCACCGGTAGCCGTCCAGCAGCTTTTTCGGTGAATTGCCCATTTACCTTCGGCTGAAGCAATAAAAATAAGCACGTCGACAGAGGCCATTTACCGTGCTGAGCCGAATTGACGCCGCGTATTCAGCCAAAAGCTGCTTGCGCCGAAGAGCTACCGAATCGTGTCGTTTGCAGTGGAGCTTTTTTCCAGTTCAGCAACCCGCAGCGCCTCGGCTTCCGCCAGTTCAACAGCGTCAGCAACGGCCCGTTCAATCTGGATGTGGAAAGCAACGCGCCAGTGCCCGCCGCCACCGGGGCCAACGACGGCCTGCTGATCTCGCCCCACCTGCTGAACACTCGAGGCCCAGCGCTCGTCACAGGCGCGCCCGGCGTCGGCGTAATAAACGCGTCGTTTTCGCAGATTGAAAAATATCTGGCGGGGTTACTCCCGCCTTAAACGATAACTCACTTCCTTCACGGGACCCAAAATCACTTTCGTCACGAAACACAACTTCGAATCGCAACGCTACCGGCGCTACAGTAGTGCGGTGCAAGCGCGATTGACACCGTGCGTGAGAAACGACGGCGCCAGTGTTGATGCGGCCGCCGTTCGAACGGTCGTGCTCTGCGTGCTCGGAATGTTGCTCGCGCTTACGCCTGATGTCCGGACGAATTTATTTACGCAGGAAGCCGGCGCCGTACCTTCCGCCGCCGTGTATTTTCATTGGGCAGGGCCTGCCTATGGGCGGTTCGGGCTGGGCCTTTGTCTGTACTTCTCGTCGCTGGGTGCGGGTAGGTCGATGGCCCGGTACTGGCGAGCATGCTGAGGCTTGCCGTGGTCGCGATTGGCGGCTGGATGTTGGCAGTAGCGCAGATGCGGCGGTGGACGATTTTCGCGCTCGTGGCGCTTGAGACGGCGGCGTATGGATTAGCCATGGTTGTCGCCGTTCGCGCGATGAGTTGGGGGATTGAGCGTTAAGCGCTTAGCCGCGACGTGTGCGGGCGGCTATCGCCAGGCCAACACACGGCGGGCAGTGCCCGCCCTACAACTGCTCTACGCCAACGTCGTTCGGAGGAGGCGAAAAAGCTCACCGAAGTGAGCCTTTTTTAGCATCGGTATCGCGCGAGTGCGACCCCCAATGAGCTATTTGCTACCGCTTGTTGAGCATTGGCAACGTTGCCGTCACAACTTGCTTGCCGTCTTTCACTTCAACGAGGAAGCTTTCACGATCAATGTCGCCTTTGTCGTCAAAGCAGACGTCTAGCAGGATGCCGGGATGGTCTTTCGTTTTGAAGCAAGAGTTTTTCATCGCGGCCGCAATCGCTGCGCCGTCGGTGCTCTTGGCCTTTTCGATGGCTGCTTTCAGCATGTACGCCGAGAAATAACCCTTGATGCCGTTGTGATCGGATTTTGCTTTGTATTCTTTTTCGTACTTTGCACCGAACTCTTTGAATGCCGGCGCATCTGCGGTCAGGCCCACGTGGCCACGAACGCCGTTGGCCGAGCTTCCGGCGAGTTCGATCACTTTCGCACCCATTAATGTGGTCTCGCCAACCATCGGTTTGTCGTAGCCCTGTTTGCGCAGTTCTTTGAGCAAACGTGCTGACTCTTCCTCGTTCAGGTACGCGAACAGCGCATCGGCATTCGCCTGCTTGATGCGAAGCACGGCCGAGGACATGTCGACCTGACCCGGATCGGTCGAAATATCGCCGGCCACTTTGATATTGCGCGCCTGAAGCTCCTTGACGATGGAATCACGACCGCCTTTGCCAAAGTCGTTATTGACGAACGCCACTACAACAGACTTCGCTTTCAGGTCGGTCGCGAGGTAGTTCGCCACTTTCGGCATGCCCATCGACTGATTGAACGATGAGCGGAAGATGTACGGATTGCCCTGAGCCGTTACGTTTGAAGCTTCGCCGCCTGTGAAGTTGGGAATTTTCGCCTTCTGGCTTTCGGTCTGGCTCACAAGAATAGAGCCCGAAAACACCGGCCCGAAAATCGCGGTGACTTTTTCATCAATGGCTTTGACCGTCATCGCTTTGGCAATGGCGGGCTGCGACTGGGTGTCCATTTCCATGGACTCAATCTTCTTGCCCATAATGCCGCCGGCAGCGTTGATCTCGGCGAATGCGAGCTTGGCGCCGTTACGGTACTGGCTGCCAGCGGCAGTCCCGCCGCCCGAGAGCTCAACGACTTGCGCGACTTTGATTTGTGCCGAGGCCGAAGCTGCGACAAGCGCAGCAGCAACGACTGTCAGTTGGCCGAGGGTTCGGCCGATTGTGGTTTTCATGGTTTTTCCTCCTGTAGAAACGATGGTAAGTAACGAAAAATAAGGGGTTAGCGTTGACTATTTGGCGGCATGTCCACCTAAAAATAGCCGGTTCAAATTCGGATCATCCAACAATTCGGCAGCGGGCTTATCGACGGCCAGAGTGCCCATCTCAAGTGCAAGTGCCCGATCAGAATACTTGAGTGCCGTGCGCACATTTTGCTCGACCATGAGCACGCTCTTGCCGGAGTCGGCTAATTTTCGCAGCAGCTTCATCACGTCCTGCACGATAATTGGCGCGAGCCCGATCGACGGTTCATCAATCAACAACACCTCCGGCTTCACGAGCAAGGCTCGCCCGACTTCGAGCTGCTTCTGTTCGCCGCCAGAGAGAGAGGCAGCCCGCGAGTCGGTGCGCTGCGCGAGTCGTGGAAACAACTCCATCACCTCCGCAATTCGCTCTTTGAGCAAAGCCTTCGGCAAATGCAATCCACCGAGTTCAAGGTTGTGCAACACCGAGAGCGAACCGAACAGGTTGCGCCCTTGTGGCACGAAGGCAATTCCCTCCGAGAGCAACTGCCGCGGCGTGCGGCCATTGATCACCTGCCCGTTGAAACGAACCTCTCCGGAGCGAGGCGTGAGCATGCCAAAAAGGGTTTTCAGAACGGTCGATTTACCTGCGCCGTTCGGGCCAATCAACAGCGTGATCTCGCCCTTTCTGGCATCAAGCGTCATCTCGTTCAATACAGTCAGATGCGTATATCCAGCGACGACTTTGTCGAACTGAATGAGCGGCGGCGCGTTCGAGCTAGTTTCCAAGGTAGGCCTCCAGCACGGCACGATTTCCCTGAATTTCTTCTGGCTTGCCTACAGCAAGCACTTTGCCCTCCACCATGCACACCACACGGTGGCAGAGCTTCATTATGAAGTCCATGTTGTGTTCGATCACGACGAAACTGCCGCCCTGTTTCTTGTTCAACTCAACCAAAAGTTCGCGAAGTCCGTCAACAAGCGACGGGTTCACCCCGGCGCACGGCTCGTCTAGTAAAACCAGTCGGGGTTTCGGCATAAACGCCATCGCAATATCAACCAGCTTCTGCTGACCGTACGATAGCGACCCGGCGGGCAAATCAGCAACGTGATTGAGGCGAAACAAATCAAGCATCTCCTGTGCGCGCGCAGCCAGGCCGTTGTCAGGCGATGCAAACATGCGCCCCCAGAAGGTTCCTGTGTGCTCTTGCGCGGCGAGGATCAGATTGTCGCGCAGAGAGAGTTTTCCAAACACCTGGAGGTTCTGGAATGTGCGGCCAACACCAAGCCGGGACAACTCGAGCGGCGAACCTCCGGAGATGTCTTTGCCTTCAAATTCCACCCTGCCCGTGTCGGGCTTGATCTGGCCGAGAATCGAGTTGAACAATGTCGTTTTGCCGCTGCCGTTGGGACCGATGACGCCGAGAATTTCACCAGGCTCGACGTCAAAGCTCACGCCGCCTACCGCCTGAATCGCGCCGTAACTCTTTTTGATGTCATGGACGGAAAGGATGCTCATGCACTGGCTCCTTTTGCGGCAGCCAGAGCGGAGGCCTCGGCAACCTGCTTTTGTTTTGCAATGCGCTTTGCCCGCGAGAGTTGCCAGGCCTCCTTCATCGAAAGCAGTCCGCCCGGCAGCCAGATCATCATGGCAACGGCAGTGAATCCAAAAACGGCGAGATACCAGTCTTTCAGGAAACGCAAGTACTCCGGTAGCAACAGCGCAATCGCGGCACCGAGCACCGGGCCATAAAAACGCCCTGATCCGCCGATCACTACCATCATCAAAAACAGCAGGGAGTTGGAAATGCCGAAAGGTGCGGGTTCGATGAAGTTGACCAGCGGCGCGAATAACGCACCGGCGATGCCCGCATACGCAGCACCAATCGCAAATGACATCAGAGTGTAGGCCGTGATGTTCACGCCGGTGCTTTCCGCGCGAATCGGGTTGTCGCGCAACGCCGCAAACGCACGTCCCCAGGGTGACCGCAGCAAGAGCGCGAGCAGCGCGCCGAAAACAATCGTGACAGCAAGCACGAGGAAGTAGAAGCTCGTGTTGCTTTCAAAGAAATCAGGACGCTTGATATTCTGAATGCCAAAAGTCCCACCGGTCAGCCATTCTTCGTTGCGGAAGAATAGAACCAGAAGCAAATTGAATCCGAGCGTAGCGAAGCCGAGATAGTGCAACTGCACCCGCAATGCCGGAAATCCGATCGCAAGCCCAAGCACGAAGCAAATCACGATAGCAACGGGCGAGGCGATCCAGAATGAAATTCCCGCCTTCATCATGATTGCAACCGTGTAGGCGCCAACGCCCATAAAACCTGCGTGGCACAACGACTTCAAACCGGCATAGCCGACTGTCAGATTCAAGCCCATTGCTGCGATCACGTAGACGAGCCAGAGCGACAGCAGATAAAGACCATAGGTCTTCAGAAACGCGGGCGCAGCGCACATTGCAATCAGGGCCAGCCCCAAAAATGCCATGTGCTGCGTGGAGAGTAGTTTCGTGCGCTTCATACTTTGCGCTCCTGTGGTGTTCCCAACAGCCCATCCGGCTTGACCAGAATTACTGCCAAAAACAGAACCAGCGCTACACCGTCCTTGTAGGCGGGCGTCAGGTAAGCGCCCGCGAGATTTTCCAGCACACCGACTAAAACTCCGCCGAGCAACGCGCCGCGCGAATTGTTAAATCCCCCAATGATCGCTGCAAAAAACGCCTTCAGGCCAATGTTGTCGCCCATGTCGAATTTTGCGAGATAGGTTGGCGTGATCAACAGCGCTGTGACGGCGACCAGAATCGCATTGATGGCAAATGTGTAGAAGATCATGCGCTTGACGTTGATGCCCAACGCCTCGGCCGAAAACGTGTTTTGCGCTACAGCCTGCATGGCACGTCCGGTAATCGTTTTGTTCAAAAAAGTTTGCAATCCCAGGACCATCAAACCCGCAAAAACCAGCGCTCCCACGTCGCTGTATGAAACCGTAACGCCGGCAAGCTTGAACACCTCGTCGCTGAAGATGCTCGGGAAAGGATGTGGCTCTGCGCTGTAGCTCGCTTTGACAAAGGATTTGAGTCCAATCGATAAACCAAGCGTCGCTACGACCACAGAGACCACGCCGCTGCCCCGCATGGGGTCTACGATCCACTTCTTGAATGCGGCGCCAAGCACCAGAATCGAGAGCGCGACCGCAACGATAAACGAAGCCCACAGCGGCAGACCCATCGACATGCCGATCAACATGGCAAAGGCTGGCAGCATCACGAATTCGCCCTGCGCAAAGTTGATGGTGCCCGCCGCTTGCCATAACAGCGTGAAGCCCAGAGCCGCCATCGCGTAGATGGCCCCCGTGGCGACGCCGCTCAGCAAGAGCTGCATAAAATCCGTCATAAGGTCTCCTCCTTTTATCGCTGCTTCCAGACAACGATGTATGTCGCGCTTCTGATTGTTCCTGTCAGTGATTAGCGCTTCGTGAAATAGTTCTCGGCAGGCTGCGCCGCTCGCTTTGCGCAGCGACCCACATCGCCGCGTTTCGCGCGCGCAGGGCTACTGCTTCGCCCGGCATTTGCACGTAATCATCGTTGAACACTTCAAAACTCCAGTCGCCCCGATAACCAGCGCGGTCAATCATGCGAATCATGCGCGAGAGCTCGGAACCGTGAACGCCTTCGCCGGGAAAAACGCGCAGGTGGCGGGCGGTTTCGATGCGCTCCTCGGGAGTTCGAACGTCGCTCCACAAAAAATCCGAAAGCTGCACGAAAGCGATTCGCTCGCCGGGAATTGTGGCGAGTGCGTCGAAATCGGTCTCGTTCAAACTGCAATTGGCCAGCACGTGAAACGAATCGATACACACGCCCAGATTGTCGCGATCGGCGCGCTGAACGATCTCCCACGAAAGCGCAAAATCGTTTACGTGTCGCCCCCACGACAACGCTTCAAAGCCGACGTGAATGCCCAGAGGCGTTGCAAGCATGGCGACTTTGCGCAGGTCAGCCGCAATGTGATCAATGTCGCCAGAGGCATGCGATGACGTTGACGAGCAAATGAGCAAACGCTCCGCCCCTGCTGCCTCGCACAGCTTGAGCATTGTCTTCACCGTCTCAATCTTGTAGCGATGCAGCGGACCAGACAAACCCTCGTAGTCTCGCATTACCTGAAGTGCATTCACCCGAAGACCCGACAAGCGCACTTCGTTCAACGCCGCATCAACGCCATCAGGATGCCCAACGAGGTCTTTGGCCCACAGCGTGATCTGGCTAAAACCAGCCGCGAGATTCGCGTCAAGCTTGCTCTCCAGTGAGCCCGCAAGGGTGATCGTGTCCATTGAAAAATTGGCGAGATTCACAGCACCCCCAGTGCACGGAATTCATCAGCCGTGACGCCGGGCCAGCCGAATCGCTCCATGTACAAAGGTGCCTGCTCAAAGAGCATTTCCTTGCCCTTTTGCGTGCGGTGTCCACGTTCCGAAGCAACCCGCAAGAGCTCGGTGATTTCCGTCTTCATCCCGCAATCAGCGATCACCGCAGACTGCTTCGCGCGCTCCACCGAAAACGGCATCGGGTCGCCGCGATTCATGCCGAGCGGCGTACCGTTGACCAGCAGGTCATAGCCAGGTTCATCAACGGTGCCGGCTGGCATGACCGTGACGGCCGTAGCTGGATAGTGTTTGCTCAGACGTTCGGCGAGGCCGCTCGACACCACCGAATCAATGTCAACCAGCCCCAGACCGGCAATACCGCGGGCCGCTAGCGACGCCGCGATCGCGCTGCCGACGCCGCCACAACCAACGATAAGCGCGGAACTCCTGCGATAGTCAAATCCGGTCGGCGCGGCAGTCACGTCCAGCGCGCGGACAAAGCCTTCACCATCGATCAGATCCGCAACGATGCGGCCATCCTTGTCACGAAATATTGCGTTGGCTGCACCCGCTGCAAGCGCGGCATGCGTTGCGATATCGCCGACGTGAATCGTCGCAGCTTTGTGCGGAATTGCCACGCAAATGCCACCCACATTCGGCGCGCTCATGAGGCTCTTAACAAAGTCTGCGTAGTGCTCGGGAGCCACGCGCATGGGCACGCACACCGCGTCGATGTTGTGCTTTGCGAAATACGCGTTGTAAATCGCCGGGGCCTTGACCTGCTCAACGGGCCAACCGATCACCGGGAAGACCCGTGTAGTGCCGGAGATGGGAATCACGAGCCGCCTCCAAGATGACTTTTCACAAACTCAAATGACGTACCGCCAAGGTAGGTCACGGCACCTTTGTCGCTGGTGTGAACGCTGTCGCTCTCGATAAACGTCACACCGCGCGAGGCCAGTTGTGCAACCAGCGATTTGACGTCCGGAGCGCCAAACCCGACACGCGTCAGCTTTTCCTGCCACGCCAGGACGGCGGCCTGCTCTGGCGGTTCAACCAGCTGCAAATAGAACTTGCGACATGGACTCTCCAGTAGCGTACCCTTTGGCAAAACGCCGAAATATTGACCCTGCGGCAGAGGCGTGAATCCGAACAACTCCTTGTAGAAATCAACCCATTCTTTGGTGCGGGACTCTTCGATTGCCTGGACAATACCGAAGAAATGCATGCTGGCAATTGCGGGAGGAGCGGTGGTCACCGCTGGCA
Organism: Burkholderiales bacterium; assembly: GCA_043777615.1. GTDB lineage: Bacteria > Pseudomonadota > Gammaproteobacteria > Burkholderiales > Casimicrobiaceae > Casimicrobium. The sequence continues at coordinate 3,042 of JAYWHV010000176.1, read as the reverse complement.
GTTTCTTGAAATCCACGTCGTAGATCGAGAACTCCTCGTAGCGATCCACAAAGTAAATGACGCTGTCTCCGACCCCCATGACGCCTGGAATATTCAGCTCCATAGCGCCGGCCCTTGGGGCCGATTTACCTGCGTAGTTATCAGTGATCGGCCATGCGCCTTTGTCGATGCAATGGGCGTACGTGACCGCAGCATCGCGCACGCGAAGCGCAAATGCTTTCAGGCGTGGGGCCTGCGCGCCCTCACCGGCGCTGCCGGCGACCGTCGGGTCGGCGTTAACAATAATGTTCATACCGCCCGAACGATAGAGAACAATCTCGCGCGAGCGATGCCGCGCAACCGCCGCAAAACCCAGGCGCTCAAGCGCGGCGCCGAACGACTGCGGCTCTAGCGTGACGTACTCGACGTATTCGATACCGTCGACACCGAGGGGATTCATCAGAACCTTTCGTACTCCGGGATTAAATGTATGGAGCTGACAGAGGATGGTTTACCGGAGCGTAAGCGCATCACTAGCAAGTATGTTTCACAGACATTTGTGCGTTTAACGCACATTTGTGCGATAATAGAACACATCCGGATTTGCATGTCAAGTAAAGGTCCCAGGAAATCGTGACTCCCCGCGCTCCAGTAAATCTGCCATTTTTCACGCCACTTGAGGCGCTAGCAGCAAATGCGCATCCGCATGACGTGCAGAAGTCCGACATGATTGACGGCCTGCGCAAGGGGCTGGAGGTGATCTGTGCGTTCGGCGACGGCACGCCAAAATTGACGCAAAGTGAACTCGCGCAAAGGCTCGATTTGAGCCGCGCGGCTGCGCGCAGATATTTGATGACATTGACAGCGTTGGGTTATATGGCAACCGACGGCAAGTCGTTCTGGTTAACGCCAAAAGTCATGCGACTTGGGCATTCGTATGTGGCCTCAGCGCGCCTGCCCCGCACGGTGACGCCCGTGCTGCAAAAGCTCACCGCCGCGCTTGGCGAATCGACCAATCTATCAGTGCTGGAGGGCCACGAGGCGGTCTACATCAGTCGCGCCAATGCACCCAAACTACTCTCGACCGGCCTCGAACCGGGAACGCGATTGCCGGCACACACGGTTGCGGCGGGACGATTGCTGCTGAGCTTTTTATCCGACGCAGCGCTTGATCGCTGGCTGGACGCCGCGAACATGATCGCCTACACGCCGCAGACCACGGTAGAACGATCTCTAATCAAGAAAGACATCATCAAAATGCGCAAGCTGGGTTACGGATTGAGCGAGAGCCAGTTCGAACTCGGACTGCGCGGCATTGCCGTGCCGCTGATTGACGGGTCAGGCCTTCCAGTCGGCGCCATTGGTGTGTCGATGTCGAGCGCGACATTGCCGGCTGGCGTGGCGGTCAAGCGGTTCGTACCCGCGATGCAGGATGCCGCCGAACAGTTGCGGGATCAGCTGTAACGTCGCGCGGTCACGCTGATTCAGCCAGCTCTCAGGCCGCGATCCGGTTGCGCAGGAACGCCACTAACGCGGCCGCATTCTGGGAGCGGTCAAGGTAGGCCTCCCCGAGTTTTTTCAGCAGAACGAGCGTCACCACGCCGCCTTCGTTTTTCTTGTCGCGCTGCATGTGGGCCACGAGCTTCTCAGCATCCGATTGCGGCGGCTTTACCGGCAAATTCACGGCAGTAAACAAGCGCGCGACCCGTTCGACTTCGTCTGCGCTCAGATGCCCCAACTCATGCGAAAGCTGCGCGGCGAGCACACAACCGGCTGCCACCGCCTCACCGTGCACCCAGGCACCGTAACCCATCTCCGTCTCGATCGCGTGACCAAAGGTGTGACCTAGATTCAGAAGCGCTCGAATCCCGAGCGTTTCACGTTCGTCACGCTTCACCACGTCGGCCTTGATCCGGCACGAATGCGCGATCACACGAGCCAGAGTTTCGTCGTCGCGGGCATTTAACTTTTCAACATCGCGCTCAAGCTCGACCAGATGCGGCTCATCAAAAATCAACGCATGTTTGATGATCTCAGCAAGTCCTGCTGCGTATTCTCGCGGCGGCAAACTCGCGAGCGTTGCCGTGTCGGAGAGCACCGCCTGTGGCTGATAAAACGCGCCGATCATGTTCTTGCCGAGCGGGTGATTCACGGCTGTTTTGCCGCCCACCGACGAATCGACCTGCGCCAGGAGCGTTGTCGGCATTTGCACGAACGGAATACCGCGCTGGTACGTTGCGGCAGCATAACCCGCCACATCGCCCACCACGCCGCCGCCCAATGCGATGATGGTCGTTTTGCGGTCGCATTTGGCGGACAGCATGGCTGAGTAGATCTGATCAAGCGATGCGGCCGTTTTGTACGCCTCGCCGTCGCGCAGCACGATCTCGATCGCCTGCTTGCCGAGTGCGTGTACGGATTCACGCACTTTTGCCAGAAAAAGCGGCGCAACCGTCTCGTTGGTGACGATCGCGACCATCGTGCCGGTCACAAACGGCGCGATGAGCGCTGGCTCGCCGATGAGTGCGGGTCCAATATGTATCGGATAGGGACGATCGGCGAGGCTGACGTGAACGGTTTGCATGGCAAATTTGAAGAAAATTTTTTGAAGCAGCTTTTCCGTCTAATAACGGCTGATCAGGGGCTAGAAACTATTTTCTGTCTAAGTCGACTTTGAACGAAAACATACGTCAGCCCCAATGCCGCCTTGCGTTAGCCAAATAAGCTGATGGACCGATAAAACGCGCAACACAGCCCTGCAAGCATAGCGGCTGTCGGCTGACATGCCTCAGCGCGACAATAGGGCTGGCGGACATCTTCTGCCGCCAGCTCACCAAGGACACAGACATGCTCCACAGTCTGCACAATACGCTCTCCACGCTCTCGCTCCCACAGTCGGGTCGCACGCTCAATTACTACAGCCTGCCCGCGCTTGAGGCCGCCGGAGTCGGCGCAATCAGCCGGTTGCCGGTATCGATTCGTATCGTGCTGGAATCAGTGCTGCGCAACTTCGACGGCAAAAAGGTCGAAGCGAAGCACATTTCGGAGCTCGCCAACTGGAAG
>JAYWHV010000175.1:0-12945 GCA_043777615.1 Burkholderiales bacterium | reverse complement strand
CTTGTCTGCGGTAAGGATGGTGGCACCAGCCGCGGTAGGAGCAATCAAACCAGTCCATACGTCTTTGGCAGACAGGAACAAGTTAAAGTCCAATACCTCTTGCGAGTTTTTGCCTTCAAGGAAACGAACCTTGACTGCTTTCGCTTGGGTGGTGGTATTCACGACCGACAGCAACGTATTGTTGCCTGCACGAACCGTGTAGTAAGGATAGATCAGCGCTTGGCCGAGACCATCTGGGTTGACGTAGACGGCATTCGCAGCGCCCGCCATAGCGAAGGCGCTAGCACCCGCCAGAGCGGAAATTAGCGCTTTTTGCTTGAACGTTTTCATAATTAGATTTGACTCCTCTGCATTGAGTTTTTGAGTGATCACTTTAGAACCAACAGCAATATTAGTTTTGTCGGACATTTGCCCTTGACTGAAGTCTACAACAGTTTTTAACGACGGATCAACCATAGTTCACCCTTATTCAAGATCCACTGCTCTTCCACAGGTACGTTTTGGGGACGTGCACCGACTCCCCGCACAAAAATCGGAATCATCACCATCGTCTTCACCGTACAGATCGAATCATCGCAGCTCGCGCTTTCGAAATTCGAGGATAAGTAACCCAAACGTTTCATAGATGCTTCGTATTCAGCGGCCGAAACGCCCACCCTTGACGCTTCAGACAAAAATCCGAAAGCTTCGCTGAAACGCTTGTCAGTCAAGGCTTTCCAGCGAGCAGTAGAGCGTTCTATAGCGCGATTTTTCATCTGTTCGCCAGTCAGCTTTTGCTCTGGCCCGGCCCCCGTAGTCGCGCAGGAGACAAGCAGCGTAGCGGCTACAGAAACGAAACCGACAGTGAGAATGCGGCGCACGAATTTGAACGTGATTTTCATAGTTTGGAAGTTGTCTGAAAGGGCCAGCCAACGGTGCTTGAGCCCTGTTGCGTCAATACAACAATAGCGTCACTGTTGCGCATTGTTGGGCTGCACTTTTAATGATTGATTGAATTCGGAAGGGATCGCCTCAGCGGCTCGGCGCTGTTTGAGATCCTGTCGAGCTTCAGCTCCGGTTGGCAACTCCCTTGTACCGACTTGCGGAAGGATAGCTTCAATGCTGCCCATGCGCTGGCGCAATTCGTCCACAACGCCGCGAGTTTCTTCGACTGTGGACATCACTCGTGGTGTTACCAGCATCACCAACTCTGAGCGGTTGGAATTCCACCCTTGACTACCGAATATGCCACCCAAAACAGGAATGGTGGACAACACTGGAAAACCGCTCGTCGTCCTACCTCCGTTTTCGATAAACAGCCCACTCAACAACATGGTGTCACCGTTGGAAACCATCACTGTACTTTGTTGCGAATTTTTGGTGATGTCAGGATTGGGATTGTCGGCACGAACCGCGCCCGCGGTGCTGTTCTCCTGCTGAATTTCCAGGAATACATTGTTGCCGCTTACGCGAGGCGTAATGTTGATCGTGAGTCCCGTCGGAATGTACTGAAATGAATCCGTCGCTGAGATCGTGCCTGATGCCGCTGTGGTTTGGGTTCGAACAGATATCTGTGTACCGTTGGAAAAGCTGACCTTCTGATTGTCGAGGGTCATGAGCGTCGGCGACGCAAGAGTTCGCGACTGACCTGTCGTCTGAAGCGTATTCAAAATAGCTTTGGCAGCAGCGCCTTGCCATGTGTAGTTAAAACCACCGCCTGAAGCAAGCGTGCCAATGCCATCGGCCGAGGTTAGGCGATTGGCTGGGGATTCAGGCTTCCCGGTAAACATCCCGGAAATGCCAAACTGAAAAGCGCCGTCCAATGCGACCTGCGCGATTTGCACTTCGATCGCAATCATTTTCGGGGCGACGTCCAGCTTCTTAATTGCCGATTCGATCGCGTTGTATTCAGACTGTGTTGCGACAATCAACAGAGCGTTGCGATCCTTGTCTGCTATCACGGTGGCGTTGCGAGCCAAACCCGTTGACTGCCCAGCGGCACCCGCAGCGAATCCGGGTGATGTGACACTCACGCGTTGCGGTGTCGTTTGCGGGGTGTTCAAAGAGTTTCCAGGAGTGGTAATGGCTTGCCCGGCAATCGGTGCAATCGGTGCGGTCAGCGTGGATGTCGTCTGACCGGGGGCAACAGTTGCTGTGGTTGTCTGATTAACTCGTCCGGTAACTGCTTGCTGCAGAACAGCCTGTAACTTCTCGGCCTGCGTGTACTGGAGGTAATAAACGTACAGCCGCGCGCCACCACCTGCATCGCTACCTTTGTCCAGCCGCTCCAGCCATTGGCGCGCCTCACGAATGACATCGCTTTGCGGCGAAATAAGCAAAATAGCGTTCATGCGCTCGATAGGCACGACACGCAGCAATCCGGCGAACGGATTGGTTGCCGCAGGAAATATTTTTTCCCAGTCGGCGGCTACTGACTTCACGTCGGCCGATTCCAGCGGATAGACGAGAAAGGACATGCCTGACATGAGATTCACGTCAAACATTTCGGCAATTTCCAGCAGATTGCGAATTTCGGTTTCGGTACCGGACAGGAACAGAAGATTACGCAACTCGTCGACACGAATCGACGCAGCGGCCGGTGGTTTGGCGAACGGTGCCATGACGCGCTCAAGCTCTTTCGCGCCGATGTGCTTGACCGGCAATATCACCACGCTATTGCCTCCTGCCGGTCTTACCTGAATACGTGGTGGAGTGGTGCCGAGGTTCGCACCGCCCTCGGGAAGTACACGCCAATAGTTGCCGTCCTTGACCAGCACCGCCTTGACCGTGCGCAAAAGCATTTCGAGCGTTGGAATGACGTCCGAGCGCTTGATGCCTTTGGCTGTTCGCACAGTAACTGTGCCACTGACAGTCGGATCAATCACGAAGCCTTCACCCAGCGCGTCACCGATCAAATTGCGAACAATTTCGCGGATGTCGCCATTTTCGACATTAAGCGTGATCGGCCCCGGCTCGTCATTGCCCGGCGGACGCGTCTGAGGCACGCGGAACGTACGATCATTGCCAAGGGACATTTTGACGCGATCAAGTTCAGTTGACTTGTTCGCAGCAAGTGCTTCTGCTGAAGGCTCCTGAGTCAATCGCGGTGCGCTGGCAGTGGATCTCGGATACAGGTTTTCGGAGCGCGCTGTTGCGCCGCGGTCGGCTGTTCCTGAACCGCCTGGACCTGTCGCACAGGCGGTTAAGCCTACGAGCAACGCGAGCGACATCCCTCCACTCAGTGATCTCACCGTCATTATGTTGTTCCGATCATTCATCTCAATATCCTATTGGCCACCGGCCTGCTGACGTGCAAGACGGCGGCGCTCGAGCATTTCAACCACGTTCATGACAGGTCGCGGTTCGCTACTTTGGGGGGTCACTTCGACTAAACCGTTAGGGTAGGTTCGCGGCACTCCGGGTGCCGCCTGCACAGCGGCAACAGGCATCGGATTCGGCGGCACTGGCGCGGCGCCTGGCGGCGCAGCCGGTGGGGCCTGGGCGACCGGCTGCGGTATTGGTTGTTGCGGCGGGGGCTGGATTGGAGCAGGCGCAGGCTGTGGGACGCGTCCGGACGCCGTGAATTTAGCCATTTGAATCACGTCAGTTTCGCCTTGAAACGACAGGGTGACTTGTGTCTCATCGACTTTCTTGACGGTCATTTCCTGCAGAAATTCGCCTTCTCGAACGCTGCGTGTGCGATTCGACGCAATTTCACGTACTTGAGCGATCTTTCCGTTACCCAAGTCCATCACGCCAATCAATTGATAAAGACCTCGGCGCACTTGCGGTTTGGGTGGCTCCGTTGCAGCCACTACGACCTGCGTAGGCGCGGGTCTGCGAGTGGGATTGAGCAGGGGGCGTTCGGCTATCTGGCTGTAATTTGTGGTGTCTGAACTGAGGCGAAACTCAGGGAGCACTGATGCGCTGTCATGTTTGCCCGACACCGATCTCGAAGGCGCGGGCGCTGCCGAGAAAGCATTGCCCCAGTCGGTCTCAAAGCCAAGCGCAACGGCGAGCGCAACGGCGGTTCCTATCAGGAAGTTTCGGAGCGTGAAAAGCGGACTCATCCTTTGACTCCGTTGTTCGTGGTTGCGCCAGCTGCGGCAGGCGCACGCGGGTTACGAGCAGCATCTTTCGGGCCGTAGGCCTGAACTTCCATCGTAGCCGACACTTCCGGTTCCTGATTGGGCGGTGGCTTGTAACCGCGGGGCACGGTGGCGCGAAACGTTACGTTGTCTATGAACAGATACGGGATCGACGTTTCAATCGCATAGAGTGTTTTTTGTAATGAAGACGGTGTCGAATTGAAGCCCACGCTCAATGAATACACCCGAAATCCCGCCTCATCCTTGACGGTGGGCGGCTGAATGGAGGTCAAACGCGAACCATTCGCCTCAAGCATGGGACGAACCAGATCGCTCAACTCCAGGCCGCCGAGATTGGGGGCGGTATTTTTGAGAAAGAATCGTGCGCTCTCACGTGTTTTGAGCAAATCAAGGGCGCGTTGATGGTCCCCGCGCTGCGACGACACGCGGCGATATCGATCAATGCGTTCCTGCGCTGCAGTCTGCGCTTCATCGTAGCGATGGTAGAGCACATAAGCCGGAACAGCGACGGCCGCAATCGCAGCGCCGATCACGAGCAATAAGAGCGCTACTGCGATAACTCGCCCACGGAGCCCTACAGGCCAGTTCATGGACGTCGCTCCGGTGTCGTGGCGGGAGAGCCGGAAGGTGAGGGTGCGCCGGGTTGCGCAACCGGCGGAGTCGGGGCCGCAGCGGGTGGTGGCGCAGGTACTGTCGTTACCGTGGTGGCGGCACCAGCCGCTGCCTTTGCGGGCGTGGGCGAACCCGCTGGGGCGGCGGGCACGACAGTGACGCCAGGAACAGTGATGACGGCAGAGGCATCCGAGAGCAACAGCGGCTTCGGCAATTCCGCCGCCACGAGTTCGCCAGAAACGTGGAATCGCTCGGCGTTCGGGGCAACACGCGTCATGGTTGCTTTAAACACGGGGTCCCTGAGCAACGGCGACTCTTGAAATAGCTGCAAAATTTTGCCGCCGCTACCGGTTTCGCCTTGCACGATGACTTCACGGACTTTGTCCTTCGGGTCTTTCTGGTTTGGCGTTGTCTTGATTTCGAACGACTGCGCCCACGTGTCGTCAGGCATCCGTTTAGTCAGGTCATCAATAATTTGAACGACTAGCGGTGAGCTGTGTTTCCGAGCTAGCGGCAAGTTGTATTCACCAATCTGTTTTTCGAGCTGACGCTGCAAAATATTTGCTGCTTCTGCCTCAGTCTTGGCGCTTGCTTCAACCGGTTGCAGGTCCAGCACGCGCTGTCGCATCTGCCAAAGCGGAAATGCCACCAGTGCAATGACAAGCATCGCGCACAGCGCAATCAATGCAGCGTTCAGCCAACGATACCGGGACGGCACGGCCGCTTCCATCTGCGACGACGTGAGCAGATTCAACGACGAATCGATGTCAGTCGGAGAGAGGATTAACCGCGTCACTTCAAGGTTTTTTTGTTGCGCTTCAGCCAGCCATGGCGCAACTCTTGTGCGCGGAACGGCCACAACCTCAACGCGGCAATTGCCAGCGGCTGCATTGCGATCGAGCACCCGAAAATCGTAGTAAAGATCGCTCGCGCGAAGTGGAGTCAGGCGATCCAGTTCAAATCCGAGCACCTGTTGCAAACGACCCGCCACAGCGAGCGGCAATTCGACAACGCGGCGAAACCCGTTGGCATCACCCGCCACCAGAGCGATTTCGCCACCGCGTTGTGCCAGCGACGATCGGGTAAACGGCAGCGAATCCAGTACTGATGCGCCGGAAGCCCAGACTTGATCGGTGACAGGTGCCCACATTGCCGGTCGTCGCGCCTGAATACTTTTCGCCCGCACGCCTGCCGGAATGCATTCCCACAACTGTTGCTTCCACCAGCTGAGAAATTGGCTCCACTGTTGCCCGGCCGCGGACTGGGTTGTTTCCATATCAGCCATTCGCGAGCCCTGTTTCCGCCTTCGGTGCCGGAGTCAAAGTGGAAGGTGCGTCGTTCGAGAATCCGCGCTGCCACAAGTAGTACTGGGGCCGACCGCGCGCGGCCCCGCCCAAACGCACGCTTGCTTCTCGCGACGCCCGCACACCGGACGCGGTAACGACATCAGCGCGGATGCGAACCGCGTTGGTACCCGAAGCGAAATAAGGGCTGCTGAAAGGCAGTGCCGGCACCGGTTGCCCGTCGCGCAGCGCCTGGTCGCGTTGTTCGATCCATGCCTGAGCCTGTGTGACGTCAATGCCTGGCACCAGGCTCAACACCGTCAGGGACGCCGTCTGGGGATCGATTCCCGGTGAGCGCGATTGCACTGTGAGGAGCGGCGCTACGGCGCTATAAAGTTTCGGGGTCATGCCGATCACGTTTTGAAGTTCCTCGATCGCGATGAAAAAATCGTTGGTCGGCAAAACCTTCTTGCCGGCGGCACGATAATCGTCAGCTTCTGCGCCGTTGGGCCGCTTGAGATTATCGGCGTCCGTCCAGTCTTTGATGGACGCAACAATCGCGTCCGCTTCTTCTTCTGTTGCTCCTACAGACGTGAACACCCGTTTGAGCAGGGGTTCCGAAGCAAAGTTCAAATCGATTTTAGCAGTCTCACTTTTGGCAGAGACGGCAATCTCTGCGCCATTCTCACTCCACTGGTGCACAACCCCGTCGATTTTCCACTGCGTCAGCGCGATTTGCGCGTCGGCCGAGCGGGGACGCGACAGCTCGAACACCATGCGGTTGACCGCGCCGTCGGCAGCGGCCTGCGCGTTGGCAGAAGCAAGCGCGTTGCTGGTGACCTGTGTGGCAACGCGTTGGGCATCAGAAAACGACAGGGCGATCACGGTCAGGAAAATGACGAGTCCCAGCACCATGATGAGGGCGATTCCCCGTTGTGACCGCCCCCGGCGCAGACGTGCTGCGTTCACCGGTTCACCACGGTTTGAATGATGCAACGCTGGCGCTGATAGTCGAAGTTGCAGCCCAAGGCTTGCGTGAGCTTGACCGGAATGTAGAGATCGGGCCAGCGCTTCTCGCCCGCTTCCGTCACGCGAACAGCGATGATCGATGGCATGCGCGCGTTCTCATCCCATGAATCGACCCATGTTCCGGCATCGGGATTATTGAGCGGGTCGTCGCCCGGGTCGAAGTAGGAAATGGTCACTGCGTCGATGTTGTCGGCAAGAACGATGGCCTCAGCAGCGCTCAAATCCGGTACTGTCTTCTCCTCTGGATCAGCTGCCTGACGACGCAGAACGAGTTGGCTTTTTTGCGCCGACTTCGCAACCGCCAGCTGCCACCACATGACTCCACCCTCAGCGATCTGTGACGTCACGGGTGCAAAGTACGTGAGGCTCGACGACTTGCCGTTGAATTTGAGCGGCTGCGAGACCTCGCGTCGCCAGCGCATTGGCAACACTCCAGAAATGTGTTCGCGCAAAAAAGCCTGGGTACGGGCGTATTGTTCGGTGCGCTCCACTGCGTCGTTCGCGGCGGTCGTGCTGCGCTCGGCACCGCGTACCGTGCCCATGAGAATCGTCGTTAAAACCGCGAGCAACGTAATCGCTGCGATCAGCTCGATCAACGTGAACCCGCGCTGTCGTTGGGCGCGACTCATAGCGCCTGACGCGGCACAGCCAGCAACGTGGTGAGTTCGACATTGCGCTGCTTCGCGCCTGCCACGTCGCCGGGATTACTGACTGCGACGCGAGCCACGAGACGTTTCAATTCAAGTGGCGGTTTGATGAGTCCGTCGGACTCTTCCACCGGCTCTGCGGCCACCGTTAACGTCCATTGCAATCGACCATCGCCCGACACGCCGGATTCACTACCGTCGGCCAAAGGCTTTTCGATGCCAGCCCCGGCGAGCAGGCCCTGCGCCAATGTCATGGCGCGCATGTAGTCGCTGGTAGCGGAGGCCGATCGCACGCCGGTCGCGAACACCTGCGACAGCGCCGACAGACAGAGTGCAGCGATTACCACGGCGACGATCACTTCCAGCAGTGTGAAGCCGCGTTGCAGGGTATGTTGAGCGCGCGAGGTCATGCTTCTTCAATGGCAATACGGCCAGTAAGCCAACCGATGTCGATACGAAATTCGCGCTCTTTGTATTTGACCGTCACGCGCCCGCCTGTTGAGCCACCGTCGGCATAAAACCGTACTGACGCACGCTTTTCGTCGATAGTTTCGGCGGCGGTGGTCACGAGCTCAAGCGAAATGTCTTCGGGCCACTTGCCGCGACGTTTGCCGCCGGGCAGCTGATACGTGCGATCAGCGAGATTGAACTCGACACCTACATCCGTTCGATTGGCAATCGCCTCGCTACGCGCGAAGCGCAATTCCTGTGCAATGGCCCTGGCCAGGGCGCGATGCTGGGCGGAAGAAACGCCCGACGAAAAAATCGGCGGCGACAGCGCGGCGAGCACGCCGATGATGACGATCACCACCAGCAGTTCGAGCATCGTAAAGCCCGCCTTCCGCGATTTACGCGACGTACTCCCCCGGGTCCGCGCGCGCGTCGGAGCGGAGTTCGGGGTCAACATGATCGGTACGAGAGAGTATCGCCGCGAGCGCGTTAGCTCTTGGTGATGTCGGCGTTTTCGCCTTCGCCGCCTTCTTTGCCGTCAGCGCCAAGCGATTTGACCTCGAATGGCGTGTTGTTCGGGCCAGGCGAAGCGTACTTGTAGTCGTTGCCCCACGGATCCTTGATGTTGTCCTTGCGCAGGTACGGGCCGCTCCAGTTGGGCAGATTTCCGGGGTTTTTGAGCAAGCCCTCAAGGCCTTCCTGCGCGCTGGGGTAACGGCCAACTTCGAGCTTGAATAAATCGAGCGATTGCAGCATCTGGCCCATCTCGATTTTGGCGGCGTTCGCTTTCGCCTTCTCGGATTGCCCCATAAAGCGGCTGCCGATCGTGGCCATCAGTACGCCGATGATCACAATCACAGCGAGAAGCTCCATGAGCGTGAAACCGCGCTGGGTGCGTTGCGTGCATTGAGCCTGGCGGGTCATAAATTTAGTTTTCATAGTCTTCTCTTCAATTCGCAATAACCACCCGCCTAGGTTGGGGCGTCTGGCGGTGTCGTCGTAGTGATAGCTTTTCGGTCAATGCGCCATTTTAATAGGGCTGATGGGACATTTGGCGCATAGTCGACTCATAAACAAATCGGCCCCTAGCCCCAATGCAGCGGTCATTTCATGAAAAAGTTGTCAAATATCTTGGGGGCTTTTATACGACCGCCACCTACACATTAAATTCCGTGAGGCCCAACAAAGCGCTCATCAGCGCAAAAATAATGCCGCCGACCACGACCGCAAGTGTCAGGATCAAAACCGGCTCGAGCAAGCCCAGCGCGCGCTTGAGCGTAGTGTTCACCTCAACGTCATACACCTCGGCGACCTTGAGCAGCATCGAGTCCAGCTTGCCCGTTTCCTCGCCCACCGCGACCATGTGAACGGCGAGCTTCGGATAAAGCCCGGTTTCCATCAGCGGGCGCGCGAAGCCTTGGCCCGCCTTCAGTCGCACCAGCACGCCTTCCAGCGAATTGGCCAGAGCCCGATTGTCGACGGTGTCTTTAACGATAGTGAGCGCTGGCAACAGGCTTACACCGTTGCCCAGGAGCGTGCCCAAAGTACGGGCCAATCGCGCTACCTCAATCTTCGCGAACAAGTCGCCCAAAATTGGCAAGGTGAGTTTGCGCCGATCCCAGTTAAGCCGCCCAACTGGCGTGCGCAAGCGGCCCCGGATCAGAATGAACAATGCCGCAGCCCCAATGACCAGCATCCATCCGTCTTCGCGGAACCAGTGCGAAATCGCGAGCAGATTTTCGGTGGCCGGCGGCAGCGCCTTCCCGAATTGGCGAAACGTCGTTTCGAACTTCGGTACCACGAAAAAGATCATGGTCATCACCGCCACAATGGCTACAGCGACCAGAACTACCGGATAAAGCAAGGCCGACTGCACGCTGGAGCGCAACTCCGCGCTCCGCTCCTGAAACTCGGAAATGCGCTCGAGCACCGGCCCGAGCGTGCCGCTCGCCTCGCCGGCGCGCACCATGTTGACGAAAAGCCGGTCAAACTGCTTTGGATGCTCGGTGAGCGCCTGTGACAACGCCTGTCCGCCCCGCACCCGATCCCGCAAGTCCTGCAACAGCGCGGCCTGCGGTCCCGAATCGGCGAGCCCGACCAAGAGCTCAAAAGCACGATCCAGCGGTAAACCCGCCGAGATTAAATTGGCGAGGTCGCGGGTGAATGCGACGACTTGATCCCTGGTGACTTTGCGCGAGGCAAACAGCCGCGCAAAGGTGCCCAGCTTTTTCTCGTGCGACGTAATCGCAGCGGCGGCAGCGGTTTGAATTCGCAACAGAATCAGGCCCTGCTCGCGCACGCGCTCCACGGCCTCGGCCTCGGATGCCGCTTCCAGCTGGGCAGAGACGGGGTCGCCGGATTGCCGAACTGCGTCGAATGCGAAGAGCGCCATGGAAGCTTGCCTTAGCCTTCGCGGGTGGCGCGCAGGACTTCTTCAAGGGTCGTCGTCCCCGCGAGCACTTTGCGCAAACCGTCGTCATACATAGGCAACATGCCCTCAGCGAGCGCTTCACGGCGCAAGTCACTCGCGTTCGCCTTTTGCATGATGAGACGACGAATCGGCTCCGACAGCGGCATCATCTCGGCGATACACATCCGGCCTGTGAAACCGGTGCCGCTGCATTCCTTGCAGCCGACCGCCTTGTAAATCGTGGGTCGCTCGGGCGCGCCGACTCGCGGCAGACCGATCTCTCGCGCCACATCGGCTTCAAGCGTGTGCGGCTCGCGGCAGTGCGTACACAGCGTACGTACCAGACGTTGCGCCAACACGCCGACCAGCGTGCTGGTGAGCAGGTAGTCGTCGACGCCCATGTCCATCAGACGGCTGACCGTAGCGGGCGCGTCGTTCGTGTGCAGCGTTGAGAGTACGAGATGGCCCGTCAGTGCGGCCTGCACGGCGATTTCTGCGGTTTCAAGATCGCGAATTTCGCCGATCATGATGATGTCGGGGTCTTGGCGGACGATGGAGCGCAGCGCGCTGGCAAAGGTCAAATCGATCTGCGGCTTGACCTGAATCTGGTTGATGCCAGCCATCTGGTATTCAACCGGGTCTTCGACCGTGAGAATCTTGACGTCCGGCTGATTGAGTTCGTCGAGCGCAGTGTAGAGCGTGGTGGTTTTGCCGCTGCCGGTCGGGCCGGTAACGAGCAGAATGCCGTTTGGTTGCGCCAGCGCTTCCTTGAATTTGGCGAGGATGTCCGGCGCAAAACCGAGCTTCTCAAAGTTAAGCTGGACGCCACTCTTGTCCAGAATACGCATCACGACGCTTTCGCCGTGCATGGTAGGAACGGTGGACACGCGAAGATCGATGTCTTTGCCCTGAATGCGCAAGCGGATGCGGCCGTCCTGCGGCAGGCGGCGTTCGGCGATATCGAGATTCGCCATGATTTTGATGCGCGAAATCACGGCGGCGGCGAGGCGTTTTGGCGGTGATTCGATCTCGTGCAGCACGCCGTCGATGCGGTTGCGAATCACCAGGCGATTCTCGAACGGTTCGATGTGAATGTCCGAGGCGCGGGCTTCAAGCGCATTGGTGATCAGCAGGCTCACAAGCCGAATCACCGGTGCTTCCGAGGCCAAATCCTTGAGTTGTTGAACGTCGTCGCCGAGCGCATCAGCGTCGATGCGGGCCTCTAGATCGAGATCGCCACCGGTCAGTTGCGATGATGCGCTGCGCCCGCCGCCATACAGGCGCTCGATCGCGCCGTCGATTTCGGTGCCAATGGCGATAACGCGGTGGACCTTTCGGTTCGTTACCAGCTCGAACGAGTGGCGGACATATTCGTCGTTAGGGTCTGCCACTGCCAGGGTGAGCGTGTCCTCATCTTCTTCAATCGGCAGGGCACGAGCATCGCGTAGAAAGCGCGCTGAAATGCGCTCTTCGAGAATTGGAATATCGGGGAATGCAGATGCCTCAACGTAGGGAAGATTGGCTTGGAACGCGAGCGCCTGGGCAACGTCGCGAGCTGAAACGACGCCCAGCGTCGTCAGCAAGTTTCCCAGCTTGTCCGGACGCGTCGACGCCGCCTGAAGTCGGAGCACGCGATCAAGCTCGGCCGCTTCAATCTTGCCGCGCGACAGCAGAATCTGCCCGAGTTTTGACCTGGCGGCGAGCATCGCTTCTGGCACGGTTTGCGTCTTGTCCTCAGCGATTTCCACCAGGCTCACCTATGTCGTTGTTATCTTGGTCAATGTTGGATTCTAATGAGCGCAAGTGGTTCACCTACAATCTCGCGGTCTTAAAGCTTGAAGCGCGACACGATTTATATGAAAAAGTACATGTGCCTGATTTGCGGCTGGATCTACGACGAGGAGACCGGTTGGCCCGAGGACAACATCAAGCCGGGCACGAAGTGGGACGACGTGCCGATGAATTGGACCTGCCCGGAATGCGGTGCGCGCAAGGACGACTTTGAGATGGTCGAAATCTAGCGGATCAGGTAATGATCAGCGAGCAGTGCAGCAAACAGCACGGTCAAATAGGTCAGTGAAAAACGGAACACGGCACGCGATTTCTGATCCGTGTAGGTCTGTTTCAGCTGCCAGACGAGCTGGATGAAGCGCCCGCCGAGCAGGAGCGCAGCCACACCATACAGCCAGCCGTTCATGCGGATGGCGATCGGAAGGAGCGACACCGCAAGCAACAAAAACGTGTAGAGCAGCATGTGCAGCAACGTGAAGTCGCGACCATGTGTCACAGGCAACATCGGCAAGCCGGATTTTTCGTAATCTTCTTGCCGATACAGTGCCAGCGCCCAGAAGTGCGGCGGCGTCCACGCGAAGATTATGAGGAACAGCAAGAGCGGCGCGGCCGAAACGTCATTAGCCACGGCCACC
>JAYWHV010000174.1:0-3639 GCA_043777615.1 Burkholderiales bacterium | reverse complement strand
AATCGCGTGACGCATTCTTCAAAGGAGTGATTTCTGTGAAACCGATCAAGCAAATTTTCGCCCTCAGCCTCGCCGCACTCGCTGTTTCCGCAGTGACTGCGCAGACTCAGGGCCAAAGCTACAGCGACACCGCGCAGGTGCTCTCTGCGCAACCGATTTACGAGCGTAACAACGTGCCGCGCCAAGAATGCGCCAATGAAACCGTGACCACGGAACGCCGAGTTCCGTCGCAAGGCTTTGTCGACGCGGGCTACCAGCCGCAGCCCGCCCCGTCGGGTGAGCGCACGGTTGGAGCTGGCACAGTTCTCGGCGCGATCATCGGTGGCGTCGTGGGTCACCAGTTTGGCAACTCTTCCGGCGGTCGCGATCGCGGAACGGCGGCCGGGGTGGTTCTTGGTGGCATCGTCGGCAATCAGATTGAAAACTCGCCTTCCGCCGCACCGCAGCCGCAATACGCCGGACCGGCGCGCGTTGACTACATCCCGGAAACCCGAACCGTGCAGCGCTGCCGTACGGTTTACGACAGCCGCGACGAGGTCACGGGCTACAACGTGGTCTACCGCTATCAGGGCCGCGACTACACAACGCGAATGGCGTACGACCCGGGCGCATCAATGAAGGTCCAGGTCAACCTGGCAGTCGAACCCGCCCGCCGATAGTTGATTCAAATAAAAACGATAACGCTCACGTCAGGCCTGCTGTTCACTCCTCCCCGCAGCTTCGGCAACCTCCCCGTGCCCGGGCTGCGACGCAGGCCACACTGACTACGGCGACATAACTACGGCACGCGACGGCCTCCCCTCCCTCGCTGCCACCCTTCAAACGGCCACCGCCATGGTGGCCGTTTTTATTTGCGCAGCCGCCGCACCCGTAAAATCAGTCGAAGCTTTTCTCATTCTCAAAGGAGCACCTCATGATTCGTCGCTATGGCGTTGGTAAACGTCTCTCCGAAATGGTCACGTACCACGGTTTTTTGTATCTCGCGGGACAGGTCGCAGCAGACCCGAGCGCTGACGTCAAGGGCCAGACCGAGCAAATTCTGAAGCAGATCGACGACCTGCTGGAAGAAGGCGGTGCAACCAAGAAGAGCATCCTCACCACCACAATTTATCTGGCCGACATCAGCACGTTTTCGCAGATGAACGAAGCGTGGGACGCATGGGTGCCCGAAGGCATGCCGCCCGCACGCGCGACGGTTGAGGCAAAGCTCGCCAAGCCGGAATACAAAGTAGAAATCATGGTGACAGCGTGTAACGGCATGAGCCAGCACGCGGTCGCTGCGCCGAAATCGACAAGTTCGCATGAGGCACATGACCATGGCCACGATCATGACCATGATCACGGCGATCACAAACACTAACGCCTAACGGTGCAGCCCAGAGGGAACCAGAACCACCATGCTCGACCCGATCAGAACTCCATTAAACACTGCTCCCAGCGCACACGTTCGCGAAGCCGAAACGATGCGAGTGAGCCGGGCGACTTTTGATGACGTGATGTTTCAGACCTATGTACCGGCGCAGTTCGTGCCGCTGCGAGCGTTGGGGTCGCGCATCTGGGATACCGAGGGTAAGGACTACGTCGACCTGGCTGGTGGCGTGGCGGTGCTATCGCTCGGGCATTGCCATCCGGCTTTGAATGCGGCGCTCAAGGCCCAGGCGGATCGCATGTGGCACTGCTCTAACTACATGACCAACGAGCCTGCGTTGCGCTTTGCCAAAAAGCTCACCGAGGCGACGTTTGCCGAGCGTGTGTTCATGTGCAACAGCGGCACGGAGGCAAACGAAGGCGCGCTTAAAACGGCCCGCAAATACGCGAGCACGCATCACGGCGACAAAAAATTTCGCATTATCTCGACCACCAATTCATTTCACGGTCGCACCTGGCTTGCCGTCTCCACCGGCGGCAGCCCGAAGTACACGAAGGGCATGGGCCCCGTGCCAGCTGGCATCACGCATGTGCCTTACAACGATGTCGATGCGCTCAGAGCCGTAATGGATGACGATGTTGCATGCATCATCCTTGAGCCGATGCAGGGCGAAGGCGGTATGTTTCCCGGCTCGGCCGAGTTTTTGGGAGCTGCGCGCGAGCTCTGCGACAAGCACAAAGCGCTGTTGATTTTTGACGAAATCCAGAGCGGCGTGGGCCGCACCGGTGCACTCTTCAGCTATATGCAAAAAGGCGTGACGCCGGATATTCTGACCAGCGCGAAAGGCATTGGCGGCGGTTTCCCGATCGGATGTTTCATCACGACTGCCGAAATCGCGGCGGTCATGCAGCCGGGCACCCACGGCACGACATACGGCGGCAATCCGCTGGGGGCAGCGGTGGCCGAAACAGTGCTCGACATCGTTAACAACGAAGCCTTCCTGAAGCGCGTGTTGGTCTCAGAGCAACGCCTCCGCGACGGATTCGCAGCCATCAACAAGCGCCACAACGTTTTCAAGGACGTGCGCGGTGAAGGCTTGTGGCTCGGCTGCGAACTCGTTGAGAAGTTCGACAACCGCGCAGGTGAATTTATGAAGGCTGGTCATCGCAATCAGGTTGTATTCCTCACAGCGGGCAACAACAATATCTTGCGGTTTGCGCCAGCACTCAACATCACCGACGCGGACATTGATCAGGGGCTTGACCGCACTGAGCGCGCCGTTGCCGAGGTCATCAGCGCGTAGCGCCCTGCCGTCTCCACAGCGCATCTTCATGCTGCGCTGTTATCAAACCGTTATCCAAACGAAATGTTGCAGTCGTAAGTACGCACCCAACGGTTCGACGTAGGTAGGCAATCAGCGCACTCTCAGCTCGAGGTGCGCAAAGATTGCTTCACGTGTCGGCAGTCGCAGTCCGGGCTCCAACACAACACAACAATCGATTTGGAGATTTACCGTGAAAAATATCAAACTGGCGCTCGCCGCTCTGGCTCTCGCAACAACCGTCGGTGCCATTGCACCGGCTTCCGCCTACAACGATGCGCTGTATGGCAGCGAAGACTGGTCCCGCCAATACATGTTCAATGTGCGCCCCATGGTCGCAAAAATGCCCATGGCGGACAAGAAAAAAGTGATGGACATGGAGATGGCGATCACGAAGATGCAGGCTGATCACAGCATGACCATGATGAAAATGGACGTCGACCACAAGATGGCCATCGCCAAAATGCGCCGTGAACTCGAAGAGTTCATCGTGAGCAAAGGCGCGTTCTAGCGATTCATTGCCCTTGGTCGTGGCAGCGTGGGCACAACATTCCCACGCTTGCCTAACCCTTGACTTTAGGCACTCGCCCCATCAAATAAAACTCATCATTCGGTCGCATGCTGCTCATGTTGGCGAGACGATTGCTCATACCAAAAAACGCAGTGATTGAGCCAATGTCCCAAATGTCATCCTCGGTGAATCCGAATGCGCGCAGCACGACAAAATCTGCCTCATCGATTTCGTTCGAACGCAGACAGACCTTTAGAGCGAAGTCGAGCATCGCGCGTTGCTTCGGTGTGATCTCGGCTTTGCGGTGATTGATCGCAACCTGATCGGCGATGCGCGGATTCTTCGTGTAAATCCGCAGGATTGCCCCGTGCGCTACGACGCAGTACACACAGTCGTTCGCGCCACTCGTGGTCACCACGAGCGGTGCCAATGACTGCG
>JAYWHV010000173.1:0-12933 GCA_043777615.1 Burkholderiales bacterium | reverse complement strand
CCCGAAGCTTTGCCCAATTTTTCGCTGGTCCAGTCGATCAACTTTACGTACGTCAGCAACGCCTGCATACGCGTCTCCCAAAAAAGTTACGATTGTTGGAATTGATTTCCACAATAATTCTAGGTGGATACAAAACTCGCGCTAGCGGGGTTTCCCCGTCGAAATGCGCTAAAGAAAGTCGACTTTTTAAGCCTCTTTTTTGTGCATGGTCAGCTAGTGGTCAGCCGCCCGCAATCTGCATTGACTCAATCAACATCGAACCCACGTGTTTCGAGCCGCGACGATCAATATCGTCGCCAATTGCGACGATCCTTTGATATAGATCAAGCAAGTTGCCCGCAATGGTGATCTCTGAAACCGGATGCGCGATTTCACCGCCCTCGACCCAAAAGCCCGCCGCGCCTCGCGAGTAATCGCCGGTGACCGGATTCACGCCCTGCCCCATCAACTCCGTCACGATGAGCCCGCGACCCATTTGTTTCGCGAGCGCGGCGGTATCGCCCTTGATAGTTGGAGTGACCAGTAAATTGTGATTGCCACCTGCGTTGCCAGTGGTCGTCAAGCCGAGTTTGCGCGCCGAATAGGCGGACAAGAAATAGCCGCGCACGATCCCGTTTTCAATAATCGCGCGACGCTGGCAGGCCACGCCCTCGCCGTCGAACGGTGAGCTCGCGTAAGCACGCAGAATGTGCGGGTCGTCAACGATGTTGACGAGTGAGGCAAATTTTTGCGTGCCGATGGCGTCGAGCAGGAACGACGTTTTTCGATAGAGCGAACCGCCGAACAATGCGCCGATGGCATGGCCAATGAAGCCTCCAGCCAGCTGCGGCGTAAAAATCACGGGTGCGGACTGCGTTGAAATCTTGCGCGGATTTAACCGGGCAACGGCGCGTTCGCCCGCCTTGCGTCCGACGTCCTCGGCGCTTTCAAGCTCGCCCGCAACGCGATGCGAGGTGTACCAGTCATCGCGCTCCATCGCGTCGCCCTCGGAGGCGACCATCGCGCAGCCAATGTAGTGAGCGCTGCCTTTGTAGCCGCCGGTGAACCCGTGGCTGTTGGCGTAAACAAACTCCGATTCGGTGGCGCTCACCGATGCGCCTTCGCTGTTGTCGATTCGCTCATCAACGTCAAAGCCGGCGTCTTCGCAGCGCTTGGCAAGCGCTGTGGCGGCCTCTGCGTCAATCGCCCACGGGTGATACAGGTCGAGTTCGGGGATGACCGTTGCCATGGCGCTGGCATCGGCGAGGCCCGCAAACGAATCCGGGCTGGTGAATTTGGCGATGCTCAGCGCCTTGTCGACAGCGGCCTCGATGGCAGCGGTCGAGAAGTCGCCAGTCGACGAATTGCCCTTGCGCCCGTTGACGTACACGGTCACGCCAAGGCCCTTGTCGACGTTGTGCTCGAGCGTTTCGAGCTCGCCCATGCGGACTGTTACGTTGAGGCCGTTGCCCTGCGTCGCTTCAGCCTCCGCCTGATCGGCCCCCCCGCGTTTGGCACGCTCCAACGCGGCAAGGGCAACATCACGGAGGGCTTCACTGGATAGGGCTAGCGGCATGGAAAATCTTCATCGAAACGAGGCTGAAGCATAGCGGTCTCGCAGGATCGCTCGGGTACGGCAAAATTAAGGGATGTCACGCCCCCCCAAAACTCCCCGCGTTATCGAAGATAGACCGTCCAAAACGCAGCTCAAAGCCGATGCGCATGATTTGCAGCTGCTGGGCGAACATCTCGCGGAGATGACCAAAGATCAGCTCGACCAGCTCGATTTGCCGGAAATCCTGCGTGACGCCATTGACGAGCTCAAAAAAGTTGGCAAGCACGAAGCGACGCGTCGCCAGATGCAATTTATCGGCAAGTGCATGCGCGAAGTTGATCCGGAGCCGATCCGCGCCCAGATTGATCGTTGGGAGATGGGCACCAAGGCGAACAAAGCAGCGTTCAAGACCTCCGAGCGCTGGCGTGACCGTCTGATCGCCGAGCCTGCGGCGATTGATGAGTTTTTGCTGGATTGGCCGGCAGTTGATCGCGCCGAGCTACAAAAACTAATCACCCTCGCGCGCACCCAGGCTGCGCGCGGCGATGCCCCAGCGGCGTCACGGCAAGTGTTTCGCGCGATTTATCGCGTACTGCTGAAGGTTTAGCCGTTATGTCATTTGAGGCAGTAAAAATTGGGTTGATTTCCGTCTCCGACCGCGCGTCGACTGGCGTTTACGAGGACAAAGGTATTCCGGCCCTGAAAGACTGGCTGACCGGTGCGCTGCAAAACCCTGTCGCTTTTGCCACCCGTCTGATTGCCGACGAACAACCGGTCATTGAATCTGCGCTGATTGAACTGTGCGACGTTGAACTCTGCGACTTGGTGCTCACCACGGGCGGCACTGGCCCGGCGCGGCGCGACGTTACGCCTGAGGCAACGCTGGCGATCGCGCACAAGGTCATGCCCGGTTTTGGCGAACAGATGCGCCAGATCAGCCTCAATTTCGTATCAACGGCGATTTTGTCGAGGCAGGTCGCGGTGATTCGCGGCAAGGCGCTGGTGATCAATCTGCCTGGCCAGCCGAAAAGCATCAAGGAAACGCTCGAAGGGCTGCGCGACGCCGACGGCAAAGCTAGCGTTCACGGCATCTTTGCCGCTGTGCCGTATTGCGTTGATCTGATCGGCGGACCGTACATTGAGACCGTCGATTCCGTATGCAAGGGGTTTCGGCCGAAGAACGCGGTCCGGATGCCTGCCGCGACAAACTAGCAGATCTGGATTTTCAACTTTCTTTCGAAACGACCACAGCATTTGGGCTAGATCGGCAAATCGCACCAAGTCGACTGTTGGACTAAACGAGCTTAAGCCCCAATGTGGAAGCGCTTTCAGCCAAAAGCTGATAAAGATGCAGAAACAAAAAAGCGGCCACTAGTGCCGCTTTTTTATTGGTCAGCGAAAACGCTATTTGAGGTCAGCTACCAGCGCATTGCGCACCGTCTGCGGAATCGGGTTGATCGCTGCCTTGTAGCGCGGATGATCGACACCAACCGCCAGACCGACGCCGTATTTGAGCGCGGCTTTCATCTCTTTGGTCAATTCAAAGCGCAGGAAGTGAACCGACGACGTTCTGTAGTCGTTTTCGCGATCCTGATCTTCGTCGGCGATCGAATACAGTTTTGAGCTGCCTTCGACCTGAATCCAGATGCGGTCTTCGATGCCGATCAGCTGCGCGAGTTGGCGTTTGCGCTCCACCTCGTCGGTGTACTCAAGCATCATTGTGGCCTTGAGATTGCTGCCGTCCGGAATCAGCGGCAGATAAGCGTCAAGCTCGTTCTGCACGTTGTCGCTGCCATCGGAGCCTTCGAGCTCACTGTCTTCACGCAGCATTTCCTGGATCTGATAACGAACCGTCATTTCGTCTTCGAATTGCAGCGCAAGATGATTGCCCAGATGAACTGTGCGATTTTTTTTGTGCGCCATCACCTCTGGTCGAAAGGTGGGACGACGCTTTGTATATTCTTCAAGCGACCAAAGATTAGCCCGTGTAAGCACAGGCGTTGACTTCTTAGCCATAATCCAATCCGTAGGTAGTCGATACATCTCAATCGGCGGGCGACTTCTGGTGGCACCCTGCGCGAAATACCGAATCCGATGCTGCGCGATGCTTGGAAACGCGACGTTTCTGCACCCTTTCTCCTGCGCGCACCGTTATGCACGGTAGACCATGATTTTAGGTCGCCGGTTCCAAAAAAGCCAGCCTTCTGAGTTCGGGAAACTCAGTAAATCGCTCTAATGCGGATCATTCCTACTGAAATCGCACCAATCTTGAGCATAAAAAAGGCAGCCCGGTGAGTAAGCGCTCACCGGGAAAACCCTAACGAAAGGGACCGTACGCGGTAGAAGCCGTTAAATCTCTTCGTACAGCGGCAGCGTCAAAAATTCTTCAAAAGAATCTTTAGTCGACATATCGGCAAAGATCACCGCAGCACGATCAAATTTGCCTTCAAAGCCGCCCGCTTTGATCTTGGCGAGCTCTTCTGGAACCATCGCTTTGACCATTTCCGCCGTTACCTTACGGCCATCGTCGAGCACGCCTTTGGGTGTGCGAATCCATTGCCAGACTTGTGAGCGCGAAATTTCGGCAGTTGCAGCGTCTTCCATCAGGTTGTGAATCGGCACGCAACCGTTGCCCGCGAGCCATGCGCCAAGGTAGTGGATGCCGACGTTGATGTTCATACGCAAGCCAGCTTCGGTGATCGGCGCTTCGGGCTTGAAGTCGAGCAGATTCGCAGCGCTGACCTTGACGTCCGGACGCTGCTTTTCCCACTGATTCGGCCTGTCGCCGAGCACGTCGACAAACTCTTTCATCGAGGCTTCAACCAGGCCCGGATGCGCAACCCAGCCGCCGTCGTAGCCGTCGGTTGCATCGCGCTTCTTGTCGGCGATGATGCCGCCCATAGCGATCGCATTCTTCTCCGGATCATTCTTGATCGGGATCAGTGCGCTCATGCCACCGATGGCGGGCGCGCCACGACGATGGCAGGTCTCCAGCAGCAGCAATGCGTATGAACGCATGAACGGCGCCGTCATCGTGACCTTGGCGCGGTCCGCGAGGCAGAAACTCTTGTCGAGCTTGAACTTCTTGATGCATGAGAAGATGTAGTCCCAACGACCCGCGTTGAGCCCAGAGCTGTGCTCGCGCAGTTCGTAGAGGATTTCTTCCATCTCGAACGCGGCGTTGATCGTCTCGACCAACACAGTTGCCTTGATCGTACCCTGCGGCAATCCCAGCTCGTTCTGCGTCATGACGAACACGTCGTTCCACAAGCGCGCCTCAAGGTGCGACTCCAGCTTTGGCAAATAGAAGAACGGGCCGTAGCCGCGCGCGATTTGTTCTTTCGCGTTATGAAACATGAACAGCGCGAAATCAAAAATTCCGCCGCTGACGCGCTTGCCGTCGATGAGCACATGCTTCTCTTCGAGATGCCAGCCGCGCGGGCGCACTTGAAGCGTCGCTATCTTCTCGTTCAACTTGTAAGTCTTGCCCTTTTGCTCAAGCGTTAGCGTACGGCGAATCGCTTTGCCGAGATTGATCTGGCCCTGAATCTGGTTGTCCCACGACGGCGAATTCGAATCCTCGAAATCGGTCATGTAGCTGTCTGCGCCAGAGTTGAACGCGTTGATCACCATCTTGGCGTCAACCGGGCCGGTGATTTCCACGCGGCGGCATTCCAGCGCTTTCGGCAGCGGCGCGATCTTCCATGATGCATCGTCGCGGATGTGTTTTGTTTCAGCGAGAAAATCAAGCTTTTCGCCAGCGTCAAGGCGCTTGGCGAGCACGACGCGGGCAGCCAGCAATTCCTGACGGCGTGGCTCAAACGCGCGGTGCAATTTGGCGACCAGCGCCATCGCCTCAGGCGTCAAAATCGTTTCGAAATCAGCCGAAATTGCTGCATTAATCTCAATACCGGGGCCGTAATTTGGAGTGCTCATTGGGAAGAAGAAATCGATGTAGGTAAGAAACGTACGCCGAGGCGCAACGATGCAGCCATCCGGTACGCGGAAAATTGAAATCAACAGGGGCCGTCGACAGGGAATGGCTCATGGGCGCGGATCGCGCGGCCCATCTCACACATCACTCAAATCAACGATCAGCTGCATTTTACGTTGGCCGTCGAGTTCGCTGCAGACTCTGCTATCTGTAGCGCGTCTCGCCATGGGGTGGCGCAGGTGTTCGCGTAGACTGCGTGGCCTCGTTGCAGAATTACGAAATTCTCTGACTGAACGGCCTACTCCACTGAAACCTGTGACCGCTGACCACCCACCCATTACGCTAGAAGAATTGAAGCGACTGACCGACGAGGTTCCGGTGATGCTCGCCTGCTTCGATGCAGCATCTAAGCGCTGCGTTTTCGCGAATCAACGCTACGCTCAACTCGGCGGACTGACGGTCGATCAGGCCGTCGGAAAAACCTTTACGGAAATCATTGGTACGGAGGCTGCGACGCGCATTCAACCCATGGTTGATCGGGTGCAACGCGAAAAAATTGCGGTCACTTATACTCGGTCCACGCTCACACCAAATGGCGTTGAGCGCTGGATTGAGGTGAGTTTGATTCCGTCGAGCTCCCCCGAGCTGGATCGCACTTTTGTGATGATCACCGACATCTCGGAGACCCGACGCAGCGGCGAACGTTTGCGCAGGTTCATGGCAGCAAGCGTCGAAGGCATCGCGTTTCATGTGGGCGGTGTCATCACCGATGTCAACCCGCCACTGCTCCAGATGTTGGGCTACACCGTGGATGAAATGGTCGGTCGTTCCACGCTGGAATTTGTTCCACCAGAAGCGCAGGACAGAGTCCGCCAAGTATTGCAGTCCGGCGCCGAGTTGGCGTACGAAAGCTTTGTGCAGCATAAAGACGGGCGCGCCCTGCCGGTCGAGTACAGCGTCCGTGATTTTGACTGGGAGGGCCGAAAGCAGCGCCTGGTCGTCGTTCGCGATTTATCGGAACGTCGCGCGGCCGAGGCTCGGATTCGCTTCTTGGCGCTTCACGACTCTCTGACGGGTCTACCTAACCGTGCGCAGCTCGACGACCAGCTCAATTTTTTGATCGCTCATTGTCGCGAGCTGAACGCGTCGTTTGCGGTGTTCTTTATCGATCTCGACCAGTTGAAGCGGGTTAACGATTCGCTGGGTCACAGCGCTGGCGACCTACTGCTGTCCGGGGTGGCGACACGATTGTCTTCATTCTGCGAAAGCCAAACCACACGGCACGGCACGCCGTGGCTCGCGCGCTTGGGTGGCGACGAATTTGTCATCGTGTTGCCGCGAGCAGACCGTGCCGCAAGCCACGCTTTTAGCGCCTTATTGCAGACCACGTTTCAGCTTCCGGTCGACATCAATGGGCGAATGATCCGCGTCACTGCCTCAGTTGGCGTGGCGAGCTTTCCTGACGACGGCGAAACGCCTTCGCAGTTGCTCAAGAATGCGGATGCCGCGATGTATCTGGCCAAGTCCGTTGGTCGTGACACCACGCGCTTTTTCGATCAATCCCTTGCCTTCAAAGCGGATCGCGCCCTCATCATTGAGGGCGAACTGGATCACGCGCTGCGTCATGACGAATTCGAACTTTACTTGCAACCGGAAGTGTCACCAGATGGCAAGCGAATTCTCGGCGCTGAAGCGCTGATTCGCTGGCGACACCCAACCCGGGGACTACTTGGACCCGATGAATTCATTCCAATAGCCGAGGGCTTGCACTTGATTCTGCCGATCGGACAATGGGTGCTCGACACGGCGTTGGCGCAGATACCACTCTGGCGCGAAGCGGGCTGGACGGACGCGAGTGTCTCGGTGAATT
Source organism: Burkholderiales bacterium (assembly GCA_043777615.1). Taxonomy (GTDB): domain Bacteria; phylum Pseudomonadota; class Gammaproteobacteria; order Burkholderiales; family Casimicrobiaceae; genus Casimicrobium. The sequence goes on along the minus strand of JAYWHV010000173.1, from coordinate 5,595 downwards.
TGTCCAGCAACCAGTTTCGCGCACCGGGCTTTACCGACGCTGTGTTGCGCTCGTTGTCAACGCTTGGGTTGAACGGAGACTGCTTGCAGCTAGAGGTGACGGAACGAATGTTAATGAGTGAGAATCCGGCCGTGGCTGAGTCGCTCAACACGTTGCGCAATGCGCAGATCACGCTGGCCATTGATGACTTTGGCACTGGCTTTTCATCGTTGTCACGGCTGCGCAAGCTGCCAATAGAAAAACTCAAGATTGATCGCAGTTTCGTCGTCGAACTGCCAGGCACGCATTCGGCAACGGCCATCGTGAAATCGATTCTAGAGTTGGCGCAAGGCCTGGGTCTAAGCGCGGTGGCTGAGGGGGTTGAAACCGAGGACCAGCGGTCGTGTCTGGAGTTCCTAGGTTGCGGCGCAATGCAAGGATTTTTGTTTGCGCGCCCGATGCCCGCAGCCGATTTTTGCACGTGGTTGCGAGCGCTCGTACGTGGCGACTCTGAAGGATGCTCGGAACGCAAGCTCGTCCGCTCGCCATGAGCGAGACAAACGGGGCTAAATCAGCGCGACTTCCCCTTACTCGGGCGTAGCCGCAACCTCATTCCCCCGCGCGCGCGAAGCGGTCTTGCGCCCCTCGTTCAACACATACAAACCACTTGCCAGAATCACCAGCATGCCCAAGAGCGTAAACCCGTCCGGTAAATTGTTGTAAACCAGCCAGCCGTAAAACGTGGCAATCAGCAGTTGCACATACATAAACGGCGCCAATGTCGACGCGTCCGCGATGGAATACGCCTTGATCATGCACCAGTGTCCGAACATACCAAAAAGACCCAGAAACGGCAGTATCAGCCACTCGGCCGTATTGATCGGCATGCGCGCCACCGTCGGCGCGATGACCGTTAGCGCCAACGCTCCAATCGCGTTTGCGTGAAACAAAAGCACCAGGGAATCCGCCTCATCTGCCACTTTGCGTGTCAACACGAGATACAGCGAATAAAGCGCTGCAGAACTGAGCGCCGCAACGGCTCCGATACCGGTGTGCGTCAAGCCGGGACGCAGCGCGATCAATACGCCAATGAAGCCGATGCCAAGCGCAATCCAATGCGTCCGTTGCGGCCTCTCGCCCAGCAAAAATGCAGAAAATACCACCACCATCGTCGGGCCAATGAAGGACACAGTCGCAGCTTCAACCAGTGGCAAATGCGACAGCGCCGTCCAGAAACAGAGTGTGCTCAACACGAGCGTAATGCCACGCAAAATCTGGATGCCGGGGCGCGGGGCATGGGCGAATTTGAAGCCTTTGGTGGCCATCAGATAACCGCCGACCAGTATCGTCGGCACCAGATACCGCAACCACACGGCGGCAGTCAGCGGGTAGGTACGAGCCACCCATTTCGCGGCCGCATCCATCGTGGCAAACGCCGTGATGCCCGCGAATAGCCAGTAGAGCGCCGCACGTTGGCTAGGTCGCAAGCGGCATGTCCGGTAAATCCGAATGTGGCTTCAACTGCCATTCTCCGAGCGTTTGCAAATGGCCTTGCGTGAGGTGCAACACGCGATCACAGCGCGCGGCGAGATCGCGGTCATGCGTGACGAGCACGAGCGATGCGTTGCGGCTCCGCGCGGCGTCGAGCAGCATCTCGAACACGCGATCTCCGTTTTCCTGATCAAGGTTGCCGGTCGGCTCGTCAGCGAGCACGCATGCGGGCTCGGTGACGAGTGCGCGAGCGATTGCAACGCGCTGCCTTTCGCCACCAGAGAGTTCAGACGGCAAATGCTGGAGACGATGCGACAGACCTACTGATGCCAGAAGCTCGGTTGCTTTTGCGTCCGCCACGGCGACTGGTGTACGCCTGATGCGCAGCGCCAGCGCCACGTTTTGCACCGCCGTCAACTCTGCGAGCAAATGATGAAATTGATAGACAAATCCCAGCGCGAGATTGCGCAGATCGCCGCGAGCGGCGTCGGACATACTCGCCAGCGGATGGCCAAGCAGGCTCACGCTGCCTTTGCTCGGCGAATCAAGCCCGCCGAGCAGATGCAGCAGCGTACTCTTGCCTGAACCCGATGCTCCGACGATGGCGATGGATTCACCGCCCGCGACGGCGAACGACACGTCGGTCAACACTTGTGTTGACGCCGGGCCGCTCTCGTAGCGCTTGCCGAGCCCGACCGCCTCAACGATGGGCCTATTCATAACGCAGGGCCTCGGCCGGGTTCACGCGGCTGGCGTGCCAGCTCGGATACAGCGTCGCTAACAGCGAAAGTCCCAGGCTCATGAGTGTGATGGTTGTGACGTCGCTCATCAGTACTTTCGATGGCAACTCCGTGATCAGATAAATAGTCTTGTCGATGAAGGTCACACCAAACAGGCGTTCAATCGCGCCGACCACATGATCTAGATTGAACGACACCAGCAACCCGAGCACAAGTCCGATCAAGGTGCCGATCACGCCAATGATGCTGCCCTGAACGATAAAGATCTGCATGATGCCAATCGGGCGCGCGCCGAGCGTGCGCAGGATCGCGATGTCGGATTGCTTGTCGGTAACGACCATCACTAGCGTGCTCACGAGATTGAACGCAGCCACTGCCACGATCAATGTCAGGATGATGAACATCACGCGCTTTTCCATTTGCACCGCTTTGAAAAAGCTCGCATTCATGCGCGTCCACGGCACCACTTCAATCCCTGCTGGCAGCGATTTCAGCCACTGCCCGGTGACCGCGTCGGCCTGCATCAAATCTCGCAGCTTGACGCGAATGCCGGTGACGGTATCGCCGAATTGATAGAGCCGTTGCGCGTCGCTCATGTGAACGAGTGCGACGCGGCTATCGGCCTCAATCCAGCCGATTTCGAACAGTCCTACGACGGTGAAATTTTTCAATCGTGGCACTGAACCCGCAGGCGTCACTGTCGTCTGCGTGGAGACCAGCGCCACCTTTTCACCGACGCGAACCCCGAGATTTCTTGCCAAATCAACGCCCAGAATCACCCCCCAGGTGCCCGGCTGCAACGAATCAAGCGTGCCCACCTTCATGTGCTTCTGAATCGTCGCGATCTGCGTTTCGTTCGCCGGATCGATGCCGCGCACGAGCGAGGGCTTGCTAATTTCGCCGTTCAGCCACATGCCTTCGCCTTGCACGTAGGGAGCAACTGCTTCCACTTGCGGATTGGTTTTAAGTGTTGCGGCCACGCCCTGCCAGTCGGCGAGCGGCGAATCAAACCCCTTGACCTCCACGTGCGCAGTAGCCGCCAGCATTCGCTCGCGAAGCTCGCTCTGGAAGCCGTTCATCACAGAAATGACGATGATTAACGCAGCAACGCCCAGCGCAATGCCAAGCATTGAAATGAGCGAAATGAAGGAGATAAAACTGTTGCGACGCTTGGCGCGCACATAGCGCACACCAAGCTCCAACTCGTAGCGGGAAAGGAAGGACATCGGCTTGAATTCTACGCGTCGGAAGTGCCTTCCGACTGCGAGCGCTTCAAGTTCGTTCCGCAGTGCCGCACGATGCCCGGCCGTTGAACGACGGTCAATTCACCGAAACTGATTGATGTCAGCTTTGCTGTAGAACCACCATTGCACATGGGCTATATGCTCAAAAGCGCGTATATCGACTTTTCCTCAAAATCTAATTTAGCCCCGATGCAGCGGTCGTTTCACATAAAAGCTGTATATCGGGCGAATCGTCGTACGCCCGCTGCGGCGACAACTTATGCGGCCGCATTACTCAGCCGCGACGCCTTCGAGGCGATCCTGCAACTGTCCATTCGTGTTTCGAATCAGCGCCGGCGGTGCCTGTGTGGACTGCGCCGTGATCGAAGTACCGCCGAGCAACTGCATGTAGGTTGTCGTATGGTGCTGATAGGCCACCTGTCCCACCCAGTCCAGCCCTTGGTTAAATTTGCCTGCAATTCGACCGTCCGGAAGCGGCTGTGAATAGCTCACGCCCGCAATTCGCATCGCCTCCTTGAAGCCAAGCATCGCAAGATAAGCCCAATCGGGCGTTCGCAACCCGTTGGTGTCGTAGAGCCGCTCCATGCCGTTCAGATTCGCCCATGCGTGAGGTACGGCATCCAGGGAATTGTGAAACCGCATCGAGTAGTTAAAGCTTTTGTTGAAAAAAGTTGCAAACGACGCGTTCCCCGCCGTTGGTCCCGCGAAGCTGCACGGCACGATCGGTACGGTCACCTGACGTTGAGCCAGTGCCCATTGCAGCCACGGCGCAACCACCGACACCAGACACCCGCCCAGACTGTGGCCAGTCACGACGAGAAGTGGCTTGTTGTTGGCTGGCGCGGCAAGAAACTGACTCAAGAAATCAATCAGACTTTGCCGCACTGACCGCAGCGCCTGAATGTCGTTAAGCCCGTCCAGCGTGCCGTTCGCAATGCGCTCGCTGCCGCCTGATGCCCAGGGCAGCGGCACCGCAGAGGTAACGTCCAGATCCTCCCAAACCTGCTGCACGATGCCCCAGCCGTCGGCCACGGAGAGATCGGTGCCACGCAGCGTGACGACCGCCAACAGCGGAGCACCTGTCACGCCGAAGTATGAGGCGACAAAGGCAAGATTGGACTGATCCGCATTGGTCGCCGGGCCCCAGGAGCATCGCCATTGGCCGCTCGAATCGAGCGGAGGCAAGGCCGCAACGGCCGCCGGAATTTGGCTGATCGGCAGCAAGTAAGAAACCTGACAGAGCTGAAGGTAGCTGATGGCAAACGGATTGTTTGGACTCGAATCGGTGGCCGCCTGAAGAACCTGTTCCTGGGTAATCATCTCGCTACGCTCCTGAACGAATTGGGCATCGCAAAGCTACCTACGATGCGGGGCCTCATCATGCCGTTCAATCCTGTCGCCGTCCATACTTATTGCGTGCCACGTAACCGGACTGCGCGGGGTACGGGGTTTCAGCGCCGGACCTCTCGAGACGCGCTGAAATTCGCCTGCGCCAGCAGCTGGAGCTGCCGGGACCGTACCGGGTCAGCCAAAAAGCGGAAGCGGCGGGCATCATGGTCCAGATCAACGACGCGACCACTTTCTTTGTCACGCCCAACGATGCCAACCGGGTGCAGGATGAATCGACCGGGGCTTTGGCGCAACGCGCCGTCGGCGCGCTCGAACATGCCATCGCCGAGAGCCAGGAAAGCCGGAATTTGCAAGCTATGCTCCAAGCGTTGGCCAAGGCGGCGCTGGCGTCCGGTGTCGCGCTGCTTCTCGTATGGATGTTGTTTCGTGTACGGCGCAACGTAGCGCAAAAGCTTGTGGCCTTGACGGAGTGCCGCGCACAAGCCCTGCAACTCGCTGGCGTCAAGCTTTTTCATGACAAAAAGACAACGGCACACGGTTTGCTTACTATTGCACCAAGATCGCGCTGCTGTTGCGCCTTCTCGAAGCCAAACGCCCCCGATCTCTCTACAGCCACTTTATTCGCTTATGCACACCATCAAACCGCCTCCGTTTTCACATTTCGATGAGATGCTTGCTTGGTCGGAGGCGATACCGAGTCAGCTTCAAACTCAGTTTCAGACTCAGCTGCAGCAATTTGGCGGGCAATCGCAATCCCAATCTCAGGGGAAAGCGCAAAACCTGGGACCGCG